>CBFGWW010000255.1:0-4178 GCA_965652625.1 uncultured Agromyces sp.
GTGTCTTCGGGCAGGATGGCCGTATGACGACAGCGCGGACGAAGCTCACGGTGATCGGTGCGGGAAGCGTGGGGGTGAGCGTCGCGTACGCGGCGCTGATCCGGGGGAGTGCGGCAGAGGTCGCGCTCTACGACATCGCCACGGCCAAGGTGGATGCCGAGGTGCTCGACCTCGCGCACGGCACGCAGTTCACCGATGCGCGGGTGACCGGAGGCACCGACCTGTCGGTGGTCGAGGGCTCGCACGTCGTCGTGGTCACGGCGGGAGCGAAGCAGCATCCGGGGCAGTCGCGGCTCGAACTGGCCGACACCAACGTGCGCATCCTCGAGGACCTCCTGCCCTCGCTGCAGGAGCGGGCGCCCGACGCGATCTTCCTGCTCGTGACGAACCCCGTCGACGTGCTCACGGTCGTGGCGCAGCGCATCACCGGCCTGCCGCCGAACCGCGTGTTCGGCTCGGGCACGGTGCTCGACACGTCGCGCCTGCGCTGGCTGCTCGCCGCGCGAGCGGGTGTGTCGACGTCGAGCGTGCACGCCGACATCGTGGGCGAGCACGGCGACACCGAGTTCCCGCTGTGGTCGAACGCCCGCATCGGGCCGGTGCCGATCATGGACTGGAGGGGCGGAGACCCGTTCACGCCCGGCGAGCTCGACGAGATCGCCCACGAGGTGCGGAACGCCGCCTACCGGGTCATCCGCGGCAAGGGCGCCACCAACTCGGCCATCGGGCTCGCGGGTGCGCGCATCGTCGAGGCGATCCTCGACGACGAGCACGCGGTGCTGCCCGTCAGCACGGTGCTCGACGGGCGGTACGGGATCGACGGCGTCGCGCTGTCGGTGCCGTGCGTCGTCGGCGGCGACGGCGCGTTCCCGCTCGAGGGCGTGCCGTTCTCGTCCGACGAGGTGGGGCAGCTGCGGGCGTCGGCCGACGCCATCCGGGCGTCGGTGGAGTCGCTCGGGCGCTGAACGCGCCGCCGGGGCGTGCGGCCGGGCGGATGACGGCTCGCCGTGACATCCGACACCTGAGCACGCGCCGCCGCGGCATCCGTCTGAAACGCGGAACGGCCGCCCCGCGGGGCGGCCGTTCGTGCGTGAGGCTGTCGCTAGTCCCGCGCGATGGCGAGGAAGCGGAGGATCTCGAGGTAGAGCCAGATGACGGTGACCATGATGCCGAAGGCGCCGGTCCAGCTGTACTTCTTGGGGGCGCGGTTGCGCACGCCCTGCTGGATCATGTCGAAGTCGAGCACGAGCGAGTAGGCGCCGAGCAGGATCACGAGCACGCCGATGATCAGGCCGAGCGGGATGCCGGCGATCTCGACCCCGCGGAGGCCCCACGGGTCGTCGTTCACGCCGGTCCACATGAGGATGACGTTGACGAGCGAGAACACCAGGTAGCCGACCATCGCGATGAGGAAGACCTTCGTGGCCTTCTTCGACGCGCGGACCTTGCCGGTCGCGAACAGCGCGAGCGTGACGCCCACGACGGCCAGCGTGCCGATGACCGCCTGCGCGACGATGCCCGACCACTGGGACTCGAACATCAGCGAGATGCCGCCCAGGAAGACGCCCTGCGCCGCGGCGTAGGCGAGGATGAGCGCCGGCGAGGGCTCCTTCTTGAAGATGTTGACGAGCGCGAGCACGAAGCCGACGAGCGACGCGACCCAGAACACCCACGGCGCGGCCGGGGTGATCATCCAGCCGGCGGCGGCGAAGACGACGAGCACGCCGAACGACGCCGCCGTCTTCGCGACGGTGTTCTCGACGGTCATGACCTCGCGGTCGGGCAGCGTCGCGGGCTGGTCGTACATCGCCTGGAGCTGCTGCGCCGACACGTCTTGTGCGACGGACTGGGCTCCCTGCTGCGAGAAGGCGGAATTCCGCGAGAACGCGGGATTGTCGAGAGCCATGGGGTTCCTCTGCTTTCGGCTGTCGTCGATGCTGGGGGCGGCGACCGGATGCGGCATCCGTGCCGTGCACCAATCTACCGGTGCTCTCCGTGACAACGCAGGGAATCTTGCGTGGATTCCCGTGTGCCCGCTCGGGACGTGGCTACGCTGGGCGAATGCTGCACGACTCCGGCGCGCGCCCGCTCGTGATCGGGCACCGCGGCGCGTCGGGCTACCGCCCCGAGCACACCCGCTCGGCCTACGAGCTGGCGTTCGCCCTCGGCGCCGACGCGGTGGAGCCCGACATCGTGTCGACGCGCGACGGCGTGCTCGTGCTGCGGCACGAGAACGAGATCTCGGGCACGACGGATGTCGCGACGCGGCCCGACTTCGCCGCGAAGCGCACCACGCGCGAGGTCGACGGCAAGCCCCTCACCGGCTGGTTCACCGAGGACTTCACGTGGGCGGAGCTGTCGACCCTGCGTGCACGCGAGCGGCTCGGCGCCATGCGCCAGGCGAGCGCGAGCTTCGACGACCGCTACCCGGTGATCCGGTTGCGCGACCTGTTCGGGCTCATCGACGCCGCCGCCGACGAGCAGCGCCGCCTCATCCGCATGGTCGCGGAGTTCAAGCACGCGTCCCATTTCGCGGCGCTCGGCCTGCCGCTCGACGAGCTGTTCGCGGCCGAGCTCGACGACGCGGGATGGGGCCGCGGCGACGACCGGCTGATCATGGAGGCGTTCGAGCTCGACGTGCTCGACCGCCTCGGGGCGCGCGGCATCCGCGGACCGCGGGTGTTCCTCGTGGAGGCGACCGGATCGCCCATCGACGTGGTGCTCGCACAGGGTCGCGGCGCCCCGAGCTACGACCACTACATGACCGAGGCCGGGCTGCTCGGCCTCTCGGGGCGGGTCGACGGCGTGAGCATCGGCAAGGCGCGACTCGTCGGCCCGTGGCGCAAGCCGGCGTCGCTCACCGGCTCCGACCTGGTCGACGCCGCCCACTCGGCGGGGCTCGTCGTCTACACGTGGACGCTGCGGCCCGAGAACCGGTTCCTCGCGTCGGGATTCCGCCGCGGCGCCGCGCGCTCGGCGTTCGGCGACTGGATGGGGGAGTTCCGCGAGGTGATCGGCACGGGCGTCGACGGCATCTTCGTCGACCACCCCGACCTCGGCGTCGAGGCGCGGCGCGCGGCATCCGGCGTGGGGTGAGGCCGCGGCGCGAAGCGCGCCCGCCGCAGGGCCGGCTGTCGGATGCCGCGCCTAGACTTGACGGGACATGACGCTGATCCTCGACCCCGACGACCCGGCCGGCTGGCGCGAGGCGCCGCCCGCGTCCGCCGCACCGTCCGCCGCCGCTCCGACCGGCACGATGCCCGCCGGCGGCGACCGCCTCACCGACGGGCTCAACCCCGAGCAGCGCGAGGCCGTGGAGTACCGCGGGCCGGCGCTGCTCATCGTCGCGGGCGCCGGTTCGGGCAAGACGCGCGTGCTCACGCACCGCATCGCGAGCCTCATCCAGAGCCGCGAGGCGTGGCCGAGCCAGATCCTGGCCATCACGTTCACGAACAAGGCCGCCGCCGAGATGCGCGAGCGCGTCGAGGCGCTGCTCGGCGAGGCCGCAGGCGGCATGTGGATCTCGACGTTCCACTCGGCGTGCGTGCGCATCCTGCGCCGCGAGGCCGAGTCGCTCGGGCTGTCGTCGACGTTCACCATCTACGACTCGGCCGACACCCGCACGGTGCTGAAGCGCATCATCAAGGAGCTCGACGCCGACACCATGGGCTTCACGCCCGCGAGTGCGCAGGCGAAGATCTCGCGGCTCAAGAACGAGCTCGCCGACGTCGAGACGTACGCGCGCAACGCCAACACCAACGACCCCAACGAGGTCATGTTCGTCGAGATCTTCCGGCAGTACACGCGCCGGCTGCGCGAGGCGAGCGCGCTCGACTTCGACGACCTCATCGCCGAGACCGTCTACCTCTTCCGCGCGTTCCCGAAGGTCGCGTCGCTGTACCAGCGTCGGTTCCGGCACATCCTCGTCGACGAGTACCAGGACACGAACCACGCCCAGTACGCGCTCATCCGCGAGCTCACCCAGCCGATCCCGGCCGACCGCGTGCACGAGATGGAGGGCCACGGCGTGAACGTGGCGGCGCTGACGGATGCCTCGGGCGGCATCCCCGGCGCGAGCCTCACCGTCGTCGGCGACTCCGACCAGTCCATCTACGCGTTCCGGGGCGCCGACATCCGCAACATCGTGGAGTTCGAGCGCGACTTCCCCGGAGCGAAGG
>CBFGWW010000256.1:0-4138 GCA_965652625.1 uncultured Agromyces sp.
CGTGACCGTTCCGGCGCCCACCGTAACCGTCAATCGCCCGGCGCAGGAGCCCGCCCGCTCATCCGTCCTCGAGGATGCGCTTGAGGTTCGCGACGAATCGCGCGTTGCCCTTGCGCACCATCGGGCGGATGATCGGCGACGCCAGTCGCATGGGCTGCGGGAAGCGCAGGTCGATCGTCCTGACGAACCGGGTGCCGCCGACGTCCGCCGTCACCGCATGGGTGATCACCGACGTGAGGCTGCCGAGCCGCCATTCGAAGACCGTCCGGTCGGGCTCGTGCTCGAGCACCGTCCCGGTGCCTTCGGAGACGCCCATGCCGGGCCTGGTCCGCACGCGGTACGTGGTGCCCGCCGAGACGCCGTCGCCGCTGGTGACGGCCATCTCGAGGATGTCCGTGTGCCACCGTCCCTCGTTGCGCGCGTCGGACGTGAAGGCGGCCACCTCGGACGGCGGGCGCGCGATCGTGGTGCTCACGTGGACCTTCATGATGCCCTCCTGTTGTGGTGGTGGGTCGACCTGTCGTGGTGAGAGGTCGACGTCGAACAGCACCAATCTCGCGGCACGAGCGGACCGAGGCATCCGTAGGGCGGGCCGATCAGCCGGGGAGCCCGATGGGTATTCCGGGCCGGTGCCGCAGCGTGTCATCATCGGCCTGATGCCGGAACGGGACGAGCGGATCCGCCGCGCGCGAGAGCTTCATCGACAGGCACGTTGGGACGACGCCTGTCGCGAGTGGATCGCGGCCGACGCCGAGCACGGACTGGGCGTGGACGACCTGGAGCTCCTGGGCGAGGCCGCCCAGTTGACCGGGCGTCACGACGAGGCCGTGTCGGCCCTCGAGCGGGCCTTCGAGCTCAGGAGGGCAGCCGGCGACCTGACCGCGGCGGCGACCGGGGCGTTCTGGCTGTACTCGGAGTTCCTCTACGCGGGTGAGCTCGCTCGGGCGGGCGGCTGGATGGCGAGGCTGGGCGACCTCGCCGAGACGCTCGGCGCTGCGCGGCCCGGCTGGCTCTCCATCACCGAGGCACGCCGCTCCATCGTCGAGGGACGATACGACGACGCACGAGCCGCGCTCACCGGTGCCCTGGCGCAGGGGCGAGAACACGGCGAGATCGACCTCGAGACCTTCGCGATCCTGCTCACCGGCCGATCGATGGTGATGGCCGGTCGGATCAGGGAGGGCCTGGCGCGCCTGGAGGCCGCGATGCTGCACGTCACCGGCGGGCAGACCTCCCCGCGCATGACGAGCATGCTGTACTGCGCCGCCATCGGCATCTGCGAGGAGGAGGCCTGCGAGCTCGCCCGAGCCCAGGAGTGGGCCCGATCCCTGGAACGCTGGATGGCCTCACTCCCGACGTCGTACGGCGGCGCCCTCCTCGACAACTGCCGCGTCTACCGTGCCGCCCTCATGCGGCGGCGAGGGCAGCTGGGCGAGGCCGCAGCGGAGCTGGAGCTGGCCGCCAGCAACCTCACCGACGGCAACGGCGTGCTGGTCGCCGGCCACGCGTGCTACGAGCTCGGTGAGGTGCACCGCCTGCTCGGCCAGGACGAGGCGGCCGAGCTCGCCTACCGCCGGGCCACCGCGCTCGGCCGCATCGCCCAGCCCGGGCTGGCCATGCTGCGTCTCCGGCAGGGAGACGTCGAGACCGCACTCCACGGGCTTCGCCGCGCGGTGGCGGAGGCGACCGGCGCTCCGGAGCGAGCACGCCTCCTGCCCTCGCTGGTGACCGTCGCGCTCGCGGCGGACGAGCTCGCCGAGGCCGACCGGGCCCTCGCGGAGCTCGACCGGCTGGCGCTCGCCCTCCGCAGCTCCGCACTCGAGGCCGAAGCTGCGCGAGCACGCGGCGAGGTCGAACTCGCCGCGGGCCGCCCCGAGGCCGCGCTGCCGCTCCTGCGGCGCAGCTCCGACGCGTGGCGAGGGCTCTCCGCTCCGTACGAGACGGCGCGCACCGGTGTGCTCATCGCCAGGGCCTGCCGGGCGCTCGGCGATGAAGAGGGCGCGCGACTCGAACTGGTGTCGACGCGGGAGCTGTTCACCGAGCTCGCCGCAGTCCCCGACCTCCGACAGGTCGAATCCATCGAAGCCCCCGCGGGAGCGGCGCCCGGCGGGCTGAGCGAACGCGAGATCGAGGTGCTGCGGCTGGTCGCCGCGGGGATGACCAACCGCGCCATCGCGGCGAAGCTCTACATCAGCGAGCGCACCGTGCATCGTCACGTCAGCAACATCTTCGGCAGGATCGGGGTGAACTCACGCGCCGCGGCCGCGGCGTACGCCGCCCAGCACCACCTGCTGCCGTGACCGCTAGTCGGGCTCGTGCCGGAAGTGCTCGGCGACGAGCCGGGTCGGCGCGACGACCGCCCACGCCTCGGCGACCAGCTCGCCGAGCCGCCGCCGCGAGATGCGGTCGAGATGCACGAGCACGGCGGCGTAGCCGTCGAAGTGCGGCGTCGTGAAGAACACCGCCGGATCCTCCGCGATGAGCGCGAGCTTCACCGCCTCGTCCTCGGTCTTCGCGCCGAGCACCGGCCCGCGCTGCTCGACGATCCCCAACGAGTCGAGGTCGGCCCGGCGCAGCGGCCGCTCCCACACGAAGCCCTTCGTGCCCACCTTCCACTGCGCGCTGCCCCGCGAGACGTGCTCGCTCGCGTCGGGCAGGGCGAGCGCCAACTCGCGCACGTCGTCCCACGTCGCCATGGCGGTCACAGTACGCCGACGGATGCCGCGCCGCAGCCCCGGCGGCGTGCTCGTCTCGTGACGGCGGTCGCGCCACACGTGACCGCCGCCGTCTCGCCGACCACGCGGCATCCGCTCGATTTCGGCCGCGATCAGCCCGTCTGTTAGACTCGACGTTTGGCTGGGTACTTCCACTGCCCAGACCGCGACAATCCACACCCGAGAACGCGAGCGATCGCGGGCTTCGGCATGGGGAGCGTCAGCAGACAAGAGACCTTGGGAGGGGCATCAGCCCCTCGGTATTGGAGGAAAGACCAATGGCAGCAGTGTGCCAGGTGACCGGAGCCGTTCCCGGCTTCGGACACAACATCTCGCACTCGCACCGCCGGACGAAGCGCCGCTTCGACCCGAACGTGCAGAAGAAGACCTACTACGTGCCGTCGCTGCGTCGTAACGTCACCCTGAACGTGTCCGCCAAGGGCATCAAGGTGATCGACGCCCGTGGCATCGAGGCCGTCGTCAAGGACATCCAGGCTCGTGGGGTGAAGCTCTGATGGCGAAGCAGCAGGACATCCGTCCCATCATCAAGCTCCGTTCGACGGCCGGCACCGGGTACACCTACGTGACCCGCAAGAACCGTCGCAACAACCCCGACCGTCTCGTGCTCAAGAAGTACGACCCCGTGGTGCGCAAGCACGTCGACTTCCGAGAGGAGCGCTAAGACATGGCGAAGAAGAGCAAGATCGCGCGCAACGAGCAGCGCAAGGCCGTCGTGGACCGCTACGCGGCCAAGCGCCTCGAGCTGAAGAAGGCGCTCGTCGACCCGAACGGCACCGACGAGACCCGCGAGGCCGCCCGCATCGGCCTGCAGAAGCTCCCCCGCAACGCCTCGCCGGTGCGCGTCCGCTCGCGCGACGCGATCGACGGCCGCCCCCGTGGCGTGCTCACGAAGTTCGGCGTCTCGCGCGTCCGGTTCCGTGACATGGCCCACCGCGGCGAGATGCCCGGCATCACGAAGTCGAGCTGGTAGGCATCGCTTGCAGCGAAGGGGCGTCCCGATCGGGGCGCCCCTTCGTCGTCCCGTGGCGCTGCAGTCGACGGATGCCGCGAGTGCTCGTCGATCACACGGGGCCGCCCCGATTCGGGGCTCCCGTTGTGGGGGCACCCCGACGGGGGCCTACCCGTGCTCGACCCGCCTCCCATAGCGTGAGCCGAATGCGCATGCATGCATGCGAATGAAACACGGCCCGATGGGGGAAGCACATGAAACGCTGGCGGAGATCGATCACCGGGGTGGCTGCGGCCGCCGTCCTCGTGCTGGGTGGGGGTGGGATCGCGTACGCGGACGACCTCCAGACCGACCTGAGCGTCGATTCGCTCGAGATCTCGGCGCCCGCGAACCTGGGGGCGCTCGCCTGCGGATCGACGAAGCAGATCGACGTGTCGATGTTCATCCGCCGCAC
>CBFGWW010000257.1:0-4130 GCA_965652625.1 uncultured Agromyces sp.
GGGCCGGGGGCCCCGCCCCGGCCCCCCCCGGGGGGCCCGCGCGGCCCGGGGGGGGCGCGCCGGCCGCTGTGCGGGGGGGGGTGCCCCCCACCCCCCCCCCGCGTCGGTGGACCCAGGGGGATTCGAACCCCCGACCTTCTCATTGCGAACGAGACGCGCTACCAACTGCGCCATGGGCCCGAGCCGTGAACGACTCTATCATCACTCACCGCACGGGAATGACCACCCGCCGGCTCGGGCCGGACGGGTCGCCCGTCGGCCGGTCCGACGGTCAGCCCGCCTGGCGACGACGGCGCAGCACGGCGTCGAGGTCGCCGAACCCGGGCGGCGCCTCCTCGACGATGCCCATGCGGGCATACGGGCTCGCCGGTTCGGCCTCGGGTGCGCGCCCCGCCTCGCGACCAGCGAGAGCAGGGGCAGCGGATGCCGCGGGCGCCTCTGCCGGGCGCGCCGGCCGTTCGATCGACGGCACGGCCGGCTCGAGCTCCTCGGCGCGGCGCGCCAGCTCCGCCTCGACGGAGGAGCGGCGCAGCTGCTCGGCGGCCTCGATGGACGCCATGGCGGCCGCCGCGATCGTGCCGCGCGAGAGGTGCAGCGGCTTCGGCAGCGGCTGCGGCGTCCAGCCGTGGTCCTCCGCCTCCTCCTCGGCGAGCTCGATCGGCTCGAACGGCTCCGCCTCGGGCACGACGATCGGGGCCGCGACGGGCACGGCGATGCGCACGCGGGCGAGCCCGACGAGGAACGTGAACGCGAGCACCACGGCGAGCGCGCCGCCGGCCGCGATGAGCAGGGACGCGCCGAACGCCGCCGCGACGAGTCCGCCGACGAGGGTCAGCAGCCCGGCGAGGAGGAGCAGCGAGGAGAGCCCACGGCGGCGGCGGAGCGAGCGGCGGCGCCTCGCGGCATCCGTCGGCGCCGCACCGGTCGACGCAGTGCCCGTCGACGCAGTGCCCGTCGACGCAGTGCCCGTCGACGCGGCGACCGCCGCTGCAGCCGGAGCGAACGTCGGGATCGGCTCGGTGATCGGCGCGGCCGACACGGCCAGCTCGCGTGCGGCCTCGGCCGCCTCCTCGGCGGCGCGGCGCTCGGCGATCGCGAGGTGCTCGGCGGCCTCGGCGGCGAGCCGTGCGGTGACCTCGTGCTCGTGCAGGATGCGCTGCTGCGTCGCGACCTCGCGCGCGGTGGCCTCGACGCGCACGGCCTCTGGCGTCTCGGCGGTCTCGGCCAGGATGCGCAGCGTCTGCTGGAGCCGCACCGCATTGCGCTCGGTCGCGAGGTACTGTCGGCGGCGCAGCCAGCTCGGCAGGAGGTACGCGATCCAGAGCGCGGCGGCCGCTGCCACCAGCACGCCCCCGCCGATCACGTCCATGCGACCACGCTAGGACAACGCGGACGGATGGCCCTGCTGGACGCGGGCGTGTTCAGCGATCGGCGACGTGCAACGGGTACGCCGCGGCCGCACGGTCCTCGGCGGGGATGCGGGCGGCGTCCTCGGGCACGCGTCCCTCGTGCCAGCGGCGCAGCACGCCGCGCGGCACCTCCTCGGCCACGAGCGCGAACGAGAAGTGGTCGCGCCAGTCGCCGTTGATGTGGATGAACCGGCGACGCAGGCCCTCGTAGCGGAAACCGAGCTTCTCCACGACGCGCAGCGACGGCGCGTTCTCGGGACGGATGCAGATCTCCATGCGGTGCAGGCGCAGCGTGGAGAAGCAGTAGTCGGTCGCGAGGGCGACGGCGGTCGGCGTGATGCCGCGACCGGCGTGGGCCTGCGACACCCAGTAGCCGATCGTCGCCGACGACAGCGAGCCGAAGGTGATCGACGACACGTTGAGCTGGCCGACGAGCTCCCCGTCGACCTCGATGACGAACGGCAGCGCGTGCCCGGTGCGGGCGTGGGCGAGCAGGTTGCGGATGCTCGCGCGCGTGTCGATGACCGTTCCGCCGCCGGGGTAGGTCGCCTCCCACTGGCGCAGCCACGAGCGGTTGTCGAGCAGCACGCGCTCGAGCACCTTGGCGTCGCGCGCGCGGATCGGCCGCAGCGTGACGTCCCCGTCACGCAGCGTGGGGATCGCGGCCGTCGCCATCGTCAGCTCCGTTCGAGGCCGGCGACGTACTCCGCGAGCCAGGGCTTCAGCTCGGGGCCGAGGTCGTCGCGATCGGCGGCGAGCTGGATGACCGCCTTGATGTAGTCGAGCTTGTCGCCCGTGTCGTAGCGGCGGCCGCGGAACACGACGCCGTAGACGCCGCCCGCGCCGTCGAGGTCGCCCGCCATCTCCATGAGCGCGTCGGTGAGCTGGATCTCGCCGCCCTTGCCGGGGGGCGTGCGCTCGAGGATGTCGAACACCTCCGGCTTCAGCACGTAGCGGCCGATGACCGCGAGGTTGGACGGCGCGACGTCGGCGGCGGGCTTCTCGACGAGGCCCGTGACGCGCACGACGTCGGGATCGTCGGTCGCCTCGACCTGGGCGGCGCCGTACAGGTGGATGGAGGCCGGGTCGACCTCGAGCAGCGCGACGATCGTGGCATTCCGCCTGCCGTGCTCGGCGAGCATGCGTGTGAGCAGCGGATCGCGGGCGTCGATGAGGTCGTCGCCGAGCAGCACGGCGAACGACTCGTCGCCGACGTGCTTGCGGGCCCGCAGCACCGCGTGGCCGAGGCCCTTGGGGTCGCCCTGGCGCACGAAGTGCACGTCGGCCAGGTCGCTCGACTCCTGCACCTTCGAGAGCTTGGAGTCGTCGCCCTTCGTCTCGAGGGTGTACTCGAGCTCCGCGACCCGGTCGAAGTGGTTGGCGAGCGCGTTCTTGTTGCGACCGATGATCATGAGGACGTCGTCCAGCCCGGCCGCGACGGCCTCCTCGACGACGTACTGGATGGCCGGCTTGTCGACGACCGGGAGCATCTCCTTCGGCATCGCCTTGGTCGCCGGGAGGAACCTGGTCCCGAGGCCCGCCGCAGGGATGACGGCCTTCGTGATCCGTTGAGTCATGCGGACAGCGTATCCGGATGTCGCGGCGGGGCGCAGGGACGGGGCGCCACGTTGCGCCGCCCTAGGATGTGTGGCATGCCCGAGCATCCGGACGTCCAGAAGCGCGTGCTCCGCGCCGAACTCCGAGAGCGCAGGCAGAACATGCCGGCGCACGAGCGGGAGCTCGCGACCGAGGGGTTCACCGCTCGCCTCGAGGAGCTCGTCGGCACCACCGAGGCCGAGTCGCTGTCGTGCTACCTGTCGATGCCGACCGAGCCGAACACGCGGCCGTTCGTGAACTGGGCGGAGGCCCGCGGCATCCGCGTGCTGTTCCCCGTGACCCGTGAGGACGGCCTGCTCGACTGGACCGTCGGCGAGGACGAGACCGAGTCGATCGGGCTGCACGGCGTGCCGCTGCCCGACGGCGAGCTGCTCGGGCCGATGGCCATCAACGACGTCGACCTCATCCTCGTGCCGGCCGCTGCGGTCGACCGCACGGGCATGCGGCTGGGCTGGGGCCGGGGCTTTTTCGACAAGACCCTCGGATCGATGGAAAAATGTCCTCCGGTGTACGCCGTCGTCTTCGACAGCGAGTTCGTCGACGAGGTGCCGCGAGAGGTGCACGACCAGGCCGTGAACGGGGTCGTGACGCCCACGCGCATCATCGCGTTCTGAGCGGCGCGCCACGATCCGGAAGAGTCAGACCCACATGCCCACGTACTCCTACCGCTGCACCGAGTGCGGCAACGCCTTCGACATCCACCAGGCGTTCACCGACGACGCGCTCACCGTCTGCGACGTCTGCGGCGGCCGCCTGCGCAAGCTCTTCAACACCATCGGCGTGACGTTCAACGGCTCGGGCTTCTACCGCACCGACTCGCGCGGCGAGGGCGGCAAGGGCGGGTCGGGCGGGTCCGGCGGCTCCGGTGGGTCGGGCGGTTCGGATGCCGCGTCGAGCGGTTCCTCGTCGAGCTCGTCCTCGGGCTCGTCGGGCTCCTCCTCGTCGGGCTCCTCCTCGTCGGGCGGCGGCTCGTCCGCGGGTTCGACCTCGTCGGGATCCTCCGCTAGCGTGGCCTGACGTGCCGTCGGAGACCGAACGTCTGGGAGGGACCGTGCTCAAGGGCTTCAAGGAATTCATCCTTCGCGGGAACGTGATCGAGCTGGC
>CBFGWW010000258.1:0-4095 GCA_965652625.1 uncultured Agromyces sp.
GCCGACGCACACCGGCCCGCTCACTCCGACCCTCTCCGCGACGCACGACCCGCCGGACGAACCTCGTCCGACGTCGGGGTGGTCGAGTGCGCCCTGAAACACCGAGAACACCGCACCAGCGCGCGACGCACGTCCGTGCATCGCGCTCCAATTGAGAAACGGAGATCCAGATGACCATCGATCAGATCCAGGCACCGGCCATCCGCGTGCAGGGCCTGGAGAAGTCCTACACGAAGGACCTGCAGGTGCTCCGCGGCGTCGACTTCGACGTCGCCCGCGGCAGCATCTTCGCCCTCCTCGGCTCCAACGGGGCCGGCAAGACCACGGTCGTGAAGATCCTCTCCACGCTGCTCCGGGCCGACGCCGGCTCGGCCAGCGTGAACGGCTTCGACGTCGCCGCGAAGGGAGCCGAGGTCCGCGCGTCGATCAGCCTCACCGGGCAGTTCGCCGCGGTCGACGAGGTCCTCACCGGCCGGGAGAACCTGGTGCTCGTCGCCCGGCTGCGGCACCTGCCCGGCCCGGGCCGCATCGCCGACGACCTGCTCGCGCGCTTCTCGCTCACCGACGCGGGCGACCGCAAGGTGGCCGAGTACTCGGGCGGCATGCGCCGGCGCCTCGACATCGCGATGAGCCTGATCGGCAACCCGCCGATCATCTTCCTCGACGAGCCGACGACCGGGCTCGACCCGCAGGCGCGCATCGAGGTGTGGCAGTCCGTCAAGGAGCTCGCCGCGAACGGCACCACGGTGCTGCTCACGACGCAGTACCTCGACGAGGCCGAGCACCTCGCCGACCGGATCGCGATCCTCCACCAGGGCCGGATCCTCGTGAACGGCACCCTCGGCGAACTGAAGCAGCTGCTGCCCCCGGCCACGGTCGAGTACGTCGAGAAGCAGCCCACCCTCGAGGAGATCTTCCTCACCCTCGTCGGCGGCGACGGCAGCACGGCCACCGCCGACACCGCCACCGCCGACGCGGCCACGACCGCCACGTCTCGAAAGGACCGATGATGACCACCGCAACCGGAACGATGACCGCGACCACCCACTTCCTCGGCGACACCGCCGTGCTCACCGGCCGATCCCTGCGCCACATCACCCGCAGCCTCGACACGATCATCACGACCGCGATCATGCCGATCGCCTTCATGCTGCTGTTCGTGTTCGTCTTCGGCGGCGCGATCGACACCGGGTCGGACACGCAGTACGTGGACTACCTGCTGCCCGGCATCCTGCTCATCACGGTCGCCTCGGGCGTGTCCTACACGGCCTACCGGCTGTTCCTGGACATGCAGGGCGGCATCTTCGAGCGGTTCCAGTCGATGCCGATCGCCCGCTCGAGCGTGCTCTGGGCGCACGTGCTGACCTCGCTCGTCGCGAACCTCGTGTCGCTCGCGATCGTCGTCGGCGTCGCCTTCATCATGGGCTTCCGCACGGGCGCCGACGTGTTCGCCTGGCTCGCCGTCGCGGGGATCATGGTGCTGTTCACCCTCGCCCTGACCTGGCTCGCCGTGATCCCGGGCCTCACCGCGAAGTCGGTGGACGGCGCGAGCGCGTTCTCGTACCCGCTCATCTTCCTGCCGTTCATCAGCTCCGCGTTCGTGCCGACCGAGAGCATGCCGGGGCCGGTCCGCGTCTTCGCGGAGTACCAGCCGGTCACCGCCATCGTCGACGCGATCCGCGCGCTGTTCACCGGCCAGCCGGTGGGCTCCGACATCTGGATCGCCCTCGCCTGGCTCGTCGGCATCCTGGTCGTCGCGTACGGCTTCGCGATGCTGGCCTACCGCCGCAAGATCTCGTGATCGGATGACGCGACCCGATGAGCCTGCCCGCCCTCCGGCGGGTGGGCTCATCGGCGTGCCGAGGATCCTCGAGGACTGCTCACATGAGCACGCAATGGCCGATCCCGCGCGGTTCCGCGAGGAACCGGCCCTCGGCGCACGATTCCTTCGATCCCGCGGCGGATCCGTGCGCGTGCTGCGACGTAGCCTTGAGGGGTGACAGCGTTCGTCTCAGCCCTCGATCTCTTCTCGATCGGGATCGGCCCCTCGAGTTCGCACACCGTCGGCCCGATGCGCGCGGCGCGTGCGTTCGCCGAGCGGCTCGCCGACGACGGCACGCTCCCCCGCGTGACGCGCATCACCTGCTCGCTCTACGGCTCGCTCGGCGCGACGGGGCTCGGCCACGGCACGCCCGACGCGGTCGTCGCGGGGCTCGCCGGCCTGAAGCCCGACGACTGCGACCCCGACGACGTGCGCGGCGCCTGGGCACGGCTCGGCGACGAGGGTGCCGAGGTGCGCGTCGCCGGGCGCCACGCCATCACGATGACGCGCAACGACCTCAGCCTCGAGCCGCGCACGCGCCTGCCGGGACATCCCAACGCGATGACGCTCCAGGCCTGGGGCGAGGATGCCGCGCTGCCCCTCGCAGAGGAGACCTACTACTCGGTCGGCGGCGGCTTCATCCGCCGCGAGGGCGACGCGCCCGAGCAGTCGGAGGCGCTGCGGCATCCGCTGCCCTACTCGAACGCGGCCGAGCTGCTCGACCTCTGCGACGAGCACGGCGTCTCGTTCTGCGACGTCGCCCGGCACAACGAGGTCGCCGTGCACGGTGCGGAGGGGATCGACGCCGGGCTCGACGCCATCTGGGCCGCGATGGCCGAGTGCGTCGAGCACGGGCTCAGCACCGAAGGCACCCTGCCCGGCGGGCTCGGCGTGAAGCGCCGCGCGCCCGAGGTGCGCCGCCGCCTCGAGGAGTACGACCGCGACGAGGCAGCGCACACGGCTCTGGGGCGCGACACGTCGACCGAGTGGCTGCACGCGTTCGCCCTCGCCGTGAACGAGGAGAACGCGTCGGGCGGCCGCGTCGTCACCGCGCCGACCAACGGCGCCGCGGGCATCATCCCGGCCGTCGGGCACTACTACCTGCGCTTCGTGCCCGGTGCGGATGCCGCGGGCATCCGCCGCTACCTGCTCACCGCCGCGGCGATCGCGAGCCTCGTGAAGAAGAACGCGTCGATCTCGGGCGCCGAGGGCGGATGCCAGGCCGAGGTCGGCTCCGCGTGCGCCATGGCCGCCGGAGCGCTGTGCGCCGTGCTCGGCGGCACGCCGCGCCAGATCGAGAACGCCGCCGAGATCGCGATGGAGCACCACCTCGGCCTGACCTGCGACCCCGTCGCGGGCCTCGTCCAGGTCCCCTGCATCGAGCGCAACGCGATCGCGTCCTCGACCGCGGTGTCGGCGGCCCGGCTCGCGCTGCACGGCGACGGCACGCACCTCGTGTCGCTCGACACGGTCATCGAGACCATGCGCCAGACCGGCCTCGACATGATGACGAAGTACAAGGAGACGAGCGAGGGCGGCCTCGCGGTCAACGTCATCGAGTGCTGATCGCCCGCCGACGCTGACCCCCGCGTCGGACCGTCGACGGTCTCGGAGTCGACCACGATCAGGTCGCGGCTGTCCCCCGATCGGGACACTCGCGCCGCGACACGCGCGTCTGGCAACCTGTGCTCATGGACTCCCCTGACGTCTCCGACCTCGTCACCAGCGCCGGCCTCATCGGTCTCGTCATCGGCCTGGTGGTCTACCTCGCGATCCTCGCCCTGATGCTCTGGATCGGCTACCTCATCATCAAGTCGGCCGTTCGCAACGGCCTGCGCGAGCACACGCTCTGGCTCGAGAGCCGGCGGGGGATGCTGCGCTGACCCGGCGCGCCCGAACGGGTTACGGCCTGTTGCGGCATCCGCGGCGACGGGCCGACGCTCGCACTAACGTGTCGGCATGCCGGCACTCGACCTCCCGTCCGACCTCGTCTCCACCGACTGGCTCGCCGCCCGCCTCGGCGACCCGGGGCTCGTCGTCGTCGACGCGAGCGTGCTCGGCACCGAGACCCCGGCCGGGTTCCGCTGGCTGAGCGGCCTCGACGAGTACCTCATCGAGGGGCACATCCCGGGCGCGGTCTTCGGCGACCTGCTGGAGGAGCTGTCCGATCCCGAGGGGCCCTTCTCCTTCACTCGCCCCCAGCCGGCGCGGCTCGAGGGCGCGGCCCGCGACCTCGGCAGCGACGACGGCGTCGCCGGCGTCGGCTACGACTC
>CBFGWW010000259.1:0-4070 GCA_965652625.1 uncultured Agromyces sp.
GCACCGGGATCCGCAGGCGTCCACCGCCGAAATCCCAGTCGACGTCGAACGCCTCCGCGTATCGCGACTCGCGCCCGTTGGCCAGCACGTCCCACCACCACGCCATCGCCGCGGGCGTCGCGACGCCGACGTGGTTCGGCACGAGGTCGGCGAGCACGCCCATGCCGTGCTCGTGGGCGGCGGCGGCCGCGCGCTCGAGCGCCTCGGGGCCGCCGCGGGCCGCGTCGACGCGGGAGTGGTCGACCACGTCGTAGCCGTGGTCGGACCCCGCCTCGGACTCGAGCAGCGGCGACAGGTAGAGCCAGTCGGCGCCGAGGTCGTGCAGGTAGTCGACGATGCCGGCGACGGCGTCGAGGTCGAACGACGGGCGCACCTGCAGGCGGTAGGTCGAGACGGGCGTCCGAGGCATCCGCTATCCCTTCGACGGCTTGGTCACGGTCGATCCGTTGATGGGCGGCGCCGGGGAATGGCCGGCCTGCTGCGTGCGCACCGAGAGCGAGGCGGCCACCGAGTGGTCGGGATCGACCTCGGGCTCGCTGTGCGCGCGCAGCACGAGCATCGACCGGCCCTCGAGCGTGAACACCGCGCCGGCGCCCTTCGCCTCCGCGTCGGCGGCGCGCCCCGCGGTGTCGATCACCACGTCCCACCGCTGGTGGGTGCGCAGCGGCACGGTGAAGTCGACGGGGTCGGGTGCGGCGTTGTAGAAGAGCAGGAAGTCGACGTCGGTGATCGGCTCGCCGCGGGAGTCGCGCTGGCGGATGCCGCCGCCGTTCAGGTACACGCCGACGGAGCGTCCGAGCGGGGCATCCCAGTCCTTCGCCTGCATCTGCGTGCCCTCGGGACGCAGCCACACGATGTCGGGGAGGGGAGCGCCCTCGCCGCCCTCGTCGCTCTCGACCGGACGGCCGTCGAAGAAGCGGCTCCGCCGGAACGTCGGATGGTCCTTCCGCAGTCGGGCCACCGCGGCGGTGAACTCGATGAGCGGGTGGTCGGCCTCGTCCCAGTGGATCCAGGTCAGCTCGCTGTCCTGCGCGTAGGTGTTGTTGTTGCCGAGCTGCGTGCGGCCGAGCTCGTCGCCGTGCAGCAGCATCGGCACGCCCTGCGACAGCAGCATCGTGGCGATGAAGTTGCGCTGCTGCCGGGCGCGCAGCGCGAGCACCTCGGGATCGTCGGTCTCGCCCTCGACGCCGCCGTTCCACGAGCGGTTGTGCGACTCCCCGTCGCGGTTGTCCTCGCCGTTCGCGTCGTTGTGCTTCTCGTCGTACGACACCAGGTCGCGCAGCGTGAACCCGTCGTGCGCGGTCACGAAGTTGATCGAGGCCACGGGCCGCCGGCCGTCGTTCTCGTAGAGGTCGGCCGAGCCCGTGATGCGCGAGGCGAACTCGCCGAGGGTCGAGCGCTCGCCCCGCCAGAAGTCGCGCACGGTGTCGCGGTACTTGCCGTTCCACTCGGTCCACTGCGGCGGGAAGTTGCCGACCTGGTAGCCGCCCGGGCCGACGTCCCACGGCTCGGCGATGAGCTTCACCTGCGAGACGACCGGGTCCTGCTGCACGAGCTCGAAGAAGCTCGACAGGCGGTCGACGTCGTAGAACTCGCGGGCGAGCGTGGCCGCGAGGTCGAAGCGGAAGCCGTCGACCCGCATCTCGAGCACCCAGTAGCGCAGGCTGTCCATGATGAGCTGCAGGGCGTGCGGATGCCGCACGTTGAGCGAGTTCCCCGTGCCCGTGTAGTCGGTGTAGTACCGCTTGTCGTCGTCCTCGAGCCGGTAGTACGCCGGGTTGTCGATGCCGCGGAACGAGATCGTCGGGCCGAGGTGGTTGCCCTCGGCCGTGTGGTTGTAGACGACGTCGAGGATGACCTCGATGCCCGCCTCGTGGAGCGAGCGGACCATGCTCTTGAACTCCTGTGCCTGCTGGCCGAGCTCGCCCGTGGAGGCGTACTCGTTGTGCGGCGCGAAGTAGCCGATGGTGTTGTAGCCCCAGTAGTTGCGCAGGCCCTTGTCGAGCAGCACCGAGTCGTGCACGAACTGGTGCACCGGCATGAGCTCGATGGCGGTGATCCCGAGCTTCACGAGATGCTCGATGACGGCCGGATGCGCCACGCCCGCGTACGTGCCCCGCTGCTCCTCGGGCACGTCGGGGTGCAGCTCGGTGAGCCCCTTCACGTGCGCCTCGTAGATGATCGTCTGCGAGTACGGCGTGTTCGGACGGCGGTCGCCCGCCCAGTCGAAGAACGGGTTGATCACCACCGCATGCGCCACGTGCGCCGCGGAGTCGTCGTCGTTGCGCGAGTCGGGGTCGCCGAAGTCGTAGCCGAAGAGCGGCTGGTCCCAGTCGAACCGGCCCGCGACCGCCTTCGCGTAGGGATCGAGCAGGACCTTGTTCGGATTCGTGCGCAGCCCCTGCTCGGGGTCGTACGGCCCGTGCACGCGGTAGCCGTAGCGCTGGCCGGGCTGCACCTGCGGCAGGTAGGCGTGCCAGACGAACGCGTCGACGTCCTGCAGCTCGACGCGGGTCTCGGTGCCGTCGGCGTCGAAGAGGCAGAGCTCGACCCGCTGTGCGGTCTCGCTGAAGATCGCGAAGTTCGTGCCGCTGCCGTCGAAGGTCGCACCGAGCGGATACGCGGTGCCGGGCCAGGCTTCCATGGGACTCCTCTGGAGGTCGGTCGCGTGCATCGTCGCACCCGGATTCGGGGGTGGGGAATCGTCGCGGGTCGTGGGGTCAGCCGAGGGCTGCGTCGACCACGCGCTTGGCCTCCTCCTGCACGACCGCGAGGTGCTCGGGTCCCTTGAACGACTCGGCGTAGATCTTGTACACGTCCTCGGTGCCGCTCGGCCGCGCCGCGAACCACGCGTCGGCCGTCTGCACCTTCACCCCGCCGATCGCCGCGTCGTTGCCCGGCGCGTGCGAGAGCTTCGCCGTGATGGGCTCGCCGGCCAGCTCGGTCGCCGCGATCGCGTCGCCGTCGAGCTTGCCGAGCGCGGCCTTCTGCGCGGGGGTGGCCGCGGCATCCGTGCGCTGGTAGGCCGGATCGCCGAACCGCTCGACGAGCTCGGCGTAGAGCTGCGACGGCGACTTGCCCGTGACCGCGCGGATCTCGGACGCGAGCAGGCACAGCAGGATGCCGTCCTTGTCGGTCGTCCAGACGGTGCCGTCCTTGCGGAGGAACGAGGCGCCCGCGCTCTCCTCGCCGCCGAACGCGACGGATCCGTCGATCAGGCCGGGGACGAACCACTTGAAGCCGACGGGCCCCTCCCAGAGGCGGCGGCCGAGCGACTCGGCGACGCGGTCGATCATCGAGCTCGACACGAGCGTCTTGCCGATCGCGGCATCCGACCGCCACTCGGGGCGATGGGTGTAGAGGTACTCGATCGCGACGGCGAGGTAGTGGTTCGGGTTCATGAGGCCGTCGTCGGGCGTGACGATGCCGTGCCGGTCGGCGTCGGCGTCGTTGCCCGTGAGGATGTCGTAGCCCTCGGCGTTCGCGAGCACCGAGGCCATGGCCGACGGGCTCGACGGGTCCATGCGGATCTTGCCGTCCCAATCGAGCGTCATGAACGACCAGGCCGGGTCGACGCGCTCGTTGACGACCGTGAGGTCGATGCCGTACGTGTCGCGGATCGCGGCCCAGTAATGCACGGATGCCCCGCCCAGCGGGTCGGCGCCGATGCGGATGCCCGACTCGCGGATGGCGTCGAAGTCGATGATGCTGCCGAGGTCGTCGACGTAGTTCGAGCGGAAGTCGAACATCTCGACGGCGCTCGGCTCCGCCTGGTTCACCTCGCGGCAGTCGTCGGCGAGCAGCTCGTTCGCGCGGTTCGCGATCCAGGTCGTGGCGTCGGAGTCGGCCGGGCCGCCGTGCGGCGGGTTGTACTTGAAGCCGCCGTCTTGAGGAGGGTTGTGCGACGGCGTGATCACGATGCCGTCCGCCTCGCCCTCGGCGCGCTTCGCGGGGTCGTTGTTCCAGGTGAGGATCGCATGGGAGAGCGCCGGCGTCGGCACGTAGTCGTCGTACTGGTCGGTGAGCACGCGCACGTTGTTGGCCACGAGCACGTCGAGCGCCGTGGTCTG
>CBFGWW010000260.1:0-4067 GCA_965652625.1 uncultured Agromyces sp.
CGCGGCACCCCGATCCCGCGCAGCGTCCACGACCGGGTCGCCGCGCAGCACGCCTCGACCTGCTGGCCGCCTGCGCTGACGCGCGCCGTCGCGCCGCGGGTGAGCACGCCGCCGTCGTGCCGCACGCGAGAACGGCGCCGTCGTGCAGCACGCGAGAACGGCGCCGTCGTGCAGCACGCGAGAACGGCGCCGTCGCTCCCTGCACGTTCCGCCACCCTACGTTGCGGGCGCCATCCGCCGCGCACGCGCACCGATCGCCGGCCGCGCCGCGCGACCACCCGCGCCGCTGCGCCGCAGCTCAGCTGCGCGACTCGCTATGCCACCTCGTCGCGCGAGATCTCGACCATCTCGTCGCGGGGCACGACCTTCACGCGCACACGACCCTCGGCCGCACCGAGCGCGAGCTCGTGCTCGTCGAGGCGGTGCCAGCCGTCGAGGTCGGTCCACTCGATGCCGCGCGACTCGAGCATCTCGATCACCGACTCCTCCGAGGGCGACTCGGGCCGCCACCAGTTGCCGAGGTCGTTGATGAGGTGGCGGATCGTCTCCATGGCGTCGGACTTCGTGTGCCCGATGAGGCCCACCGGTCCGCGCTTGATCCAGCCGGTGGCGTACACGCCGTACATCTGGCGCGGGTCGCCCGACTCCTTGTCGCGGATGAGCACCTGGCCCTCGTGGTTGGGGATCACGCCGAACTTCTTGTCGAACGGGATACCCGGCAGCGGCGACCCGAAGTAGCCGACCGCGCGGTAGACGGCCTGCACCGGCAGCTCGCGGATCTCGCCCGTGCCGCGCACGCCTCCGGCGCCGTCGGGCTCGGTGCGCTCCCAGCGGATCGCGCCCACGCGGCCGTTGCCGTCGGAGAGGATCTCGAGCGGCTTCGCGTAGAAGTGCAGGTGCAGGCGACGCGACGCCTGCCCGACCTCGCGCTGCCGCCACTGCTGCAGCACCTTGTCGATGACGAAGACCTGCTTGTTGCCCGAGACCGCGGCGCGCGCCGCGTCGTCGTACTCGAAGTCCTCGTCGTAGACGATCATGTCGACGTCGCGCAGCTCGCCGAGCTCGCGAAGCTCGAGCGGCGTGAACTTCACCGACGTCGGACCGCGCCGGCCGAACACGTGCACGTCGGTCACGGGCGACGCCGCGAGACCGGCGGCCACGTTCGCGGGGATCTCGGTGGGCATGAGGTCCTCGACATGCTTCGCGAGCATGCGCGAGATGTCGAGCGCCACGTTGCCGTTGCCGATGACCGCGACCTCCGTGGCCTCGAGCGGCCACGTGCGCGGGTAGTCGGGGTGCCCGTCGAACCAGCTCACGAACTCCGCGGCGCCGTAGGAGCCCTCGAGCTCGATGCCGGGGATGTTCAGCGACGCGTCGCGCACGGCACCCGTCGCGAAGATCACGGCGTTGTAGTGCTTCTTCAGGTCGTCGAGCGTGATGTCGGTGCCGAAGCGCACGTTGCCGAAGATGCGGATGTCGCCGCGGTCGAGCACCTCGCGCAGGGCGGTGATGATGCCCTTGATGCGGGGGTGGTCGGGCGCGACGCCGTAGCGCACGAGGCCGTAGGGCGCCGGGAGGTGGTCGAAGAGGTCGATCGAGACGTCGAAGTTCCGCTCGGCCTTCAGCAGGATGTCGGCGGCGTAGATGCCGGCCGGGCCGGCTCCGACGATCGCGAGTCGCAGCTTGTTCCTCGTCACGTGCGTGGTCTCTCCATCAGGTCTGGCTGTCGATCAGCTCTGTCGCTCCACGATCGTCTCGGCGAATCGCGTGAGTGCCTTCTTCACGCTGCCCTCGGGCAGCGGCGCGAGCGCATCCACGGCCTCGCGCGCCCACCGGTGGGCCTCAGCGAGCGTAGCGCGCGTCGCTTCGTGCTCGCGCAGCTCCGCGACGATCGCGTCGACGGTGCGGCGCGACGGCACGACCCGCGCGGCCTGCGTGTTCGTGTCGTGCGGGTCGAACGCGGCGACCGGCGCGGTCTCGACCACCACGTCGCGCTTGATGCGTCGCAGCAGGTCGGCGGATGCGGCATCCGTGCGTGCGAGCTCGGCGAGACGCAGCAGCGGCAGCGTGACGACCCCGGCACGCAGGTCGGTGCCGGGCACCTTGCCGGTCTCCTCGGGCTGCGGCGAGAGGTCGATGACGTCGTCGATGAGCTGGAACGCCACGCCGATCTTCTCGCCGAACTCGACGATCGGCTTCTCGAAGGCGGGGTCGGCGCCCGAGAACACGACGCCCGACTGCGCGGCCGCCGCGATGAGCGAGCCGGTCTTGTCGGCGAGCACCTGGATGTAGTGCGCGATCGGGTCCTCGCCGTTCGTGGGCCCGACCGTCTCGTGCAGCTGGCCGAGCACCAGCCGCTCGAACGTGTCGGCCTGCATGCGGATCGCCCGCTCGCCGAGGCTCGCCATGAGCTGGCTGGCACGGGCGAAGAGCAGGTCGCCCGTGAGGATCGCGACCGAGTTGCCCCACACCGTCTGGGCGCTGGGCACGCCGCGGCGTCGCTCGGAGTCGTCCATGACGTCGTCGTGGTACAGCGAACCGAGGTGCGTGATCTCGATGGCCTCGGCCGCGGTCACCACGTCGTCGGTGACGCCGGCACCGAGTTGCGCGGTGAGCAGCGTGAGCATGGGTCGCACGCGCTTGCCGCCCGCCTCGAGCAGGTAGCGCGTCGAGACATCCGCGATCGAGTCGGCGAAGCTCACCTCGCGCACCAGTCCGGCCTCGACGCGCTCGATGCCCGCGTCGATCGCCCTGGCCATGGCCTTGTCGGCGGAGGACGCGAAGACCCGCTCGCTCAAGCCGAGATTCGCGGCGAGCGCGGAGCCGCGTCGCGCGACCGGAGTGCTCGGTTTCACGTTTCCCAGCCTACCGGTGCGGTTCCTGTGAGCCGTGTCGATGACGGCGAGCGGATGCCCCGTCACTCGCCGTTCGCGCGATGTGCACCGGTGGTCGAGTAGCGAGCGAAGCACGCGTATCGAGACCGGACGAGGGTCTCGATACGCGTCCGGCTGCGCCGGGCGCTACTCGACCACCGGGTCGGGCTTGCGCGCGCGGTGCAGCGCGACGATGCCCATCGAGAGGTTGCGCCACTCGACGTCGACCCATCCGGCGTCGCGGATCCAGCCGGCGAGCGTGGGCTGGTCGGGCCACGCGTTGATCGACTCGTTGAGGTACTCGTAGGCGGTGTCGTTCGAGCTCGACAGCTTCACGAGCGGCGGCATCACGTACCGCTGGTACGCGTGGTACCCCGCTCGCACGACGCCCGTCGGCGGGTGCGAGAACTCGCAGATCACGAGGCGTCCGCCGGGCTTCGCGACGCGGAAGAACTCCGCGAGCGCCTGCTTGGGCTCGTTCACGTTGCGCAGGCCGAACGAGATCGTGACGGCGTCGAACTCCTCGTCGCCGAACGGGAGCTTCGTGGCATCCGCCTCGACGAAGACGATGTTCGGCATGCCCGCCTGACGTCGGCGGCCGACCTCGATCATGCCGGGCGAGAAGTCGGCGGCCACGACGGATGCCCCGGACTTCGCGAGGCTGGCGCTCGAGGTGCCGGTGCCCGCCGCGACGTCGAGGATGCGCTCCCCACGCTTCGGCGCGACGGCCTTCGTCGTGGCGACGCGCCACAGCGGGGCGTTGCCCACCGAGAGCACGTTGTTCGTGCGGTCGTAGCGGGCCGCGACCCGGTCGAACATGGCCGAGACCTGGTCGGGATCCTTGCCGAGGTCCGCGCGTGTCATCCCTCGAGTCTACGGCGCGCAGGCCCGCCGTCCCGGCGCGGGCGGCCACCCTGCGAAGGTCCTGAGTGCACTGCATGCATCGGAATGCACTCGGATGCCGCGGCGTTCCATCACCCGGAAGCGAATGCGGGCGGGCGCCCGCGGGGAGGAATCCATGAAGGCCATCTGGAACGGCGCGGTGATCGCGGAGTCCGACGACACGATCGTGGTCGAGGGCAACCACTACTTCCCGCGCGAGTCGCTCGTCGACCAGCACTTCTCGTCGAGCGGCAACCGGAGCGTCTGCCACTGGAAGGGCACCGCCAGCTACTACCACGTCGAGGTCGACGG
>CBFGWW010000261.1:0-4064 GCA_965652625.1 uncultured Agromyces sp.
CAAGCTACCGGGCGCTGCCCGCGGCATCCGCGGTTCGGCTCGCGAAGCCCACGTCGAACCTGTTCCGGCCGCGCGTTCCAGCGGATGCCGCGGGGCTCGACACCTCGGGACTCACGCACGTCATCGCGGTCGACCCCGAGGCGCGCACAGCCGACGTCGCGGGCATGTGCACCTACGAGGACCTCGTCGCCGCGACCCTCCCGCACGGGCTCACGCCCCTCGTCGTGCCGCAGCTGAAGACGATCACGCTCGGGGGCGCGGTCACCGGCCTCGGCATCGAGTCCGCCTCGTTCCGCAACGGGATGCCGCACGAGTCCGTGCTCGAGCTCGACATCCTGACCGGGGCCGGTGAGCTCATCACGGCGTCGCCCGACGAGCATGCCGACCTGTTCCGCGCGTTCCCCAACTCGTACGGGACGCTCGGCTACGCCGTGCGCCTGCGCATCGAGCTCGAACCCGTGCAGCCGTTCGTGGCGCTCACGCACCTGCGGTTCCACGCGCTCGCCGACCTCGTGTCCGCGATGGACCGGATCGTCGAGACCGGTCAGCATGACGGGGTCCGGGTCGACTACCTCGACGGTGTCGTGTTCAGCGCGGACGAGAGCTACCTCTGCCTCGGCACGCAGACCGCGGCATCCGGCCCGGTGAGCGACTACACCCGGCAGCGGATCTTCTACCGTTCGATCCAGCACGATGCGGGGGCGATCCGCGATCGCCTGACGATCCACGACTACCTGTGGCGGTGGGACACCGACTGGTTCTGGTGCTCGGAGGGGTTCGGCGCGCAGCATCCGCTCGTTCGCCGGCTCTGGCCCCGTCGATACCGTCGCAGCCGCTCGTACTGGAAGCTGATGCGGATCGCGCGGCGGTACGGCATCGCGGACGCGCTCGAGCGGCTCAAGCGCCGCCCGGCGCGCGAGTGGGTCATCCAGGACATCGAGGTGCCGATCGGGCGGACGGTCGAGTTCCTCGACTGGTTCCTGGCGAACGTGCCGATCGAGCCGATCTGGCTCTGCCCGGTGCGCATGCGTGACGACGACGGCTGGACGCTCTACCCGCTGCGGCCGCGCGAGACCTACGTCAACGTCGGCTTCTGGTCGACGGTGCCGATCGGGGCGAGCGAGGGGGAGACGAACCGGCGCATCGAGCGGGCGGTCGGCGAGCTCGACGGCCACAAGTCGCTCTATTCCGAGGCCTACTACTCCCGTGAGGAGTTCGACGCGCGGTACGGCGGCGACGCCTACCGCGCGGTGAAGGGGCGGTACGACCCCTACGGGCGACTCCTCGACCTCTACGCGAAGGCGGTGCAACGACGATGACGACGTTCAAGGACCGGGAGCCCGGGGCGACCGAGCCCGCTGCCTCCGACACTGATTCGATTCGCGACTCAGTGTCGGAGTCGCCGGCGGACGACGGCAAGCTCACGCTGGCCGAGATCCTCGAGCTGCTCGCCGGCGGTCGGCTGCCGCTGCGGTTCACCGCGTACGACGGCAGCTCGGCCGGCCCCGAGGACGCCCCGTTCGGCCTCGAGCTCACCTCGCCGCGCGGCACGACCTACCTCGCCACCGCACGCGGCGACCTCGGCCTCGCTCGGGCCTACATCGCCGGCGACATCGAGATCCACGGCGTGCACCCGGGCGACCCGTACGAGCTGCTCAAGGCGCTCGCCGACGAACTGGTGTTCCGGATGCCGCCGCCGAAGACGATGGCGCGGATCATCCGGTCGATCGGCGTCGAGCACCTGCGCCCGATCGCACCGCCGCCGCAGGAGGTGCCGCCGCGCTGGCGGCGCCTCGGCACCGGACGACGGCACAGCAAGGCCCGCGACGCCGAGGTGATCCACTACCACTACGACGTCTCGAACGCCTTCTACGAGTGGGTGCTCGGGCCCTCCATGACGTACACCTGCGCGTGCTACCCCAGCGCCGAGGCATCCCTCGATGAAGCACAGGAGAACAAGTACCGCCTCGTGTTCGAGAAGCTGCGGCTGAAGCCGGGCGACCGCCTGCTCGACGTCGGCTGCGGCTGGGGCGGCATGGTGCGCTACGCCGCACGTCGTGGCGTCCGCGCGGTGGGCGTGACCCTGTCGCAGGAGCAGGCGACGTGGGCGCAGCGGGCGATCGCCGACGAGGGGCTCGCCGACCTCGCCGAGGTGCGCTTCGGCGACTACCGCGACGTCCGTGAGTCGGACTTCGACGCGGTCTCGTCGATCGGGCTGCTCGAGCACATCGGCGTGCGGAACTACAAGCCGTACTTCCGGTTCCTGCGGTCGCGGCTGCGGCCGGGCGGGTTGCTGCTCAACCACTGCATCACGCGGCCCGAGAACACGACGGAACCCTCGACGCACGGGTTCATCGATCGCTACGTCTTCCCCGACGGCGAGCTCACCGGCTCGGGGCGCATCATCACCGAGGCGCAGGATGCCGGGCTGGAGGTGCTGCACGAGGAGAACCTGCGTCCGCACTACGCGCTGACGCTTCGCGACTGGTGCGCCAACCTCGTCGCGCACTGGGACGAGGCCGTCGAGGAGGTCGGCCTCGCGAAGGCCAAGGTGTGGGGGCTCTACATGGCCGGGTCGCGGCTGCAGTTCGAGCGCGGCGGGATCCAGCTGCACCAGGTGCTCGCGGTGAACGCCGACGAGCCCGGCGGCGTGGGCGACCTGCCGCTGCGGCCGTGGTGGACGCCGTAGCGAGGGTCGCGAGTGCGTCGGCCATCGCCGACGATCCGAAGTGCACAGGTGTCGGTCGGGGGCGGGCACGTGGCTTAATGTCGTCACCATGGGCACGACGGCGACCGCATACCTCACGGGCTTCGGGCGGTACCTGCCCGGGGATCCGGTCGACAACGACGGGATCGCGGCGCGGCTCGGCGGCGACGACCCGGTCACCGAGCGCATCCGTCGCCGTGTGCTCGACGCGAACGGCATCCGGCAGCGGCACTACGCGCTCGACGAGCAGGGCGAGCCGACCGAGCTCAACGAGGAGCTCGCCGTCAAGGCACTGCGCGCCGCGCTCGACGATCGGGGGATCGCGGCATCCGACCTGCGGATGCTGGCGTGCGCGACGACGATGGGCGACGTGCTCGTGCCCGGGTTCGCGTCGATGGTGCACGGGCGCCTCGGCGGCGGGCCGATGCAGCTGCTGACCGCGTCGGGCGTGTGCGCGTCGAGCCTCGCCGCGCTCGATGCCGCGGCGAGCAAGATCCGGCTCGGCGACCATCCGCGCGCCGCGGTCGTCGGCTCGGAGCTGGCGAGCCGCAGCCTGCGGCAGCGTCGCTTCGACGGCATCCGCGCCGGCATGGACTCGCACTTCCTGCGCTGGATGCTCTCCGACGGCGCCGGGGCCGTCGTGCTCGAGTTCCAGCCGCATCCGACCCGGCCGTCGCTGCGACTCGACTGGGTGCGCCACGTCTCCCTCGCCCACGAGCACGACGTGTGCATGCGCGCCGGCATGGACGGCCCCGAACCCGTCGTCGGCGGCACGTGGCAGGACGTCGACCTCGCCGACGCCGCGGCATCCGGCATGTTCGTGATCCGGCAGGACGTGAGCATGCTCGACGAGCTCGCCGACGCGGGGCTGAAGCAGTTCGAGGAGCTCGTCGACATCGGGCTCGTCGACGTCTCGCACCTCGACCACGTGATCTGCCACTACAGCACCAACGTCTTCCGCGACCTCGCCTTCGACGGGCTGCGCCGCCGCATCCCCACGCTCGACACCGACCGCTGGTTCTCGAACCTCGAGACGCGCGGCAACACCGGATCGGCGAGCATCTTCATCGCCCTCGAGGAGGCCTGGCGCACCGGCCGGTTCTCGCCCGGCGAGACGATCCTCCTGGCCGTCCCCGAGTCGGGACGGTTCTCGTTCGCCTTCGCCCACCTCACCGTGGTCGCCCCATCCGATCAGCAAGGAGCATCGACATGACCGACACGACGACCACCACGAGTCCCGCGCCCACGGGCGCCGCCGCGCCGCTCACCGACGCCGGCACCCTCGCCGAGCGGCTCGCCGACGTGTGGATCGAGCTCGAGGAGCGCCTCGACCGGGTCCCCATCCTGCAGCGGCTCA
>CBFGWW010000262.1:0-4008 GCA_965652625.1 uncultured Agromyces sp.
AGGAAAACTCATACCCGACTATCGGTCGTCGGAGAGTGCGCGTACCGTTGCACCGGGGGCGCGGCCGATGGGCCGCGAACGCCGCGCGCAGTTCCGATCGAACGGACCACGGGGGTCGCGACCCGATGCGGTCGAGCCACCGGTTCGACAACCCGATCGGAAGGAACCACCATGTCCATCCACCGCATCGCTGCGGCTGCGGCCGCGGCCCTCGCGGCCGTCGCACTCGCCGTCGTCGGCGCCTCGCCAGCGGTCGCCGGCAACGCGCACTTCATCTCGAACGCGACGACGGCGTCGCCCGACGGCGTCTCCCTGGTCGTCGACTTCAAGGAAGCCGGACTCGAGTCGGGTTCGGTGGAGACCATCGAAGTCACCGCTCACCTCGACGCGACCTATTCGTGCGTCAACAACGGCAACAAGGTGCCGAGCGACCCGAAGAAGACGACGATCTCATCGGATGTCTCCGAGAGCGGCGAGTTCAAGGCGCTCAAAAACGGCAACGTGTCCGACTCGCTGTCGGTGAGCCCGCCGGCTGCCGCCGACGTGCTCGACTGCCCGAACGGGCAGCGCGCGACGCTGGTGTCGGGAACCTGGTCGGACGTCTCGATCAGCGACCTCACGAGCGGCGCATTCCTCGCCATCCCCGGAAGCTTCAGCTTCTGATCACCTGAGTCGCAGGAACCGGACGGGAAGGCCACGGCCTTCCCGTCCGTCATGCCCGACGAGGCTCCGCCGTCAGTCGAGCACGAAGCTGACCTCGAGGACGACCGACCAGGCGGTGATCTTGCCCTCGGTCGCCTCGACCTTCTGCTCCTTCACCCAAGCGCCGCTCACGTGGCGCAGGGTCTGCGCGGCCCGCTCGATGCCGACCGCGACGGCGTCCTCGAAGCTCTTCTCCGAACGGACGGTGATGGTGGTGACCCTTGCAACGGATGACATGGTGTTCCTCCTCTGACAGACGGGTTTCCCTCAGGCCCCATCATGCGCCGTCGGCGGGCCGCGCGCGAGGGGTTGACGGTCGGATGCCGCGAGCCGACGTCCCGGCGACGAGGCGGCGAACGGCGCCCGACGAGTCGATGAATCCTCGGCGATCGGGCGCGTTCCGGTGCGTCGCCGGTCTCGGGAGCGCCCACGCTGGAGTCGTGAAGGTCGCCCTCCTCGCCGAATCGTTCCTCCCGCACATGAACGGCGTGACCCACTCGCTGCTCCAGGTGCTGCGGCACCTCGAGCGGCGCGGACACGAGGCCCTCGTCGTCGCCCCGCGCTCCGGGCCCATCGACCGCACGCTGCACGGCGCGAGCACCGTGCTGCTGCCATCGGTGCCGCTGCCGAGCTACCCCGACGTGCGAGTGACGCTCGCGACCACGCAGCGACTCTCGGCCGTGCTGCGCGAGCACCGCGCCGACGTCATGCACCTCGCGTCCCCGTTCGTGCTCGGCTGGCGCGGGCTCGCCGCGGCCGAGCCGCTCGGCATCCCCTCGGTGGCCGTGTACCAGACCGACATCCCGTCGTACGCCGAGAAGTACGGCGTGCCCGGCGCCGCGCCCGCGCTCATGCGCCACCTGGGCCGGCTGCACCGCCGGGCGACCCTGACGCTCGCGCCGTCGTCGTCCGCCGTGGAACGCCTCGCGTCCGCGGGCGTGGAGGACGACCGCGTGCGCATCTGGCGCCGCGGCGTCGACACCGAGCGATTCGCCCCGTCGCGCCGGACCGAGCGCTGGCGTCGTGGGGTCGCGGCGCCCGGCGAGGTGATCGTGGGCTACGTCGGGCGACTCGCCCCCGAGAAGCAGGTCGAGGACCTCCGGGCGATCACGGCGCTGCCGGGCGTGCGCCTCGTCGTCATCGGCGACGGGCCGTCACGTCCCGCCCTGGAGCGCCTCCTGCCCGAGGCGCACTTCACGGGGTTCCTCGGCGGCGACGCGCTCGCCGAGGCGATGGCGAGCCTCGACGTGTTCGTGCACCCGGGGGAGCGCGAGACGTTCTGCCAGACCGTGCAGGAGGCGCTCGCGAGCGGCGTGCCCGTCGTCGCGACGGGCGCCGGCGGCCCGCTCGACCTCGTGCGGTCGAGCGTCGACGGCTGGCTGTACCGGCCGGGCGACCTCGTCGAGCTCCGCGAGCGAGTGCGCGACCTCGCGGGCGACGACGCCAAGCGTCGTGCGTTCGGCGTGCGGGCGCGGGAGGCCGTGCGCGGCCGCGGCTGGGACGTGCTCGGCGACGAGCTCATCGGCCACTACGAGGACGTCCGCTCCGCCGGTGTCGGCATCACCCGGCGCCGTGGTGCGCGGGCGTGGGCGGCGGGTGCGGATGCCCCGGCCCCAGGGTCCGCCCCGGCTGCGACGGTCGCGCGACCCGCGCCGCCGGCGCGAGAAGGCCGGGACGGCGTCGTCGCGGCATCCGACCCGACGCCGCCGCGCTGGAGGCGCTTCGTCGCCGTCGGCGACTCGCTCACCGAGGGACTCTGCGACACGTCGCGCATGCCCGCGGGGGAGTACCGCGGCTGGGCCGACCGGCTCGCCCTGCTCCTGGCGCTCGCGAGCCCCGCTGCCGAGCCGGTGCGGTACGCGAACCTCGCGGTGCGCAGCCGCAAGGTCGCCGACGCCGTCGACGTGCAGCTGCCGCTCGCCGTCGCGCAGGGCGCCGACCTGGTCAGTGTGCTCGTCGGCGCGAACGACCTGGTCGGTCGCCGAGCGGATGCCGCGGAGCTGGCGGAGCGCCTCGGCGAGGCGGTCGGCGCCGTGCGCCGCGCCGGCGCCGACGTGCTGCTCGTCACCCCGTTCATGCCGCGGCGGCCGGCGTCGCGGCTCTTCGAAACGAGGTTCGCGACGTTCGCCGAGCGCCTCGCCGGGATCGCCGAGGGCGATACGGGCGTGCTGCTCCTCGACGTCCGCGCGCACCCCGGCATCGTCGACCCCGCCATGTGGGCCGCCGACCGGGTCCACCTCAACTCTGCCGGGCACCGGGCGCTCGCCTACGAGGCCGCGCGGGTGCTCGGCGTGCCCGATGCCGCGGAGCTCGCGCGGCTCGAGCAGGCGGTGCACGACGACGGCGCGGCCGCCGACCGGCTCGTCGGCGACGGCGAGTGGCTCGCCCGGCACGCCGCGCCGTGGGTCCTGCGTCGCCTCCGCGGTCGCACGGCCGGTGACGGCCTCGACCCGAAGCGACCGACGCTCGAGCCCGTCGACGCCGGATCCCGCCGGGGTGGGGGCGTCGACGCGAACTAGGGTGCGGGCGCTCAGCCGCTCTTGCGGCGGAACTCCCGCTTGTGGTCGACGGGACCGTGCGTCTGGTTCGCGCCCGACGTGCCGTCGAGGTGCGACTCGCCTTCGCGCTCCTTCGAGGCCTTGTTCTTGCGATCGAGCGCCTCGCGGAACTTGCGCTTGGTCTCCTCGGAGGGTCCCGTGGTGCTCTGCTCGTCGGAAGTCATGTCCCCGAGTCTGGCACGGATGCCGCGAGGCACCGCTCTGCTAGGCTGGGACCGGTCGCCCGATGGGCCACCGCCGTCCGGGGTGCCGCGAATCGGCACCGCATCCACTCGGATCCCGGCGGCACAACTGCACATCGAGCACCGTGCTCACCTCGAGCACACACGGAGCAGGCCGGCAGGAAGCTGGTCCCCTGTGGTGGATCACCAATCGCGATCGAGTGGTGGACTTCTACTGGTGGCCAGCGTGAGCACATCGCCTGATGCGTTTCGTAATGCCTGTTCCTGCTCCTGACGTATGAGTCGCGCCCACCACGGGGTGCGACGTAAAACAAAGGAGAAGACCTCTTGGAAGGTCCTGAGATCACGTTCGCCGAGACCGTCATCGACAACGGTCGCTTCGGCACCCGAACCATCCGATTCGAGACGGGCCGCCTCGCCCAGCAGGCGCAGGGCTCCGCGGTCGCCTACATCGACGAGGAGACCATGCTGCTGTCGGCGACCTCGGTCTCCAAGCAGCCGAAGGAGCACTTCGACTTCTTCCCGCTCACGATCGACGTCGAGGAGCGCATGTACGCCGCGGGCCG
>CBFGWW010000263.1:0-3995 GCA_965652625.1 uncultured Agromyces sp.
GGACCCGAGCTTCGGCAGCGCCCGCGTGCGGCACGTCGAGCTCGTCTCCCTGGCGCCCGCCCGCGTGCTGTGCATCCTCATCGCCGACTCCGGCCAGGTCGAGCAGCGGCTCGTCGAGCTCGACCAGCCCGTCGACGAGGAGACGCTCTCGGGGCTTCGGGTGCGGCTCAACGAGATCGCGGGCGGTCGCACGATGGCGGATGCCGCGGTGGCGCTGTCGGGCGAGATCCCCGGCACCGACCGCCGTCATGCGCTCGTGCTGCACACCCTCGCCCTGACCCTCGCCGAGCAGGCGCGGGCGCAGCGCAGCGACCGGCTCGTCGTGGCCGGCGCCGCGAACCTGGTGCGCACCGAGCAGGACTTCGCCGGGTCGATCCTCGACGTGATCGAGGCGATCGAGGAGCAGGTCGTGCTGCTGAAGCTCTTCGGCGAGATGTCGGGCGACGAGCACGCCGTCGCCGTGCGCATCGGCCGCGAGAACGCCTCGTTCGGCCTCAGCGAGACCTCCATCGTCTCGAGCGCGTTCGAGATCCCCGGCCGCGACGTGTCGCGCCTCGGCGTCGTGGGCCCCACGCGCATGGACTACACCACCAGCATGGCGGCCGTGCGAGCCGTCGCCCGCTACCTCTCCCGCACCCTCGGCGAGAGCTGACTCCCGCTGCCGACCCACCCGCTCGGCATCCGGCAATCGAAAGGACACGCCCTCCGTGGCAGACCACTACGAGGTCCTCGGCGTCGCACGCGACGCCACCCCCGACGAGATCAAGAAGGCCTATCGACGCCTCGCACGCGAACTCCACCCCGACGTCAACCCGGGCGCCGAGGCATCCGAGCGCTTCAAGCAGGTCACGCACGCATACGACGTGCTGTCCGACCCCAAGCAGCGCCAGCAGTACGACCTGGGCGGCCGGGGCGGCTTCGGCGGCGGCGACCAGGGGTTCGGCGGGTTCGGCGACATCTTCGAGACGTTCTTCGGGGCCGGGCAGCAGACCCGCGGACCGCGGTCCCGGCGCGAGCGCGGCCAGGACGCGCTCATCCGCGTGGAGGTCGGCCTCGACGAGGTGATCTTCGGCACGCACCGCGACATCGAGGTGGACACGGCGGTCACGTGCGAGACGTGCCACGGCTCGTGCTGCCAGCCCGGCACGGCCCCGGTCACCTGCGACATCTGCCACGGCACGGGCTCGATCCAGCGTTCGGTGCGCTCGCTGCTCGGCAACGTCATGACGTCGAGCCCGTGCGGCACGTGCCGCGGCTACGGCACGATCATCGCCACGCCGTGCGTCACCTGCCAGGGCCAGGGCCGCGTGCGCGCACGTCGCACGGTGCCGGTCGACATCCCCGCGGGCGTCGACACGGGAGTCCGGCTGCAGATGCCGGGCTCCGGAGAAGCCGGCCCCGCGGGCGGCCCGAACGGCGACCTCTACCTCGAGATCAAGGTGAAGAACCACGACGTGTTCAGCCGCAACGGCGACGACCTGCTGTGCACGCTCGAGGTCGCCATGACCGACGCGATCCTCGGCACGACGACCACGATTCCCGCGCTCGACGGCGACGTCCACGTCGAGCTCCGCTCGGGCCTGCAGAGCGGCGAGGTCATCACCGTCAAGGATCGCGGCGTCACGAAGCTCCGCGGCACGGGCCGCGGCGACCTCCGCATCGGCGTGCAGGTGCTCACCCCGTCGAAGCTCTCCTCGAAGGAGCGCGACCTCATCCAGCAGTTCGCCGCGTCGAAGAAGGCTCCGAAGCCCGAGCTCACGCACTTCCAGCAGGGCCTGTTCGCGCGACTGCGCGACCGGTTCCTGGGTTGATTCCTCCCGGATCACGGATGCCGCGATGAGCCACCTCTACCTCGACGAGTCGCTCGACCTCGCCGCCGTCGCACCCGGCGCGGTGGTCGAGCTCGCGGGCGACGAGGCGCGCCACGCGGTGACCGTGTCGCGGGTGCGGCCCGGGGAACGGATCGCGATCGGCGACGGCCGCGGCACGCTCGTGCACGGGGTGGTCGCGTCGACCGGCCCGCGCGAGCTCGCCCTCGAGGTCGACGAGGTCGTCGTGGAGGAGCCGCCGTCGCCGCGCCTCATCATCGTGCAGGCCCTCGCGAAGGGCGACCGCGACGAGCTCGCCGTGCAGGCCGCGACGGAGCTCGGCGTCGACGCGGTCGTGCCGTGGCAGGCGAGCCGGTCGGTGTCCCGCTGGGAGGGCCCGAAGGCCGAGAAGGGCCGCCGGCGCTGGGCGGCGATCGTGCGTGAGGCCGTGAAGCAGTCCATCCGCGCGTGGCTGCCCCCCGTGTCATCCGTGACCGCGACCGCCGGCCTGCCGGCCGCGCTCGACGGCAGCCGGATGCTGCTGCTCGAGCCGACGGCGACGACCGCGCTCACCGAGCTCCGGCCCGACGGCCGCGACCTCGCGCTGGTCGTCGGCCCCGAGGGCGGGATCGCGCCGGCCGAGCTGGAGCGCCTCGTGGCCGCCGGGGCCGAGCCCGTGCGGCTCGGGGCATCCGTGCTGCGCACCTCGACCGCGGGGCCCGCCGCGATCGCCGTGCTGAACGCAACCCTCGGGCGGTGGTGAGTCATCCGTCGCTACGATGGTGGGATGACCGAACACGCTGAGCCGACCGTCTTCGAGCGGATCGCCGCGCGTGAGATCCCTGCGCAGATCGTGGCCGAGACCGACCGCGTGATCGCGTTCCGCGACATCGCGCCCAAGGCGCCCGTGCACGTCGTCGTGACCACCAAGGAGCAGGGCGGCTACCGCGACGTCGTCGAGCTCGCCGCGGGCGACCCGGCGCTGCTCGCCGAGCTCGTGGCGGTGGCCCGCGGGGTGGCCGACCAGCTCGCCGACGGCGACTTCCGGCTCGTGTTCAACACGGGCGGCAACGCCGGGCAGACCGTCTTCCACGTGCATGCCCACGTCCTCGCGGGCGGCCTCGAGGAGGGATCGCTTGCCGGCTGACCTTGAGGGTCCCGACGGTGCTGCCCCGCGGCCCGCTCGCGACGACGAGGAACGTCTCCGCATCGACGGCATCGCGATGGTGCGGCTGCTCGGCCCGCAGGACCGGCTGCTCACGTCGATCCAGCGCGAGTACCCCGGCGTCGAGGTGCACGTGCGTGGCAACGAGATCGCCATCCGCGGCGACGCCGACGAGCGCACCCGCGTGCGCCGCCTCATCGAAGAACTCCTGGAGCTCGTGCGAGCCGGCCAGGATCCGACACCCACCGAAGTGAGGAGCTCGGCCCGAATGCTCGATGCCGATCCCAACTCCCGGCCGTCCGAGCTGCTCGGACAGGTCATCGTGTCCGCGCGCGGACGCACCATCCGGCCCAAGACCGAGGGCCAGCGCGAGTACGTCGACGCGATCGACGAGAACACCATCGTGTTCGGCATCGGCCCCGCCGGAACCGGCAAGACCTACCTCGCCATGGCGAAGGCCGTGCAGGCGCTGCAGCGCAAGGAGGTCAGCCGCATCATCCTGACCCGGCCGGCCGTCGAGGCGGGCGAGCGGCTCGGGTTCCTGCCCGGCACGCTCACCGACAAGATCGACCCGTACCTGCGCCCGCTCTACGACGCGCTCAACGAGATGATGGACCCCGAGGTGGTGCCGAAGCTGCTCGCATCGGGCACCGTCGAGGTCGCGCCGCTCGCGTACATGCGCGGTCGCACGCTGAACGACTCGTTCGTCGTGCTCGACGAGGCGCAGAACACGACGCCCGAGCAGATGAAGATGTTCCTCACGCGACTCGGGTTCGGCTCGAAGATGGTCGTCACCGGCGACATCACGCAGATCGACCTGCCGGGCGGCGCCAGCGGCCTGCGGCTCGTGACCCGCATCCTCGACCAGGTCGACGACATCCACTTCTCCCGGCTGACGAGCGACGACGTCGTGCGGCACAGCCTGGTCGGGCGCATCGTCGACGCGTACACCGAGTACGACCAGCGTCAGCAGGCGCAGCGGTTCGAGCGCGAGCAGGCCCGCGAGTTCGCGAACCGGGCCG
>CBFGWW010000264.1:0-3986 GCA_965652625.1 uncultured Agromyces sp.
GTTCCCAAGTTCCCAAGTTCCCAAGTTCCCAAGTTCCCAAGTTCCCAAGTTCCCAGGTACCGATATGCCAACGTTCTGAACCGACGGCGGCCGGGTCTGCCACGATCGAGGCATGAGCGACCCGACGAAGGCGCCGGCCGGGTGGTACGAAGACGGCTCGGGCGGGCGGCGGTACTGGGACGGTGAGGCGTGGACCCAGTACACCGCCCCCGGGTTCGCCGGCGCGAGCGGGTCGGATGCCGCATCGGCGGCGGGCGCCGGAGAGGAAGCGGCTGCCGCGGATGCGACGCCCACGACGCCGATCGGGAACGACGACGCGACCGTGCCGATCGACGGCCCGACGATCCCGTACGTGTGGGGGGCGGGTGCGGCCGCGGGCGGCGGTTCCGCGTACGGGGAGGGCGTGCCCGCGGCATCCGGGTACGGCGACTCGACGACGGTGCCGAGCGGATGGAACGACCCGACGGCGCGGTACGACGACCCCGATCTGAGCGCGTTCACGGCGAGCCCGACCGCGCCGACCGAGAACTACGGCGCGCAGTTCGCGGCGCCGTACACCCCGCAGCCGACGGCGGTGATGACGGCGCAGCATCCGTTCACCGAGCCGTCGAACCCGCCGCCCAACGTGGTCGGCATCATCGCCCTCGTCGTCGCGATCGCGGGGTTCGTGTTCGCCGTCATCCCCGACGTGATGGGCGTCGCGTGGATCCTGCTGCCCGTCGCGTTCGTGCTGTCGCTCGTCGGGCTGTTCGCGCGCGGCGCGAAGTGGCCCGCGGTCACGGGCCTCGTCATCTCGATCGTCGCGGCGATCGTCGGGATCGTCGTGTTCGTCAACGCGCTCATCGGCTCGTTCGGCGACGTGTGGGACACGATCGACGAGGCGATCCCCGACGCGACCGACGTGCCGCAGCCGGGCGACGACGCGCCGTTCGGAGAGCCCGAGCAACCGGCCGTGCCCGTCGGCAACCTCGCCTTCGGCGACACCATGACCTGGGACGACGGTGTCGCCCTCACCGTCTCGGCGCCCGAGCCGTACACGCCGAGCCCGTTCGCGGTCGGCTCGACGCTCGCAGACAACGTCGTCTTCACCATGACCATCACGAACAACTCGACCGAGAACCTGCAACCCGTGCCGTTCCCGTCGCTCACCTCGGCCGACCAGGAGGCCAGCCAGATCTTCGACGTCGGCGAGGACCTCGAGGGCAACGGCGACGACGTCGGCATCCCGCCCACCGCGATCGTGCCGCCGGGCGGCTCGGTGTCGTGGCGCGTCGCGTGGTCGGTCGCCGATCCGGCGTCGCTCACGATGCAGGCGTCGCCGAGCTTCGCCTACGCCAACGCGACGTTCACGAACGTGCCGTGATGCGCGACGATCCGCCGTCTGAGGCCCGGAGATCCAATGCGTACGGCATCGGTGCGCTGACGTCGGCGCTCGTCGGCTTCGTGCTCACCCGCCTCCCGTTCGAGATCCCCGCGCTCGTCGGCGTGGTCCTGCTCCTGGTCGGCCTCGTGGTCGCGATCATCGCGGTCGTGGTAATCGGGAGGGAATGGCGCGCGGTCGCCGCGCTCGTCGTCTCGATCGTCGGCCTCGTGACCTCGGTCATCACGTTCACCGTCGGCGCCATGCCGAGGTGACGTTCACGAACGAGCGGTGACCGACCGGATCCGCTCGCGGCGCCCGGGCACGCCGTCGGCGACCGGCACCCACACGCCGTCGCGCAGCACCTCGTAGGCGCGGAACGCGCACGGGATGCCGTTCGCGGTCAGAAGGTCGGGCGAGTCCATGAGCTGGAAGTGCAGGTGCGGCGACGTCGAGTTGCCGGTGTGGCCGACGCGTCCGAGCAGGTCGCCCGTCGCGACCCGCTGCCCGGGCTCGACCGCGACGGTGCCGGGCGCGAGGTGGGCGAAGCCCGCGTAGACGGGGCCGTCGCGGCCGGCCAGGCGCGCCGGTCCCGGCCCCGGCCCCGACCCCGGCCCCGGCAGGCTCGCCCGCAGCAGCACGTGGTTCCCCATGATCGACGGCAGCTTGTCGGGCGTGAACGTCACGGCGTTCTTGAGCATGCGGAAGATCTCGCCGGTCGGCACGATCCACTCGCGCTCGGCCATGCCGTCGACCGCGGCCACGACCTCGCCGTCGAATGGCGCGTGGATCGGCTGCCCCCACGCGTAGCACTCGCGCGTGCGGCCGCCGACCGTCTCGGTGCGCCACGATCCGCCCGGGTGCACGTGCACTCCCGGTCGATCGTCGACCTTCACGAAGTCGTACGCGTACCGCTGCCCGAGCATGTCGGTGCCGTGGCTCGGCACGCGGTGGGCGGGCGTCGTGACCGCCATCCAGCCCTCGCCGCGCAGCGGGAAGTCCACGACGACGTGCCGCTCGTCGAGCGCTCCGGCCTGGGAGCCGGGAGGCTCGGCGCGCGCCATCAGTACCGCCACCGCACGGCGTCGGCCACGTTCTGCGGGGGGCGCCCGCCGTAGGCGTCGGCCTCGTGCCGCCGCACCGCGAGGTATGCGTCGAGCAGCACGTCGCCGAACACCTCGCGGAAGAACGCGCTCCCGTCGAGCAGGTCGAGCGCCGTGGCGAGATCGGCCGGCAGGCGACGGATGCCGCGTGCCGCACGCTGCTCGTCGGTGAGCCGGCCCGGGTCGATCTCGACGGGCTCGGGCAGCCGCGCGTTTCGGCGCACGCCGTCGACGGCCGCCGCGAGGACCGCCGCCACGGCGAGGTACGGGTTCGCCGCGGCATCCATCGGCTTCACCTCGAGGTTCGCCTGGCTCGCGTGGGCGAGCACGTCGACGGTCTGCCCGGTGACGTACCGGATCGCCGCCTCGCGGTTCGCCGGCCCCCAGCAGATGTCGGCGCCCGCCCAGGTGCGCGGACTGAGCCGCACGAACGACAGCACGCTGCCGCCGAGCAGCGCGACGCCCTCCTCGAGCCGCTCGAGGATGCCGGCGATGACGTGCCCGCCCTCCCACGTCACGCCGAGACGGGTCGCCGGGTCGACGAGCAGCGCCTGCCCGTCGCGCGTCGCGGAGAGGTGCACGTGGCATCCGTTGGTCGCACCGCCGACGAGCGGCACGGGCGAGAACGACACGAGCAGCCCGTGCGCGGCGGCCGTGCGCAGGATCACGATGCGCGCGAGCGCGAGGTCGTCGACCGCGCGCAGCGGCTCGCGTGGCGCGAGCGCGAGCTCGTACTGGCCGGGCCCGAACTCGGGGTGGAACTGCGCGACCGGTACGCCCGCGGTGTCGAGCGCGTCGAGCACATCGAGCATCCACGCCTCGACGTCGAGCGTCGCGCGCGTCGAGTACCCCGGTCCCTGCGCGGCGAGCTCGGGGGTGTCCGGGTCGCCGCGGAAGAGGGTGAACTCGAGCTCGAACCCGACGAGGAAGTCGAGGCCGGCGGCCGCGGCATCCGCTGCGACCCGGCGAAGCGCCGACCGCGTGCACGTCGGATGCACCGTGCCCTCGAGCGTGTGCAGGTCGGCGGGCGCCCACGCGAGCCCGGCCGCGGGGTCGAGCATCGCCGCCGCAGCCAGGTCGGGGATGCCGCGCAGGTCGCCGACGATCGGGTCGAGCGCCGCCGTCTCGTTGAGGTGGTCGTCGACCGAGAACAGGAACCCGACGCTGTTCGAGATCGTGATGCCGTGCGACGCCGCCCCGGCGAGCGCCCGCGTCGGCAGCACCTTCGCCCGCGAGATCGACGCGTTGTCGTGATAGCTCACGAGCAGCGCGCGCACCTGGTCGAGGTCGACGGATGCCGCGCCGACGCTGTCGTTCGAAGTCCCCATGTCGTTCCTCCCCGGCGGGCCGAACCTATCCCGGGGCGGCGCTCGTCGGCAATGCCCGACGGTCGCGACTGCGGAACTTCGGAACTTCGGAACTTCCGAACCACGACGGCACGATCGGAGCTTCGCCGCTCCTGAACCCGGGGCACTTGGGCACTTGGGCACTTGGGCACTTGGGCACTTGGGCACTTGGGCACT
>CBFGWW010000265.1:0-3972 GCA_965652625.1 uncultured Agromyces sp.
GCCGGCCAGTACTCGCCCAGCGTCGCGAACCCGATCGCGTAGTACGCCGCGGCGAGCACCACGAACGACACGACGACCGTGGTGACGAATCGTGCGAACGAACCGCGCGGCGAGCGGACCTGGAAGTGCCGCCGGGTCACCGTGAGCATCACGATGATGCCGATCGGCAGCGCGAGCACGGCCAGCGCCCAGACGATCAGCTCGCCGATGTCGAACACCGTCCACGCGCCGCTCTCCACGTCGGCGGTCGTGACGGTCACGTCGAACGCCGTGCGCGCGAACAGCAGGATCGCCACGTTGACCGAGATCGCGAGCCAGCGGGCGAACCGGCGCCCGGAGCGCAGGCCCCATGCCGCAAGGAGCAGCAGCAGTACGGGCACGAACGAGAGCAGGAACATCCCGAAGCCCTGCGAGCTGAGCACCGCGAGCTGCTTCAGGCACTCGTCGCCGACGGCGGATGCCGCGGCCCCGCACTGCGAGATGACCGCGTCGACGTCCACCGGGTCGTCGTCGTAGAGGTACGAGCCGAACCCGAAGGGCGTGAGCTCCGTGCGGTTGACGAATGCGACGATCGGCCCGATCGCGGTCACCGCGACGACGGCCGCGACGAGCGTGCGGGTCTCGGCGTGCGAGCTGCGGCGGGCGCGCAGCGTCGAGGCGTCGCGCGCGAGCAGCGCCCCGAGGAACAGGCCGACGATCGCCGCGATGAGCCGGTAGACGTTCGAGGAGTCGCCGTCGTAGAGCACGAACACGAGGATGAACGCGAACGTCACGATGCGGATGCGGCGACGCCACAGCACGCCCATGAACGCCGTCGACGTGATGAGCGCGCCGACGATGCCCGCGAGCGGGTCGAGCGTGAGGTCGGCCGCCGTTCCGGTCGCCCACCACTCGCCGAAGAGCGACCCGAACCACTGCAGCCACGTGCCGATCGCGACCCCGAGCACGCCCGTGACGAGGAACGCGACGATGGCGCGCCATGTGCCCATGCGGCGCTCGGCGATGCCGAGCAGCAGGAACGACAGCACCACGCCGAACGCGAGCTGGAACGGGTCGAACGGGATGAACAGGGCCGTGACGACGGTCCACCACTGTGCACCGTCGATCGTCGTGACGACCCCGGCCGCCCAGGCGTTCGCCGTGGCATCCGATGCCTCGCCGACGATCGTGCCCGTGACGACGGAGGTGACGAGCAGCAGCACCGCGAACGCGATGCTGAACGGCACGCGACGCGCGAAGCCCGCCAGCGCCTCGCCCGTGGTGCGCAGTCGGCCCTTCGGCTCGACGTCGGTGATCGCGGGATCGGTCTCGGTCACGGGGCCGCCAATCCGAGTCGTGGGTAGAGCACCTCGAATCCCTTCTCGAGTCCGCCGAGCAGGCCGCTGACGCCGTGGTCGGCGTCGGGCACCACGTAGAACGTCGTCTGCATGCCGGCCTGCATCGCGGCATCCGACAGCCGTTGCGCGCCAGGCGCGAACGTGCCGTCGTTCGCGCCGATCGTGAAGATCGCGACCGTGTTCGGGTACGGTGCCTTCTGCGCCATGATCGTCGTCGGCTTCACGGCGTCGTAGGCCGCCTGCTGGCCTCCGAACACGGAGGCCAGCACGTCGGCGGGCCGTTCGGCGCCCTGGTACTCGGTGGGCGACACGGCGAGGAGGTTGCCGAACACCTCGGGATACTTCGCGCCGAAGTACGCGGCGCACTGCCCGCCGTTCGAGTATCCGGCGACGGTGGTGTACTGCGCGCCCTGCAGCACATCGAGGTGCGACTTCGCCCACGGCACCACGTCCTGCATCACGTAGGTCTCGACGTTCCCCATCGAGGTGTCGAGGCAGAGCGGATCCACGTTCGGGTCGCCGAGCTGGTCGACGACGAGCGCGATCGGCGCGAGGCCCTCGTTCCGCGAGGCGAAGTCATCGAGCACCTGCGCGATGAACGAGGCGTCGGGATCGCCGGGCTGGCCCATCATCATGATCACGAGCGGCAGGCGAGGCGGATCGTCGACGAGTGCCGCGGGCGGCAGGTACAGCTGGGCATCGCGCGCGGCGAAGCCGGACTGCGTGCTCGGCACGCCGCCCTCGGGCGTACCGATGCGTCCCTGCTCGGGCATGCCGGGCGGCGGCGTCCACGTGAGGTAGAGCGGTTCGGTGGGGTCGGCCGCCGGGCTGGCGCTCGGGTCGTCGAGGTCGATCGTGCCCGCCGTCGAGATGCCGAGCAGCGCGCCGAGCGTGCGGTCGATGCCGTAGGCGGCGTTGATGCCGAAGAGCGCCGTGAGCGAGAAGATCGGCACCGCCAGGATCGCGATCAGCTTGCGCCACCAGCGGGAGTACCAGAGGTTCCAGATGGCGAGCGCGCAGCCCGCGAAGGCACCGGCCACCCAGAACCAGACCTCGGGCAGGATGGGGCCGGGAATCGCGTCGAGCACGTTGACGGTGACCCACAGGATGCCGGCGCCCACGATGGCGCCGACGATCAGGACGACGATGGCGGTGAGCACCCACGACCAGCCGGGGCCGCGACCGAGCAGGTAGATGAACACGGCGGCGGCGATGGCGTACACCGTGTACAGGAACGGTCCGTCGACGATGTTGACGTCAAGCAGGAAGTTCCACACCCTCGCCCCTCTCGGACACCGGCCGTGATGGGGCACAGCGTAGCGCCCGTAGGATGGTGGGACCGTGTCGTCTCCGGGCAATTCGCCCGATCCCCGCACCATTGGAGCCACCGTGGCAGCACCCAGCCGTCTCGAGTCCGTCATCGCCCTCGCCCAGCACCGGGGCTTCGTCTTCCAGGCCGGCGAGATCTACGGCGGTTCCCGCTCCGCGTGGGACTACGGACCCCTCGGCGTCGAGCTGAAGGAGAACATCAAGCGCCAGTGGTGGCGCACGATGGTGACGAGCCGCGCCGACGTCGTCGGCCTCGACTCGAGCGTCATCCTGCCCAAGCAGGTGTGGGTGGCATCCGGTCACGTCGGCGTCTTCACCGACCCGCTCGTCGAGTGCCTGCACTGCCACAAGCGCTTCCGTGAGGACCACCTCCTCGAGCACTACGAGGCGAAGAAGGGCCATGCGCCCGAGAACGGCATGGCCGACATCGTGTGCCCGAACTGCGGCACCCGCGGCCAGTGGACGCCGCCGCGCGACTTCAACATGATGCTGCAGACCTTCCTCGGCCCCGTGCAGGACGAGTCCGGCCTGCACTACCTGCGCCCCGAGACCGCGCAGGGCATCTTCACGAACTTCGCGAACGTGCTGCAGGCGTCGCGGCTCAAGCCGCCGTTCGGCATCGGCCAGATCGGCAAGTCGTTCCGCAATGAGATCACGCCGGGCAACTTCATCTTCCGCACGCGCGAGTTCGAGCAGATGGAGATGGAGTTCTTCGTCGAGCCCGGCACCGACGACGAGTGGTTCCAGTACTGGGTCGACCAGCGCTGGAACTGGTACATCGACCTCGGCATCGACCCCGAGAACCTCCGGCTCTTCGAGCACCCGAAGGACAAGCTGTCGCACTACTCGAAGCGCACGATCGACATCGAGTACCGCTTCGGCTTCCAGGGCGGCGACTGGGGCGAGCTCGAGGGCGTCGCGAACCGCACCGACTTCGACCTGTCGACCCACACCGAGCACTCCGGCAAGGACCTCTCGTACTTCGACCAGTCGAAGAACGAGCGCTGGGTGCCCTACGTCATCGAGCCCGCGGCGGGCCTCACGCGCTCGCTCATGGCGTTCCTCGTCGACGCGTACGACGTCGAGGAGGTGCCGAACGCGAAGGGCGGCACCGACAGCCGCACCGTGCTCCGCCTCGACCCGCGCCTTGCGCCCGTCAAGGCCGCCGTGCTCCCGCTGAGCCGCAACGAGCGCCTCTCGCCGCTGGCCCGCGACATCGCCGCCTCGCTGCGCAAGCACTGGAACGTCGACTTCGACGACGCCGGCGCGATCGGCCGCCGCTACCGCCGCCAGGACGAGATCGGCA
>CBFGWW010000266.1:0-3838 GCA_965652625.1 uncultured Agromyces sp.
GCGAACTTCTCGATGTCTCCCTCGGTGCCCGACACGATGATGAGGTCGTGGTTCGACACCACGGTCTTCTCGGTGGCGTACGTGAACGGCTTTCCGGGGCTCTTCACGCCGACCACGGTGACGTTGTGGCGCGAGCGCACGCCCGACTCGGTGAGGTTCTTGCCGCGGATGGGCTTCGGCGGGTACATCTTCACGAGCGCGAAGTCGTCGTCGAACTCGATGAAGTCGAGCATGCGGCCGCTGACCAGGTGCGCCGTGCGCTCGCCCGCCTCGCGCTCGGGGTAGATCACGTGGTTCGCGCCGATGCGCTCGAGGATCTTGCCGTGCGAGGCCGAGATCGCCTTCGCCCAGATCTGCGGGACCTTCAGGTCGACGAGGTTCGCGGTGATGAGCACGGATGCCTCGATCGACGATCCCACTGCGCAGACGGCGATCGAGAAGTCCTGGGCGCCGATCTGCCGGAGCGCGTCGATGGAGCGGGCGTCGGCGACGACCGCGTGCGTGACCCGCTCGGCCCACTTCTGCACGAGCGTCTCGTCGTCGTCGACCGCGAGCACCTCGCGGCCGAGCCGGTCGAGCTGGCCCGCGGTCGCCGCGCCGAACCGGCCGAGGCCGATCACGAGCACCGGGGCGTCGTGTCTGATCCGATCAACCAACGATGGGCCTCTCCTCCGGACGGCGGTACAACTGCCGGCGCTGGCTGGCGGCCAGGGCCGCGGCGAAAGTCACTGTACCAACCCGTCCCAAGAACATGGTGGCCCCCATGACGTAGACGCCGGCGGGTGGAAGCTCGCCGGTCAGCCCCGTGGAGAGCCCGCACGTGGCGAACGCCGAGATGACGTCGAAGAGCACGTAGTCGAACGGCTCCTTGGTGATCTGCAGGATCGCGATCGACGACACCGCGACGATGGTCGCGCCCCAGAGCACGACGCTCACCGAGAGGCGGAGCATGTCGCGCGGGATGCGCCGTCCGAACGCCTCCATCGCGGGCGCTCCCCGCGCCTCGGCGAAGGCGGCGAGGAACAGCACGGCGAGCGTCGTGACCTTGATGCCACCCGCGGTCGACGCCGAGCCGCCGCCGATGAACATCAGCATGTCCGAGACGAGCAGGCTCGATCCGTTGAGGTCGTGCATGTTGATGGTCGCGAAGCCGCCCGACCTCGTCATGGCCGACATGAAGAGCGACTGGAAGACGGTCGGTCCGGCATCCAACTGGCCGTACGTCCTCGGGTTGTTGTACTCGAGCAGCAGGAACATGCCGGCGCCGAGGACGAACAGGATGACCGTGGTCGTGATGGTGAGCTTCACGTGCAGGCTCCACCGGCGCGGCGTGCGCCACGAGCGCGCGAGCGCGAAGATCACCGGGAAGCCGAGGCTGCCGACGAAGACGCCGATCATGAGCAGCGTCTGCATCCAGTAGTCCTGCTCGAACGGCTCCATCCCGCCGGGGTTCGGGCTGAAGCCCGTGTTCGTGAACGCCATCGCGGAGTAGTAGAAGCTGTACCAGATCGAGTGGAACCAGTCGTATCCCGCGCGGAGCATGCTGGGGATCATCGCCACCGCGATCGCCAGCTCGATGACCAGGGCGGTGATCACGACGGTCGCGAGCAGGCCGCCGACCTCGCCGAGGCGTACCGCCTGCCGCTCGGAGACCGGGCCGACGTGGATGCGCGACGGATTGGTGTCACTCGCCGCGATGAGCTTCGCCCGCAGGCCGAGCCGTCGCGAGATGACGAAGCCGAGGATGGACGCCAGCGTGAGCACGCCGACGCCGCCGATGTTCACGCCGATGAACACGAGGGCGTTGCCGAACGGCGACCAGTACGTCGCCATGTCGACGGTGGCGAGGCCCGTGACGCAGATGACCGAGACCGCGGTGAAGAACGCGTCGTGCAACGGTGCGCCCGAGCCGGCGCCCGCCCGCGCGATCGGCAGCGAGAACAGCAGCGTGAAGACGAGGATCAGCGCCGCGAAGACGAGGATCGCGAACCGCGACGGCGAGCTCTTGACCAGCGCATCGACGGCATCGCGCAGCCGGCCGAGCCATGACCGCCGATCCGATCGACCGAGGCGGTCCATCGCCCGTGCGTGCATCGAGCCCCCTCAGCCGCCGTCACCGAATGCGTGAGTCATGGTACTCCTCGGCGGGAATGACTACCCTTGACGCATGGCGGACATCTTCGACGTGGTGGCGGACACGACACGGCGCGACATCCTCGGGGTGCTCCTCGACCGCGAGACGTCCGCACCCGAATCCGGCGGCGAGATCAGCGTCTCCGAGATCGTCTCGACGCTCGGCCTCAGCCAGCCCACCGTCTCGAAGCACCTCAAGGTGCTGCGCGAGGCGGGCCTCGTGGGCGTGCGCGAAGAGGGCCAGCACCGCTACTACCACCTCGACCGCCGTCCGCTCGAGACCCTTGAAGACTGGCTCATTCCGTTCGTGTCATCCGATGCCGCAGCGGATGCCGCGACCCTCGCCGAAGCCGAGGCGCAGGGTGTGGCGCTCAACGACGACCAGCTCGCGTGGGCCTCCGCGATCGGCCAGCGCTTCGCCGAGGCCGCCCACGCGGTCGTCGGCCAGAAGAAGCGCCGCTGACCCGTCCGCGCCGCACCGTCAGGCGGCGGCGAGGAGGGCGAGCGTGAAGCCGAGGCAGGCGAGCGCCGAGGTGACGGTGCGCACGTGGTTCCACGCCTGCCAGCCCGGGCGGAAGGCCGTCCAGGCGGCGGCCAGCGCCGCGGCATCCGTCGCCGGCGTGGCGGCGAGCCGGTTGTTGCGGGGCACGTTCGCGGCGCCCGTCACGCCGATCGCGCCCACGAGGTAGACGACGGATGCCGCGATCGCCCACCACATGCCATCGCCGAGCGATCCGAGCAGGGCCAGCACGAACACGACCGCCGCGATCAGCGCCGTGCCGAAGAGCTCGAGCATGAGCGGTGGGCGCACGGCCGTCACGTTGATCTCCTGCATGGCCCGCGCGGCATCCGATGGTGGCAGACGATCGAGGCCCTGGGTCACGAAGCCCGAGAACGCGGAGAAGACCCCGGCGGCGATGCCGGTGCCGAGGATCGCGGCGATGAGCAGCACGTTGACGAAGACGGTCATCACGGCAGTCTGCCGTGTGCCCCCGTCACCGCGGCGTGCCCCGCCGTCAGCGCAGCGGCTTGACCATCTCGAGCTCGAGTCCGCCCGGCGGAAGCTCGTACTCGCGGCTGCGGCCGGTGAGCGTGAAGCCGAGCTTCTCGTAGAAGCGGCGCGCGCGGGGGTTGTGCTCGTGCACCTCGAGGCGCAGCGTGTCGCCGTGCTCGCGCGCCCAGTCCTCGACGGCGTCGAGGAGCCGGCGGGTCACCCCGAGGGTGTCGCCGCGGTAGTCGGGCGACACGTAGACGCCGACGAGCAGCGGTCCGGTCCTCGCGTCGGGGATGTACCCGCCCATGTGCCCGACCCAGCGGTCGCCGTCGATCGCGACGATCGACGTCTGGCCGGGCGTCGTGCCGCGCGCGGCGCGCAGTCGCCAGCCGGCCTCGTCGACCCGCTCGGCGTGCTCGAGCGTCTCGCCGTAGGCGAGCGGGTAGTCGCGCAGCATCTCGAGCCGCAGCGTGCGCACCGACGGCCAGTCGTCCTCGGTCGTCGTGCGGATCACGAGGTCGTCGGCGCGCATTCCTCGACGGTAACGCATCCGAACGGCGCCGCCGCGCGGATCCGCTAGACTATCCCGAGGCTCTCCGCCCCGGGCTGCGGCACGCGCGCCCGACTGATCTTTCTCTGTGAGGTTTCGATGGGTTCCGTCATCAAGAAGCGCCGCAAGCGCATGGCGAAGAAGAAGCACCGCAAGCTGCT
>CBFGWW010000267.1:0-3826 GCA_965652625.1 uncultured Agromyces sp.
AGGCGATCGCCGCGGGCGTCGACCTCGTGATCGCCGCGGGCGGCGACGGCACCGTGCGCTCCGTGGCGGCCGCCGTGCGCGGCACGGGCGTGCCGCTCGGCCTCGTGCCACTCGGCACGGGCAACCTCTTCGCCCGCAACCTCGGCATCCCCGTCAACGACCACGACGACGCGGTCGTGCTCGCCTTCGCCGGCGTCGATCGCGCCGTCGACGTGCTCGTGGCGGACATCACCCGGGCCGACGGCACTAACGAGACGCATGCCTCCCTCGTGATGTCGGGCATCGGCATCGACGCGGCCATGATCTCGAACACCAACCCCGACCTGAAGAAGCGGGTCGGATGGCTGGCCTACGTCGACGCGGGCCTGCGGGCCATCCCCGCGTCGAAGCCGTTCCGGGTCGTGCACCGCACGGATGCCGGGCGCCTGCACCGTTCGCGGGTGTCGAGCATCCTCGTGGCGAACCTCGGCTACCTGCCGGGCAACATCGAGCTCATCCCCGATGCGGAGCTCGACGACGGCAAGCTCGACGTGGTCGTGCTGCAGCCGCGCAACCTCATGGGGTGGCTCCTCGTGTGGCGGCGCGTCACCTGGGAGAACCGCGTGCTGCGCAAGAGCGCGCTCGGGCGGCAGTTCCTCGACCTCACGGGCGGCAGCCGCCGTCGCGAGATCGTCTACTCGCGCGGGCGGTCGGTCGACATCGAGATCGAGGCGGATGCCGAGGAGTTCGAGATCGACGGCGACGAGTTCGGCACCGTGGTCGCCGCGCGCTTCCGCGTGGACCCCGCAGCCCTCATCGTGCGCGTCGAGGACTGACGACCGGGACGAGCGGCTCCCCGCCGAGGACCGGCGGTGACGCAGGTCGCGGCCTAGTGGCCGTCGGACGCGGACGCGCGACGCCGGTCGTGCTCGGCGTCGACCACGCGGTTCGTCACGGCGCCCACGATGACGAAGCCGAGCAACGCGACCACGCCCACGAGCGTCGCCGGCTGCGGGATCGCGTTGGCGATCTGGATGATGCGGTACTGCGCGATCGCTGCGTCGCTCGGATCGGGGTTGAGGAAGATCTCGCCGGTGTCCTCGACCACGACGCCCACGGCCCAGATGGTGAGCGCTGCCGCGACGACGACGATCAGCGCCAGTGCGATGGCCGCGGGATTGCGCAGGAGCCGAGCGATCACGAGTGCTCCGAGCGGCGACGGGCCCAGCGGATGCCGGTCCACACGAGCATCGCGACGAGCCCGAGCAGGCCGCCCTGGATGAGCGACGGCGCCACGACCCAGCCGACGTACTGGAGCCATCGGTCGGACTGGTTCACGCCCGAGAACGGGTTGTCGGCCATGAGGCCCGCCCACCAGAACGCGCCGCCCACGACGATCGCGATGACGGCGACGCCCCACGCGGCGAGGAACCAGGGGTCGGCGGGCGACGGCTCGTCGTCGGCCTCCGCGAACTCGGGCGGGAAGAGGACGTCGTCCTCTGCATCGAGGTCCCGATCGGACGAGTCGGCGTCCTCGTGCGGGTGAGGACGAGTCGGTCGCGACCCCGTCGTCGGCTCCGGCTCCGGCCGGCGCACCGGCGGCGGGGGCGCCGTCGCTGACGCTGTCGAGTCCTCGGGCGCCGAGCCGGACGGCGCGATGACGATGGGCGGCTGGTCTCCCGCATCGGCCGCGGCCGCGTCGGGCACGTATCCGCGCTGGTACCGCGGATCGAACCGTGGGTCGATCCCCGGCTCGGGACGTGTCTTCGTCATGGCGTCCTCCGTCGTGCCCACCAGCGCCACAGTACCGCGATCCCGTGCCGGGCGGCCCCGAACGCCTGCCGACTGGCTCGCCCGGCACGGGATCGCATTGCGCGATTCAGCTCACGAAGGAGAGGTGCCCCCACCCCGTGCCGACGACCGACGGGAGCTTGAAGAGCCCTCCGTAGCCCGGATAGAGGTGGAGGTTGCCGCTCCGGTCACGGCCCATGATGTCGTCCCAGCCGTCGCCGTCGAAGTCGCCGGCGCCGAACACGGCGTCGAACATGTTCCAGCCGGTGCCCGCGCGGTACTGGCCGATCCAGTCGCCCCAACCCGACGCCTGGTAGACCCAGAGATCGCCGTTGGGCATGCGGCCCATGACGTTGGCCTCGCCGTAGCCGCCGAAGTCGCCAGCGGCGAACACGGTGTCGAAGATGTTCCAGCCCGAGCCGACCTTCGACACGGCACCCCAGCCGCCCTTCCCGTCGCCCGGGTAGAGCCACAGGTCGCCGGCACCGTCACGAGCCATCACGTCCGCGTTCCCGTCGCCCGAGAAGTCGCCCGGGCTGAAGATCGCGGTCATGTGACCCCAGCCGGTGCCCACGACACCCCAGCCGAGCCAGCCGCCCTTCCCGTCACCGCGGTACAGGTGCAGACGCCCGGCCGAGTCGCGCGCCATCACGTCCTCGTGCCCGTCACCGGAGAAGTCCCCGGCCGCGAACACGTGGTTCATCACCGTCCAGCCCGACCCGATCGTCGAGGCACCCTTCCAACCGGATGCCCCGTCGCCGGTGTACATCAACATCGCACCGGTCGACGTGCGGACCAGCACGTCGGGGTTCTCGTCGCCCGAGAAGTCCCGGTCGAACTTCAGGAACTCGGCGGTCAGGTCGAGCGTCACCTTCGCGTCGTCCTCGACGGTCACCGCAGGCGAGACGTTCGCGCGGGTGCGCCAGCCCCAGTAGCCGCCGACCGTCGCCCGATAGCTGCCGGGAAGGAGTCCGTCCGCGGTGCTGAACGTGTACGTCGCAGCTCCGTCGGCTGCTTCGGTGGGCGTGGCCAGCACGCCGCCGGCGTACACCCACGCCGGCTCGGCCCTGGTCCCGACGTTCCGGTCGAACAGCACGTACATGCTCTCGCCGACCTCGGGTTCGTCGCACCGGTCGCACGTGATCGTGCCCGAGATGCTCCGGTAGCGCATCATCGCGGCGTCGACCCCGGTGCGCTGCTCTCCTTCGGCGAGCTCGAAGAACGGGATCCACGGGTTCACGTACCCGTCGGCGGTGACGTCGAGCTCGTATCCGGCGGCCGGAAGGCCGGTCAGCAGGTACGTGCCGTCGGTCGTGGTGAACGCCTCACCCACGACCTCGGTGCTCCAATCGGTCGGATCCCAGGCGGTCGCGGTCACCTTCGCTCCGGCGATGGGCGCTCCAGCCTCCGTCCGAATGGTTCCGGCGATGGAAGCGCTGCCCTGGGTCCCCGGCTCGACCGCCGGCGCAGGCTCCTCGGCAGCGACCTCGACCTGCGGGAGCGTGATGTCCATGCCCGCGAGCGACGCATCGCTCACCTCGACGAGGGTGGACAGGTCCTCCGCCTCGACACCGCCCCACCAGAGCGTCTGGTACGCCGGCGTCGTCGGCGCGAATCGCAACCTGTAGCTGCCGGGTTCGAGCGAGAGCGAGTAGCGTCCGTCGGCATCGGTGCGAACGCCATCGGCCGGACCGGGCACGGAGACGCCGTCGATGTCCTGCTGCCACGTGACGACCGCCGCGACCCCGGCCGGATGATCGCCGTCGGTACCGAAGCTCACGGCGCCCGAGACGGTCTGCGGTGCCGCGACGGCCGGCGCTGCTGTCAACGACAGCGAGGCGAGCACGGTCGCCGCGACGGCCAGGAACGACACGAGCACTCGGCGGCGAGTGGTGCGATGACGGGACGGGATGCGGGTGACGGTTCGGGTCACGATGCACGTCGCTGGGGCATCGATGGGGCTCCATTCATGTAGGGATTGGGGGAACCTTCAGGTGCTGTCCGCAGGAAGTTATCAGCGCCGAAGAGCCACGCGCAATAGATGTGCACAGCTCGC
>CBFGWW010000268.1:0-3731 GCA_965652625.1 uncultured Agromyces sp.
GCCGAGAGGTGGCCGAGTGCGCGAACCGACAGCCCCGCCGCTCGCGCGCGCGGCCATCGATCGCGACGGCGACACCCGAGCCGACGACGACGCCCTCGCGCACCTCGACGCCGATCCCGCCGCGCGCGTCATCGCCGTGCATCGCGACAAGGCGCTCCTCGCCGAGGTGATCGAGGGGTCCGCGCCGTCGCTGCAGTTCCTGCGTCCGGCCGATGTGCCGACGCCCACGCTGCGCGCGTACCTCGGTCGAACGGTCGCGACCGCCGGTTCGCCCGACGGCCTCCCGCCCGGCACGCCGATCGAGCTCCGGGTCGTCGACGCGGATGCCGCGGCGGCCCTCGAGGGCGAGGACGCCCGCTGGTCGGGCCTGCGCGCCGCCGCGCCCGTGCTCGGCGACCGCGACGCCGGACTCTTCACCGAGGCGCTCGCGCTCGCGAACTGGCACGACAACGCCCGCTTCTGCCCGCGCTGCGGCTCGACGACGACCGTCGTGCAGGCGGGCTGGGCGCGCCGCTGCGATCGCGAGGCCAACCTGCTCTTCCCGCGCACCGACCCCGCGGTGATCGTGCTCGTGACCGACGACGACGACCGGGTGCTGCTCGGCTCGAACGCGCTGTGGGAGCAGAACCGATTCTCCCTGCTCGCCGGGTTCGTCGAGCCGGGGGAGTCGCTCGAAGCGGCGGTCGTGCGCGAGGTCGGCGAGGAGGCCGGGCTGCTCGTCGACCGCGTGGAGTACGGCGGCTCCCAGCCGTGGCCGTTCCCCGCGAGCCTGATGCTGGGCTTCACGGCTCGCGTCGCCGCGGGCGCTGCGCCGTCGTCCGCCGCGCCCGACGGGGTCGAGATCCTGCAGCTGCGCTGGTTCACGAGGGAGGAGCTCGCCGAGTCGGTCGGCGATGTCGCCCTACCCGGCGGTACGTCGATCGCACGCTGGATGCTCGAGCGCTGGTACGGCGGCCCGGTCCCCGAGTCGCTCGCGTGGACGACGTCGTGACCGGGGCATCCGACCCGCTGCTCGCGCCGCTCGACGACGACCAGCGGGTGGTGGCCGAGGCGCTCATCGGACCCGTGTGCGTGCTCGCGGGCGCCGGCACCGGCAAGACCCGGGCGATCACGCACCGGATCGCCTACGGCGTGGCATCCGGGGCCTACGACCCCGCCCGCGTCATGGCGCTCACCTTCACGTCGCGTGCCGCGGCCGAGCTGCGCGCACGACTCCGCGCGCTCGGTGCGGGCGGGGTGCAGGCCCGCACGTTCCATGCCGCGGCGCTCGCGCAGCTCAACCACTTCTGGCCGCTCGTGGTCGGCGGGTCGGCCCCCCGCGTGCTCGAGTACAAGGGGCGGCTGCTCGGCGAGGCGGCCGAGCGGATGCGCCTCCGGGTCGACGTGCCCACGCTGCGCGACGTGGCCTCCGAGATCGAGTGGCGCAAGGTCAGCGTGCTCGGCATGGCCGACTACGAGCGACGCGTGGCGTCCCGCGGCGCCCCCGGCGACCTCACGGCCGAGCAGCTCTTCGCACTCATCGCCGGCTACGAGCAGCTCAAGGACGAGCGCCGCATGCTCGACTTCGAGGACGTGCTGCTCGCCACCGCGGGCATGATCGAGGCGGAGCCGTCGGTCGCCATGCAGGTGCGAGAGGGCTACCGCCACTTCGTCGTCGACGAGTACCAGGACGTCTCCCCGGCGCAGCAGCAGCTGCTCGACCTCTGGCTCGGCGGCCGCCGCGACCTCTGCGTGGTCGGCGACGCGAGCCAGACCATCTACTCGTTCGCGGGGGCGACGCCCGAGTACCTGCTCGGCTTCGAGCGTCGCTACGAGGACGCGACGCTCGTGCGGCTCGAGCGCAACTACCGCTCGACGGCCGAGATCATCGGCGTCGCCAACCGACTCATGCGCGGTCGGGCAGGCGCCCTGCACCTCGAGGCGGTGGCGCCGGCGGCGTCGGTCGCGTCGGCCGGGCACGACGCACGTCGGGTTGCAGCGGATGCCGCGCCGGCCGGGGGTCGGGCCCCAGCGGATGCCGCGCCGGCCGGGGGTCGGGCTGCAGCGGTCGCCGCGCCGGCCGTCGAGCCCGTCGTGCTCGAGTACCCCGACGAGCTCGCCGAGGCCCGGGCGGCCGCCACCCGCATCCGCGACCGCATCGACGCCGGGATCCGGCCCGAGGCGATCGCGGTGCTCATGCGCGTCAACTCGCAGTCGGCGATCCTCGAGCGGGCGCTCGACGAGGTGGGCGTGAGCTCGCGCGTCCGCGGCGCGGCGCGGTTCTTCGACCAGCCCGAGGTGCGCGAGGCCGTGCACGCGCTGCGCGCGGCCGCGCTGACCGTCACGGGCGAGCCGCTCTTCAAGTCGGTGAGCGACGTGCTGCGCTCGCTCGGGTGGACCGTGCAGCCGCCCGAGGGCCCCGGCGCGGTGCGCGCGCGGTGGGAATCGCTCAACGCGATCGCGCGGCTCGTCGACGACGCGCCCGACGGCACGACGTTCCGGGCGTTCGCCGACGACCTGCGCGCCCGCGCCGAGGCGCAGCACGAGCCGACGGTCTCCGCGGTCACGCTCGCGACCCTGCACTCCGCGAAGGGCCTCGAGTGGGACGAGGTGCACATCGTCGGCCTCTCGGAGGGCATGCTCCCCATCGCGTACGCGAAGGGGTTCGACGCGATCGACGAGGAGCGGAGGCTGCTCTACGTCGGCATCACGCGGGCACGGCGCCGGCTCTCGTTGAGCTGGGCGCGGGCGGGCGGCGCGCACCGAGGGGAACGGGAGCCGTCGCGGTTCCTCCAGGAGCTCCGCACCCGCACTCGGGATGCGCCGCGTGCCGATGCGGCCGCGGGAGCCCGGCCGGTCGTGCGCGACCGATCCTGATCGACGCCGACGCGAGCGCGCCCGGTCCGTGGTGGAGGCGATCGTCGACGACCGCGACCGCGAGCGCTGCGGCCTCGATCACCGCGCGGGGGTCGCGCGTGGCCGCCGATCGGCCGGCGAGCTGCGCCGCGATGACCGGCCACGCGGCATCCGCGTCGCGACGCGCGAGCTCGAGGCAGCGCAGGCACGGGCCCGCACCCGGCTCGACGAGCGGCCCGATGCGTACGCCCGCGTCGTCGAACACGACCGCGAGGTGCGGCACGTCGCGGCGGAGCCACCGCAGGTGGCGCGCGGGCGGCACGACCCAGTCCGCCCCGATCACCGCGAGGCCCGCTCGGTCGAGCACGGATGCCGCGTCGGCCGCATCCCCGTGGGCGGATCGGTCGGCGTCGTCCTCGAGGTCGATCACCTCGTGGCCCAGCACGGCCAGGTCGGCGGCGATGCGCGCGCCCAGCTCGCCCGCCGCATCGATCGCCACCACGCTGCGCGGGGGACCACCCGCAGCCGATCGTTCCCCGCCCCGGGCTGCCGCCTCGAACGCCGGCTCGAGCGCCGCGAGCACCTCGCGCACCCGCTCGGGGCTGCCGCCGAGCCCGATGCCGATCGTCGTCAGCGTGCCGATGCTCGCTCCGTGCCGCAGGGCCGAGATGAGGCCCGTCTCGAGATCGCCCGCGTCACGGAGCACCACGCGGGCCGTCGTCGCGCCGAGCTGGAGGTCGGCGGGCGAGCGCCAGACGAGGGGGAGGGCCGGGTCGATGCGCGGAGCCATGCCGCGAGCATGCCCCAGCGCGGCGCCGCGGCGCGGCATCCGTCCACAGGAGCACCCGGGGCCATGACCCACCGGCCGGTCGGGCCTCGGGCTCCGATCCGTCCAC
>CBFGWW010000269.1:0-3730 GCA_965652625.1 uncultured Agromyces sp.
GTGCTGATGGTCGGCGCGGCCCTCCTCGCCTCGTTCCTCTCGTTGTTCCTCGCGTTCGCCGGCGACTCCTGCGGCGCGAGCTCCGTGTGCGACTACGACCTCATGGCCACGGGCATGATGGTCGCGATGATCGGCCCGCTGCTCGTCGGATTGCTGGCGCTCATCGCAGCGATCATCGTGCTCGTGCTGAAGCGCATCGCGTTCTGGATCCCGCTCGTCGGCATCCTGCTGATCGTCGGCGTGTTCGTCGGCGGCTTCGCGCTCACGGCCTCGGGCGTGACGCCGACCGCCGCCTGATCCGTCGCGCTCGTGCGCGCAAGGGGTTGAGCGCGGGGCCCTCCCCGTGCCTACGATCGGGCATGAACGCGCGGCACGCCGGCTCCCTCGACGACGACGCCGTCCCCTCCGACGGACGCGACGAGACGCCCAACGAACGGAGCGACCGGCACTGGAACGACATCCTGCAGGAGCTGCGCGTCGCGCTGACGGGCACGCAGCTCATCGGCGGCTTCCTGCTCGCGGTGGCCTTCCAGGAGCGGTTCACCGAGCTCGACGGGTACCAGCTCGCGCTGTACCTGACGCTCGTCTCACTGGCGGGACTCGCGACCGTGATCGGCCTCGCACCGGTGACCCTGCATCGTACGCTCTTCGGGCAACGGGTCAAGGGGCGCATCGTGCGGATGGGCAACCGGCTGCTCATCGCGCACCTCGTGGTCGTCGCGCTGCTCGTGCTCGGCGTCACGTCGCTCGTCTTCGACTTCGCCGTCTCACGCGCGGCCGGCATCATCGCGTTCGCGCTGGGAGCGGTCATCCTCATCGGCTTCTGGGTGGTGCTGCCTCGGCTTCGGGCGGTGCGCGGCGATGACGCCACGGCCCGCCGCAGCCTCGCCGACGACGCCGAGGCGGACGTCGAGGCATGATCCTCGGGCCGCCGTTCCGCGTCGGTGCCGCCGCATAGGCTGGCTGCATGCGCCTCGCCACCTGGAACGTCAACTCGATCCGCACCCGCGTCGACCGCGTCGTCGACTGGATGGTGCGCGAGGACGTCGACGTGCTGGCCATGCAGGAGATCAAGTGCAAGCCCGAGCAGTTCCCGGCGGCGCGCTTCGAGGAGGCGGGCTACGAGCTCGTCCTGCACGGCTTCGACCAGTGGAACGGCGTCGCCATCGCGAGCCGGCTGCCGATCGAGTCGGTCGAGACCGCGTTCCCCGGAATGCCGGGCTTCGCCAAGGGCGTCGAGGGCCCCGACCAGCCCCAGGAGGCACGGGCGATCGGCGCCACGGTCGGCGGCGTGCGCCTCTGGAGCCTCTACGTGCCCAACGGGCGGGCGCTCGGCGACCCGCACTACGCCTACAAGCTCGACTGGCTCGCCGCGCTCACCGAGTACACCCGCGAGCAGACCACGTCGTTCCCCGAGGTGCCGTTCGCGCTGGCGGGCGACTTCAACATCGCGCCGTTCGACGTCGACAACGGCGACCCCACCGTGGTCGTCGGCCGCACCACGCACGTCTCCCCGCCCGAGCGCGAGGCGTTCTTCGCGCTCGAGAACGCGGGCGTCACCGACGTCGTGCGATCGCGGGTGCCCGAGGGCCTCTTCACGTACTGGGACTACAAGCAGCTCCGCTTCCCCCGCAACGAGGGCATGCGCATCGACTTCATCCTCGGCTCGGCGACCTTCGCCGAGGCGGTGACCGACGCCTCGATCCACCGCAACGAGCGCAAGGGCACCGCGCCCAGCGATCACGTGCCCGTGCTCGTCGACCTCGCCCTGTCGCAGGCCGACGACGACCTGCCCATGATCTTCGGCTGAGTCCGGCCGAGCGCGCGGCATCCGGGGCATCCGACGCCCGCCGCCTGTTGCCGTAGCAGAGCGGATGCCGCGTGCCAATCCCCGGCGGAGGCTGGGCGGCTCTCAGGCGGGCCCGTTACCCTCGGAAGCGTGACGACCACCCCCAGCAGCGTGAAGGGCGACCCCTTCGCCGGCGCCACGCTCGGCGGCCGCTACCGCATCGACGACCTCATCGGCCGCGGCGGCATGGCGACCGTCTACCGCGGCGTCGACCTGTCCCTGGGGCGTCCCGTGGCGGTGAAGGTCTTCGCCGAGGCCGCCGAGGGCATCGACGACGCCGAGCGGCGCCGCAGCGAGACCGCGCTGCTCGCGAGCCTCTCGCATCGCGCGCTCGTGCGGCTGTACGACGCGGCCCGCGACGACGACACCGGCCGCGAGTTCCTCGTCATGGAGCTCGTCGAGGGTCGCGACCTGCGCGAGGCCCTGAAGCTCGGCCCGCTCAGCCGGGCGGATGCCGCGGGCATGCTCGCCGACCTCGCCGAGGGACTGCACGTGATCCACGACCGCGGCATCGTGCACCGCGACGTGAAGCCCGCGAACGTCCTCCTCGAGCCCGCGCACCTGCCCACGCGCACGTGGAACGCCAAGCTGGCCGACTTCGGCATCGCCCGGCTCATCGACGACGCGCGCCTCACCCGCACCGGACTCCTCGTCGGCACGCCGGGCTACCTCAGCCCCGAGCAGGTGAACGGCCGCCCGCCGACACCCGCCGCCGACGTCTACTCGCTCGGCCTGCTCGTGCTCGAGGCGCGCACGGGCGAGACCGCGTTCCCCGGCCCGGCCGTCGAGGCCGCGAGCGCGCGACTGGCACGCGATCCCGACATCCCCGAATCGCTGGGCCCCGACTGGGTCACGCTGCTGCGCACGATGACCGCGCGCGAGCCCGCCGACCGGCCGACGGCCCTCGAGATCGCCGTGGCCGCCACGCAGCTCGACACCGCGGCATCCGACGACCCCGGTGTCACGGCGCCGACGATCGCGTTCACGGATGCCGCGGGGCCCGACACGGTGGGGGTGACCCCCGCCGCCGCGACCTCCGACGACACGGTCGCGGTCACGCCCGCCGTCGCGACTCCCGTCGACGCGGACGCCACCGCCGCCACGCGCGTGCTGCCCGCACCCGACCGCTCGTTCTTCGCCACGCCCGCCGCGGCGAGGCCCGACGCCGCGGCTGCGCCGTCGAGGTCCGAGCTGCGCGCGCAGGCCCGTGCCACCCGCGACGGCGAGCGCCGCTGGGTGCGCCCGCTCATCGCGATCGGGCTGCTCCTCGCGGTGCTGGGCGTCGCCGCCTGGATCATCATCGGCGCGCTCAGCGCGCCCACGACGGCCCCCGAGCTCGAGCCGCTGCCCGCCGTGCCCGGCGACCTCGGCGTGCACCTCGAGCAACTCGACCAAGCCGTGACGGGTGGCGGATGATGCGCATCGGGACGCTTCGCCGGCGGACGGCCGTGCCAGCGGTGGTGCTGGCGGCCGGGCTCGCGCTCGGCCTGTCGGCGTGCGCCGCCTCGAGCGAGAACACGGCGGCCGCGATGCACGCCTCGGTGGTGCAGATCTCCGAGCGCGCCGCGGCCGGCGACTACGCCGGCGCCCTCGCCGAGCTCGCGCTGCTCGAGCGCGACGTCGCCACGGCCGCCGAGAACGGCAGCATCGACGCCGCGCGGGAAGCCGAGATCCTCACGGCCATGGACGTCGTGCGCGCCGACCTCGAGGCGGCCGACGTGGCCACCACGCCAGCGCCCGAGCCCACGACGGAGCCGACCCAGGAGGGCGACGACGCTCCCGACCCGGGCGAGGACAACCCGAACAAGGGACCGGGCAACAACAGCGGCAACAACGGCAACGGGAACAGCGGCAGCAACGGCAACGGCGACGACTGACGCG
>CBFGWW010000270.1:0-3716 GCA_965652625.1 uncultured Agromyces sp.
GGATGCCGCGGGCGGAGGCCCGGGCGATGATTCCGCCGCCGGCGGTGCTCGGGGCGCGCGGCGCGGTGCGCGTGGTCGCCCCGGCGGACGCGCTCGACTGGACGCCGCCCTCCGCGGGTCGCGTGCTCGCTCGCGCCGACCTCCTCGGAACGGGTGGCGGGCCGCCGGTCGTCGTCATCTCGCTCGCCGAGGACGTCGACCCCCGGCGCGTCATCGTGTTCGTGCAGGTCGAGGACCTGCTCTGCTCGTTCCGCCCGACGGGCGACGACCCCGACGCGCTCGAGGTCGTGCTGCCGTTCGCCATCGGTCCGCGGCGGGGAGTCGTCGTGGTCGTGGAGTGCGAGACCGAGGCGGAGGCCGAGGAGCTCGCCCGCGTCTACGCCGCGCAGCTGGAGACCGCAGCGCCGGAGGCGCCGCGCAGCGCGGAGCCGCCCGAGGAGTCCGCCGAGCCCGGCGCCCCGGAACCACCGCTCACCCGCTCCGCGCCACCGCCGCCGCCACTCCCCTCGTTCCCGCTGCCCGCGCCGGGGCCACCGCCCGCCGCTGGGCCCGCGCCGGGACTGCCCCCCGACTTCGGCCCCGAGGATTCGACGGGCGTCGGCGGTGCCGGCGACGAGTCCGCCGAACGGCGCGCGCTCGCGCACGTGCACGCCGAGATGCCTCGCCGCGTCGTGGTCGACGAGGTCGCCGAGGTGCGATTCCGCCTGAGCCGGCGGCGGCTCGAGGCATCCGCGGGCACGACGCACGTCGAGCAGGGGATCATGATCGACCCGCGACGGGACGTCACGGTGACGATCGCGCTGCGGGGGTTCCGACTCGTGGAGGGCGAACGCGAGACGGTCGCCGCACGCCTGCCGGAATCCGACGCGGACGTCGCCGAGCATGTGTTCCGCGTCGTGGGGCCGATTCCGGGCAACGGAGAGGTGTCGCTCGTCGTGCGCCAGGACGCCGACCTGCCGCTCGCCACGCTGCGCCTCACCGCGGAGATCGTCGCGGCAGGCGCGCGCGCCGCCGCCGAGCCGACCCGGGTGACGGCCGACGTCGTCGAGCCCGACCCCGAGCTCGTGGCCCTGCCGAGCATCCGCATCGACGAGTCGATCGTGGGCACCGACTCGCGGCTGCGCATCCGCGTGACCGTCGGTCCCGACGCCGCCGAGTGCGAGACCCCCATCGCCGACAAGGCCGCCTTCATCTCGCGCACGTACGAGAAGGTCGCCGGCATCCGCGCCGAGCTCGCCGAGATCACCGATCGCGACAAGCGCGCCCGACGCGGCCGCGACCGCCTGCGGCGGCTCGGCATGGGGCTCGCCCAGGCGCTGTTCTCCCCGAAGGTGCTCGAATTCCTCTGGACGGCGCAGGACGACCTCGACGGCCTCATCGTGCAGACCGCGGGCGAGCTCGACATCCCGTGGGAGGTCGTGCACCTCGTGCCGCCGCCGGGCGTCGCCGACGACCGGAAGCCGCGCTTCCTCAGCGGCTACGGCCTCACCCGCTGGGTGTACGACACGGCGCACCCGACCGAGCTGACCGTCACGGCCGCCGGCGTCCGCTTCGTGTGCCCCGACTACGCCGATCGGCACCTGCGCCTCACGCACACCGCCGAGGAGCGAACGTTCCTCGAGGACCGGTTCGCCGCGACGACCATCGACCCCGACGACGCCGACGGCATCACCGGGCTCATGCGGCAGGGATTCGACCTGCTGCACTTCGCCGGGCACGGACGCTGGAGCGCCGCGCCGCCGCAGGTGCAGGAGCTGCTGCTGGCCGCGTTCAGCGAGACCGAGGACCTGCCGCTCGCGCGCTACTCCGACGGCGAGCTGCGGCGCGACCTGCCCGACCGGGGGCGCATCGACGACGCCGACACCGGGCCGTTCGTGTTCCTCAACGCGTGCGACATCGGGCGCCTGCCCGCCGGCCCCGCGGCGCTCGGCGGCTTCCCCGAGGCGTTCCTCCGCGGTGGCGCGGCCGCGTTCGTCGGATGTTCGTGGGCCGTCGGCGACGAGCCGGCATCGACGTTCGTCAGGGCGTTCTACCTCGCGCTCGCCGACGACCGGCTCACCATGGCCGAGGCGACGCGCAAGGCCCGTCACGCCGCCAACGAGGTCGCCGACCTCTCGGAGCTCGCCTATGCCGTGTACGCGCACCCGCGCGCACGCATCCACGTCGACCAGCCCGACCAGCCCCGCCCGCTCCACGAGCCCGACCAGCCCATCCCGCCCGACCAGCCCCGCCCGCTCGACGAGCCCGACCAGCCCGCACCGCCCGACCAGCCCCGCCCGCTCGACGACCCCGACCAGCCCGCACCGCCCGACCAGCCCGCACCGCCCGACCAGCCCACACCGCCCGACCAGCCCATCCCGGAAGGACCGCAGCCATGAACGCCGTACGCCCGCCGAGCCCGTCCGCTCCCCCGTCGCCGCCGACCGCCGCGGCCCCGGCCGCCCCGCGCGGCGGCCCCGACCTCTCGGCGGCGGAGCTCGCCGACCTGCGGCCGCACGTGATCACGCTCGAGGACGGGAAGCTCGCCACGGGCGCCCCCTCCGAGCCGCGCGACGTGGGCGCCTACCGCACCACGACGGGCGACGTCGACGCCGTCTTCGCGACGCACCTGCCCGCCTTCATCGCCGCGCACGCGCCCGGTCCCGTGCCGGTCGTGCTCTACGCGCACGGCGGGCTCGTCGACAAGGCCTCGGGCTTCGGCATCGCCCAGCAGCAGGCGGCGTGGTGGAAGGAGAACGGCGTCTACCCGATCCACTTCGTGTGGGAGACGGGCCTCGGCACGGCGCTGTGGGACGCACTGCGCCGGTGGGCGTCGGGCGGCCGCCGCGGATGGGTCGACGAGGCGAAGGACACCTTCCTCGAGGTCGCCGCGCGGCTGCTCGGCGGCGGCGGGATCTGGAACGACATGAAGATCGACGCGGCCGCGGCATCCGTCAGAGGCGGCGGCGGGCACTACTTCGTGCGCGCCCTCGCGAAGTTCATGGCCGAGCACCCCAACGAGATCGAGGTCCACGCGGTCGGCCACAGCGCGGGCTCGATCTTCCACTCGCACCTGCTCGACGCGGCGCTCGAGGCGGACGTCCCCGAGATCGCGTCGCTCAGCCTGCTCGCGCCGGCCGTGCGCGTCGACACCTTCTCGAAGCTCGTGATGCCGCACGCGCGCAGCGGCAAGATCGCCCGCGTCGCGATCTTCACGATGGACGACGAGGCCGAGCGCGCCGACACGTGCCTGCGCATCTACAACAAGTCGCTGCTCTACCTCGTGTCGGCGTCGTTCGAGCCGCAGAAGGCGACGCCGATCCTGGGCATGGCGAAGTTCCTCACGCGCGACGCCGAGCTCGCCGACTTCTTCACGGGCGCGTCGGCCGACGGCGACCTCGTGCTCGCCCCGAACGCCGTCGGCGTGCGCACGGCGAGCGCCGCCACCTCGCACGGCGACTTCGACGACGACGCCCCGACCATGGAGAGCGTGGCCCGACGCGTCGCAGGAGTGGGCGCGGTCACGTCCTTCCCGAAGGGACGCTCGCGCGAGATCGCACCCTGGCCCGAGTACGAGGACGTGCCCGCGGCCGTCGCCGGGACCCGCTCGGCCGACGGCGCCGGGGGCACGGATGCCGCGCCGGGCACCGGAGCCCGCCCCGCGCTCTGCATCGGCGTCGACGCCTATCCCGACGAGGGCGACCGCCTGCGCGGCTGCGTCGCCGACGCGCGCGCCT
>CBFGWW010000271.1:0-3712 GCA_965652625.1 uncultured Agromyces sp.
ACGAAGGACGGCGTGCTCGTCGCCCGCCACGAGAACGAGATCAGCGGCACGACGGACGTCGCGGCACGGCCCGAGTTCGCCGGTCGCAAGGCGACCAAGGTCATCGACGGCGTGAGCATCACGGGCTGGTTCACCGAGGACTTCACGCTCGCCGAGCTCCGCACCCTGCGCGCGAAGGAGCGGCTGCCGCAGACCCGGCCGGCGAACACCGCGTTCGACGGGCTGTACCTGATCCCCACGCTCGACGAGGTCATGGACCTCGCCCGGCACTCGATCAGCTGCGATGGTCGCCAGGTCGGCGTCTACCCCGAGACGAAGCACCCCACGTACTTCGACGCGATCGGCCTCTCGCTCGAGGAGCCGCTCGTCGCGGCGCTGCAGGCGAACGGCCTCGACCGGGCGACCGCGCCGGTGATCCTGCAGAGCTTCGAGGTGGACAACCTGCGCGAGCTCGACACCATGACCGACGTCACGCTCGCGCAGCTCGTGAGCTCGTCGGGCCGGCCCTACGACTTCACCGCCGCCGGCGACCCGCGCACCTACGCCGACCTCGTGACGCCCGCCGGCCTCGCCGAGGTCGCGACGTACGCCGACGGCGTCGGCCTCGAGAAGTCGGTCATGATCCCGCGCACCCCGGCGGGCACGCTCGGCACGCCGAAGCCGGTCATCGCCGACGCCCACGCGGCCGGGCTCGACGTGCACGGCTGGACGTTCCGCCTCGAGAACCAGTTCCTCCCGGCCGAGTTCCGCTCCTCGAGCGACCCGAACGCCCCCGGCGACCTCGCCGGCGAGCTGCAGGTGTTCGTCGACGCGGGCATGGACGGCGTCTTCAGCGACCACCCCGACGTGGCCGTGACGATCGACGGGCCGACCGAGGGCTGATCGGTCGTTCGTCCCGGCGGGCGGGCGGATGCCGCGGCATCCGTCCGCCCGTCGCCGATCCCGCGTGCCACGCGGCATCCCCTCGCCCTAGGCTGTGAGGGTGACCGAACACGCCCGACTCTCCGCCCGCATCGCCGCCATCGCCGAGTCCGCCACGCTGAAGGTCGATGCGAAGGCGAAGGCCCTCCAGGCCGAGGGCCGGCCGGTCATCTCGTACGCCGCGGGCGAGCCCGACTTCCCCACGCCCGAGCACATCGTCGAGGCCGCGCTCGCCGCCGTGCACGACCCGCGCAACCATCGCTACACGCCGGCGGCCGGCCTGCCCGACCTGCGCGAGGCGGTCGCGCAGAAGACGCTGCGCGACTCCGGACTCGAGGTCGGCGCGGGCCAGGTCGTCGTCACGAACGGCGGCAAGCAGGCCGTGTACCAGGCCTTCCAGGTGCTGCTCGACGACGGCGACGAGGTGCTGGTGCCCACGCCCTACTGGACGACGTACCCCGAGGCCATCAAGCTCGCGGGCGGCCGACAGGTCGACGTGTTCGCCGGCGCCGACCAGGGCTACCTCGTCACGGTCGACCAGCTCGAGGCGGCCCGCACCGACCGCACGAAGGTGCTGCTCTTCGTCTCGCCTTCGAACCCCACCGGAGCGGTGTACTCCGCCGACCAGGTGCGCGAGATCGGCGAGTGGGCGCTCGAGCACGGCATCTGGATCGTTGCCGACGAGATCTACCAGAACCTCACCTACGCCGACGACCCCGACGGCGTCCCGCCGCGCGCGGTGTCGGTCGTCGAGGCCGTGCCCGAGCTCGCGAACCAGACGATCCTCGTCAACGGCGTCGCGAAGACCTACGCCATGACGGGCTGGCGCCTCGGCTGGATGGTCGGCCCCTCCGACGTGATCAAGGGCGCCGCCAACCTGCAGTCGCACCTCTCGTCGAACGTCTCGAACATCTCGCAGCGCGCCGCGATCGCCGCGCTCACGGGCCCCCAGGAGCCCGTCGAGGAGATGCGTCGCGCGTTCGACCGGCGCCGTCGCACGATCGTCGCCGAGCTCTCCAAGATCGAGGGCGTGCACGTGCCGGTGCCGCAGGGCGCGTTCTACGTCTACCCCGACGTCTCGGGCCTGCTCGGACGGGAGTGGGGCGGCGTCACGCCGACCTCGTCGCTCGAGCTCGCCGACCTCATGCTCGAGCAGGCCGAGGTCGCGGCCGTGCCGGGCGAGGCGTTCGGGCCGAGCGGCTTCCTGCGCTTCAGCTACGCGCTCGGCGACGCGCCGCTCCTCGAGGGCGTGCAGCGCCTGCAGGGGCTCTTCGCCTGATCGGGTCCTGACATGACGACGGGCCGCCGGGGATGATCCCGGCGGCCCGTCGACGTCGATGCCCCTAGCGGTCGTCGTCGCGGAAGGCGTCCTTCACGTCTTCGACGGTGTTCTTCATGTCCGCCTTGGCCTGGTCCATCTTGCCCTCGGCCTCGAGGCGCTCGTTGTCCGTGACCTTTCCGGTGGCCTCCTTGGCCTTGCCCTTCAGGTCCTCGCCAGTGTTCTCCATGCGGTCTCCGACGCCCATGATGGACTCCTCTCCCGGCGGGGTCGCCGCCTGATCCCACTCAACGCGGGGACGGCCGAACCGACAAGGGACTTGATTCGGGCGCCGCGACACGCTACCCGACGACGACGAGCGCGCGCCGGGACTCGGCGACGACCTCCTGCGCGATCGCGTCGAGCAGCGGCGAGCGCAGGTTCCACTGCTGCCAGTGGTGGGGCACGTCGACGGGCGGGCCGCCGAGCGGCACGAGCGCGCCGCGCTGGAGCTCGTCGTCGCTCTGGAACGCCGGCAGCAGCCCCCAGCCGAGGCCGAGCTTCACCGCCTCGGCGAAGTCGTTCGACGCGGGCACGTAGTGCCGGGGCGAGCGCGCGGCATCCGCGCCCACCTCCTCGAGCCACGCGGACTGCAGGTCGTCGCGCCGGTCGAAGTCGACGCGCGGCGCCGCCTCGATCGCCGCGCGCTGCGCCCCGTCGGGGAGCCAGCGCGCGACGTACCCGGGCGTCGCGACCGCGCGGTAGCGCATGATGCCGAGGGGACGCACCACGCAGCCCGCGACGGGCTCGGCCTGCGAGGTGACCGCCGCCATCACGGTGCCCGACTCGAGCAGTCCGGCGGTGAAGTCCTGGTCGTCGCGATGCAGGTCGAAGACCACCGGATGCCGCGTCACCACGCGTGCGAGCGCCGGGAGGAACCACGTGGCGAGCGAGTCGGCGTTGACGGCGAGCGGCACCGAGACGGGTCGGTCGGGCGCGGCGTCGTCGCCGAAGGCGGCGAGGGCATCGTGCTCGAGCAGCGCGAGCTGGCGGGCGAGTCGCACGATGGGCGCGCCGGCCTCGGTGGGGCGCGCCGGCTTCGACCGCACCACGAGCACGCGACCGAGCTGCTGCTCGAGGCTCTTCACGCGCTGCGAGACCGCCGACGGAGTGATGCGCAGGCGCTTCGCGGCCGCGTCGAACGTGCCCTCGTCGATGACGGCGGCGAGGGTGCGGGCGAGGTCGAGCGGGATCTCCATCTGAAGCAATGCTAATGCTGGTGAAGAATCCTGAGCTGGATTGCCGCGGACTCCGCGCCTAGCCTCGAATCGTGCTCACCTCCCTGCTCGCCGGCATCGGCCTCGGCCTCTCGCTCATCGTCGCCATCGGCGCGCAGAACCTCTTCGTACTGCGACAGGGCATCCGGCGGGAGCACGTGCTCGCGGTCGCCGCGATCTGCGCCCTCTCCGACCTCGCGCTGATCATCGTGGGCGTCTCGGGTGTGGGTGCCGTCATGCAGGCGGTGCCGTGGCT
>CBFGWW010000272.1:0-3684 GCA_965652625.1 uncultured Agromyces sp.
GTCGTCGAGCGAGAACTCGGAGCCGGCGGGCGTGAAGTTGAACGAGCCGCAGTTGTTCACGCCGACGGCGCCCACGTTCCGGGCGTCGACGTTCTCGAACGACGCCGAGCCGGCGACGCGCGCGCTCACGACCGAGGTGCCGGTGCCGTCGACGCGCACGTCCTCGAAGTGCACGTTCGAGATCGACACCTGGTCCTTCACCGGCCAGTCCGACACGAGCATGATCGCGTTGTAGGTGTTGTCGAGGAAGTCGCCCGAGACGCGGATGTCGGCCTGGTCGATCGAGCGGTCGAGCGCGTAGAACCAGATCGCGCCGAGGCCGATGTTCCAGTTGAGCTCGTAGCCGCCGGCGCGCACCGTCGTGTTGTCGGTGAACGCGAGCGTTCCCGTGAACGGCACGGCGCCGAACCGGGACCCGGCGTGCAGGCCGCTGCCCTCGCGGATCGGGTCGGCGACGAGGTTGTCCGACACCGTGTTGTCCGTGCCGCCGTAGATCGCGATGCCGTTCGCGAGCGTCGGCGTCTGCACGGTGTTGCGATCGAAGGTGTTGCGCGCGTTCGCCGTGCCCTCCGACCACATCGCGAGGCCGTCGTCGCCCGTGTTCCGGATGAAGTTGCCCGCGACGAGCGAGTCGGTCACGCCGGTGTGGAAGTTGAGCGCGTCGGCGATCTGGTCGACCACGATGTTGTCGCGCACGACGAGGTCGTGCATCGGACCGTCGAACCAGAGGCCGACCTTCGTGTGCTCGATGTGCAGCCGCTCGATGGTCGATTCGCTCATCGCGCCGCCGATGCCGTTGACCTGGTCGGTGTCGATGCGCTCGCGCACGTCGCCGCGGATGGCGAAGTCCGACAGGTGCACGTTCCGGCTCCCGCCGTCGGCGGCGTCCTTGCCGTAGAACCCGACGCCGGTGTGCACCGAGCCGTCGGGCGTGGGCTTCGTGAGCGCCACCTCGTCGCCGAACACGATCGAGTGCCAGTTGCCGGCGCCGCGGATGGTGACGTCGTCGACGATGAGGTGCTCCTCGACCCGGAATGTGCCCGCCGGGATGTAGACGTCGACGTCGTGTCGCTGCGCGTACCGGATCGCCGTGCGGAACGCGGGAGCCGCGTCGCGCCGGCCGGTCGGGTCGGCGCCGAACTTCGTCACGCTGACGGATGCCGCGGGCTGCGGGGTCGGGGGCGCCACGAGCTCGGAGTCCAGCAGGTCGACGACGGTCCACGCGGCATCCGTGCCCTGCGGAGCCGTGAGGCGGACGACCGAGCCGGCCGGGAACGTCGCACCGAGGAGCATCCGCTGCTCGTCGTAGAAGTGCATGGGCCGGAACGGCTTCTGCACCTCGTAGCCCTCGCCGGGCACGCAGCCGCACTCGGTGATCCACCAGTCGGGGTGGAGCAGGCCCGCATTCGGGTCGTTCGTGAACGGGTACTGGTTGTAGAGCCACGAGTACTCGGAGGTGAGCGTCAGCTCCTGCGCCGCGCCACCGTCGACGCGCACCTCGAGCGGCGCCGTGATGCCGCCGCCGTCCGGGGCGTCGGGAATGCTGTACCGCACCGTGATCGCGTTCGCGGCGGCTGGCAGTGTGAACTCGACGTGCTCGCCCGGGTCGAGGCGCACGGCACTGCGGCCGGATGCCTCGGCGGCCAGCGTGTAGGCCGCGCGGTCGGGCCCGATCACCTCGCCGTTCGTCGTCGCGCGCTCGGCCTCCTGCTCGAGGAACGGCACGTCGGCGCCGCGGCCGGCGACGAGGGCGGGGTCGAGGGCCGCGCGCGTCACGACCGGGGCGGCAGGCGCAGCGGATGCCGCGGGGCCGGCGAGTGCGGCTCCGGCGACGATCGCGGCCGCAGCCGCCGCCACGACGACGGTTCTGCCGCGCCATGGATGCCGTCGACGGACGGACGGGGGCAGGGGGATCGTGGGACGCGTCATCGTCGACTCGTTTCCTCTCGGTGGTGCACGCCGTCGGACACCGCGGATCTGTCCGCGAGTGAGGCGAGGGTATGCCTCCGTGGAGCGGCGTCACAAGGGATTGCGAGGGATTGTCAACGGAAAGTCATGTTCTTGCAGAACCGGGCGCAAGCGAGCGCAAGTCGTGGCATCCGTCGCCCGTCGCTTGCGTGTTGCGGCTGCAAGCCGGGCGGCCAGCCGGTGCGGCGCGCCGCACTACAGTTGAAGGGTTCGTTTCGACTCACAGGGAGTGGTTCACAGTGGCCGACGGCTTCGAGCTCTTCACCGATCGATCCGTTGTCGCGATGCGCGTCAACGGCGAGCTGAAGGACCTGGCCGCCACGGTGACGGAGTCCGACGTCGTGGAGCCCGTCACGATCGACTCGCCCGACGGCCTGAGCATCCTCCGCCACTCCACCGCGCACGTGCTCGCGCAGGCGGTGCAGAACGTCAACCCCGACGCCAAGCTCGGCATCGGCCCGCCCGTGACCGACGGCTTCTACTACGACTTCGACGTCGCCGAGCCGTTCACCCCCGAGGACCTCAAGGCCCTCGACAAGGAGATGGCGCGCATCATCCGCTCGGGGCAGCGGTTCGTGCGGCGGGTCGTCGCCGACGACGACGCCCGCGCCGAACTGGCCGACGAGCCCTACAAGCTCGAGCTCATCGGGCTGAAGGGCCACGGCAGCGGCACCGAGCAGTTCGAGGAGAGCGAGTCGGTCGAGGTGGGCGGCTCCGAGCTCACGATCTACGACAACGTCGACCCGAAGTCGGGCGAGGTCGCCTGGAAGGACCTCTGCCGCGGGCCGCACCTGCCGAACACCCGGATGATCGGCAACGGCTGGGCGCTCATGCGCGTAGCCGCGGCGTACTGGCGCGGCTCCGAGAAGAACCCGCAGCTGCAGCGCATCTACGGCACCGCGTGGCCGACGAAGGACGAGCTGCGCGCCTACCAGCATCGCCTCGAGGAGGCCGCCCGCCGCGACCACCGCAAGCTCGGCGCCGAGCTCGACCTGTTCAGCTTCCCCGAGGAGATCGGCAGCGGCCTGCCCGTGTTCCACCCCAAGGGCGGCATCATCAAGCGCGAGATGGAGGACTACGTCCGACGTCGCCACATCGAGGAGGGGTTCCAGTACGTCTCGACCCCGCACATCACGAAGGCGCACGTCTTCGAGCTGTCGGGGCACCTGCCGTACTACAAGGACACCATGTTCCCGCCGATGGACCTCGAGAACAGCGAGTACTACCTGAAGGCGATGAACTGCCCCATGCAGAACCTCATCTTCCGGTCGCGCGGTCGGTCGTACCGCGAGCTGCCGCTGCGGTTCTTCGAGTTCGGCACCGTCTACCGCTACGAGAAGTCGGGCGTGGTGCAGGGCCTCACGCGCGTGCGCGGTCTCACCCAGGACGACTCGCACAGTTACGTCACTCCCGAGCAGGCTCCGGCGGAGATCAAGCACCTGCTCGACTTCGTGCTCGGGCTGCTTCGCGACTTCGGGCTGGACGACTTCTACCTCGAGCTCTCGACGCGCGACGCGGCATCCGACAAGTTCAAGGGCACCGACGACCAGTGGGAGGTGGCCACGAACGTGCTGCGCGAGGTCGCGGAGGCCTCGGGCCTCGAGCTCGTGCCCGACCCGGGCGGGGCCGCGTTCTACGGCCCGAAGATCTCGGTGCAGGCGCGCGACGCGATCGGCCGCACCTGGCAGATGTCGACGATCCAGTACGACTTCAACC
>CBFGWW010000273.1:0-3659 GCA_965652625.1 uncultured Agromyces sp.
TGGAAGCTCGAGAAGCAGCTGTCGCCGCAGGAGGCGGAGCTGGTGATCATCGACCCCCGCCCGTACATGACGTACCAGCCGTTCCTCCCCGAGGTGAGCGCGGGCTCCATCGAGGCGCGGCACGCCGCGGTCTCGTTGCGCAAGCACCTGCAGCGCACGCAGGTCATCGCGGGCACGGTCACCAGGATCGAGCACGCGACGAAGACCGTCACGGTGCGTCCGACGGATGCCCCCGACTACGCGCTCCCGTACGACGTCATCGTCGTCACGGCCGGCGCCGTCACGCGCAAGCTCCCGGTACCGGGCGCCGACGACGTGGCCATCGGCATGAGGCACGTCGAGGAGGCGGTCGCGATCCGCGACCGCCTGCTCACCGCCTTCGACCGGGCGGCCGCGCTGCCCGCCGGGCCCGAGCGGAGCCGCCTCCTGACGGTCGTCTTCGTGGGCGGCGGGTTCTCGGGCGTCGAGGGATTCGCGGAGCTGCTCTCGCTCGCGACCGACCTGCTTCGGCAGTACCCCGAGCTCTCGTTCGCCGACCTGTCGTTCCACCTCGTCGAGGCGAACCAGCGGATCCTGCCGGAGGTGACCGACCGTCCCGGCGCCTGGGTGGTGCGCCACCTCGAGCAGCGCGGTGGACAGGTCCACCTCGGGGCGCGGGCGGTCTCGCTCGAGGACGGCCACGTGGTGCTGTCGAACGGCGAGGAGTTCGACGCGAACCTCATCGTCTGGACGGCCGGCAACGGCGCGCACCCGGTGATCGCGAAGCACACCGACCTGCCCATCGACGAGCGCGGGCGCATCGTCGTGCGGCCCGACCTGCGCGTCGGCACCGACGACGCCCCGGTCGAGGACGCGTGGGCGGCCGGCGACAACGCCGCCGTGCCCGACCTCGCGGTGCCCGGCACGACCACCGTGCCGAACGCGCAGCACGCCGTGCGGCAGGGCAAGCGCCTGGCGGCGAACCTCGTGGCGGTCCTGCACGGACGGCAGCCGCGACCGTATCGTCACGCCAGCCTCGGCGTCGTCGCCACGCTCGGCCTCGGCCGGGGGATCTTCCAGTACAAGGGCCTCGTGATCACGGGCTTCCTCGCCTGGGTGATGCACCGCGGGTACCACGTGCTGGCGATCCCGACGTGGGAGCGCAAGCTCCGGGTGCTGCTCGTCTGGCTGAGCGCGCTCGTCGCCGGTCGCGACATCGTGTCGCTGCTGTCGGTGCAGTACCCGCGCGAGGCGTTCGTCGCCGCGGGCGTGCCGCGCGTCGCCCCGGTCGCGCGAGCGCAGGCTCCGCAGGAATCGCGCGAGCAGCTGGCCCCCGCCGCCTAGCCCTCGACGGATGCCCCGGGCACGCCAGGCGTGCCCGGGGCAGTCCGTGCTCCACCCGTCGTCAGGCGTGCTCGTCCTCGGGCTGTCCGCCCTCGGGCTCGGCGGCCCACGACGGCGGCTCGTCGCGCCCCGACTCCTCGTCGCGCTCCGCGTCCTCGGCGGTGGGCTGCACGATGCCCGCCGCATGGTGCACGGGCGCGTAGACCACGTACAGGCGCAGCGGCTCGTCGCCGGTGTTCTCGACGTCGTGCCAGGTGCCCGCGGGCACCTGGATGCTCCATCCGTCGGAGACGTCCTGCTGGAAGGTGAGCTCGTCCTTCGTCGGGCCCATCTTGGCCCGGCCGCGGCCGGCGTCGAGGCGCAGGAACTGGTCGGTCTCGGGGTGCGCCTCGAGCCCGATCGACTCCCCGACCGGGATCGACATGAGCGTCACCTGCAGGTACTTCCCGCTCCAGGCGACGGTTCGGTAGGTGTCGTTCTCCGTCGTCGCCCGCTCGATGTCGAACGCGTTCGGCTCCGGCCCGTTGTCGGTGATGTCCATGTGGTCGCGACCCCCTTCGTCAGGCCGGCGATCGGATGCCGCCGGCCGGCCCGCTCTCAGGCTAGACCGCCGACGCAGCCGTGTCGGAGGGGGTGGACACGGAGGAGACGAAGCTCACGCGCTCGAGCTCTGCAGGAACGCGAGCACGGCCGCCACCCGCCGGTGCACGCCCGTCTCGGGCAGGCGCAGCTTCGTGAAGATCGCGTTGACGTGCTTCTCGACGGTCGACGACGAGAGGAAGAGCGCCTGCTCGATGCCGGCGTTCGTCTTCCCGGCCGCCATCTCGCGCAGCACCTCGAGCTCGCGCGGCGAGAGCGCCGCGAGCGGGCTCGCCGCGCCCGCCGCGCTGCGCCGCTTCACGAGCGTGTCCACGATCTGCGGATCGATGACCGACCCGCCGGCGCGCACCTCGCGCAGGGCGTGCACCAGGTCCTCGAGGTCGCCGATCCGGTCTTTCAGCAGGTAGCCGAGCCCCGCCGAGCCGTCGTCGAAGAGGGCGAGGGCGTAGCTCTCGTCGGCATGCTGCGACAGCACGACCACGCCGGTGTCGGGCGAGGCCGCGCGGATCGCGTGCGCGGCCTCGATGCCCTCCATGTGGTGGCCCGGCGGCATCCGGATGTCGGTGAGCACCGCGTCGGGGCCGAGCCGGCGCACTGCGTCGAGCAGCTCGACGCCGTTGCCGACCGAGGCGATCACGTCGATCTCGCCCGAGTCCTCGAGCAGGCGCCGCAGGCCCTCGCGCACGAGGTAGTTGTCCTCGGCGATGACGACGCGCAGCACGCCCGTGTCATCCAACGCGATCACCCACCGGCAGGTCCACGAGCACGGTCGTCCCGTTGCCCGCGCCATCGGCCGGCGCGACCTGCACGGTCCCGCGCAGGGCGGCGACGCGGTCGCGGATGTTCGCGAGCCCGCCGTGCGACGCCGCCGCGGCCGTCGCGGCATCCGTCGCCGACGCCCCGATGCCGCAGCCGTCGTCGGTGATCGCGATGCGCAGGTGCCCGTTCGACCGGGCGAGCTCGACGGACGCATGCGTCGCGTTCGCGTGCTTCGCCGTGTTCGCGAGCGCCTCGCGCACGACGTAGTAGGCGGTGGTCTCCACGTCGTCGGCGTAGCGTTCGGCGCGAACCGACGCATCGGCCTCGACCGCGAGCGGGATGGGGTACCGCGCCACCCCGGACTCGACGGCGGCGACGAGCCCGTTGTCGCTGAGCACCGGCGGGTGGATGCCCTGCGCGAGCTCGCGCAGGTCGGTGAGCGTCTCGCGCGCCTGGTCCTGCAGCTCGCTCAGCTCGGCGGGCGTGAGCTCGCCGCGCTGCAGGCGGTTGCGGGCGAGTCGCAGGCCGGCGATCTGCGCGACCACGTTCTGCTGGATGCCGTCGTGCAGGTCGCGCTCGAGTCGCCGGCGCTCGTCGTCCTGGGCGGCGACGAGCCGCTCGCGCGACGCGGTCAGCTCCACGAGCTGCTCGGCGAGCTGCGCGGTCAGGCGAACGTTGGCCACGGATGCCGCGGCTTGGCCCGCGACCGTGCGCAGCAGCATCCGCTCGGCGTCGTTGTAGTCGCCGTGGTGCCGTGGCCCGACTTCGATGCGACCGAGCGTCTCGTCGCCGCGGACGAGGTCGGCGGTGAGCACCGGCTCGGTCGACGGGTCGGCCTCTCCCGCCGCGCCGACGGGCGACGAGGCGAGCGCGCCCTCGGGCGTCGCCAGCCGGATCCGCACCCATGCCGCGCCGAGGCCGTCGCGCACCGCGTCGGCGAGCCGGGTGAGCAGGTCGCGCGGCTCGCCGGCCTCCTC
>CBFGWW010000274.1:0-3650 GCA_965652625.1 uncultured Agromyces sp.
CGAAGGCGACAGCATCCTTGCCCGTGGCGACGACGTGGACGTCGAACGGCGCGACCGACTCGGGCCAGATGAGGCCCTTGTCGTCGTTGTTCAGCTCGGCGATGATCGCGAGGATCCGCGTGACGCCGATGCCGTACGAGCCCATCGTCACGGTCGCGAGCTTGCCGTTCTCGTCGAGCACCTTGAGCCCGAGCGCCTCCGCGTACTTGCGCCCGAGCTGGAAGACGTGGCCCATCTCCATGCCGCGCGCGAGCTCGACCGGACCCGAGCCGTCGGGCGCGGGGTCGCCGTCGCGCACGTTCGCGACCTCGACCACGCCGTCGGCCGTGAAGTCGCGGCCGGCGACGAGGCCGAACACGTGCTGCTCGTCGATGTTCGCCCCGGTGATCCACTCGGTGCCGTCGACGACGCGCGGGTCGAGGAAGAACCGGATGCCGGTCGACGACTCGGCGCCGAGCACCGGCCCGTCGGCCGACCACGGGCCGATGTAGCCCTTCACGAGACCGGGGTGGCGCGCGAAGTCCTGCTCGGTCGCCGGCTCGACCTCGGCGGGGGCGAACGCCACCTCGACGCGCTTGGCCTCGATCTCGCGGTCGCCGGGGATGCCGACGACGACGACCTCGCGCGTGCCGTCGAGGTGGGTGAGCACGAGCACGACGTTCTTCAGGGTGTCGGCGGCGGTCCAGTCACGGCCGTCGGGGCGCGGGTACTCGAGGTTCGCGAGGTCGACGAGCGTCGCGATGGTCGGGGTGTTCGGCGAGTCGAGCACCTCGGCGTCGGGCAGCCCGTCGAACGGGATCGGCTCGGGCACCACCGTCGTGAACGCCTCGACGTTCGCGGCGTAGCCGCCGGCGGAGCGCACGAACGTGTCCTCGCCGACGGGCGTCGGATGCAGGAACTCCTCCGACTTCGAGCCGCCCATCGCACCGGCATCCGCCTTGACGATGACGTACTCGAGCCCGAGGCGCGTGAAGATGCGCTCGTACGCGTCGCGCTGCGCCTGGTAGCTCGCGTCGAGGCCGGCGTCGGAGGCATCGAACGAGTACGCGTCCTTCATCGTGAACTCGCGCCCACGGAGCAGGCCGGCGCGCGGACGGGCCTCGTCGCGGTACTTGTCCTGGATCTGGTAGATCGTGAGCGGCAGGTCCTTGTACGACGAGTAGAGGTCCTTCACGAGCAGCGTGAACACCTCCTCGTGCGTGGGCGCGAGCAGGTAGTCGGCCTCCTTGCGGTCCTGCAGGCGGAACAGCGCGTCGCCGTACTCCGTCCAGCGGCCGGTGACCTCGTAGGGCTCGCGCGGGAGCAGCGCCGGGAAGTGCACCTCGTGCGCGCCCGCGGCGGTCATCTCCTCGCGGATGATGCGCTCGATCTTCGCCTTCACGCGCAGGCCGAGCGGCAGCCAGGCGAAGATGCCGGGAGCCTGGCGCCGGATGTACCCGGCGCGGACGAGCAGCTTGTGGCTCGCGATCTCGGCGTCGGCCGGGTCTTCGCGGAGCGTGCGGAGGAAGAAGTTCGACAGGCGTACGGGCACCCGACGATTCTAGTGACGCATGGATGCCGCGTCGTCGCGTCATCCGCGTCACCGCTGCACCCGGCGATTCTCGTGACGCACGGATGCTGCGTCGTCGCGTCCTAGGCTTGCCCCATGCCCCGACGCCGACCGCACGTCGCCGGCTCCGCCGCGCAGAGCGAGCTCGCCGCGGCGCTCGCGGAGCTCAGGGAGACGCTCGAGCTGCCCGACGGCTTCCCGCCCGCCGTGCTCGCCGAGGCGGAGGCCGCCGCGGCCGCGGAGCCGCCGCCCGCAGCCGACCGGCGCGACGTGCCGTTCGTCACGATCGATCCACCGGGCTCGCTCGACCTCGACCAGGCGCTGCACCTCTCACGCCGTGCGGGCGGCTACCTCGTGCACTACGCGATCGCGGATGTCCCGGGCTTCGTGGAGCCCGGCGGCGCCGTCGACCTGGAGGCCCGCGGGCGCGGGCAGACGCTGTACGCGGCCGACGGCCGGGTGCCGCTGCATCCGCCCGTGCTCAGCGAGGACCGGGCGTCGCTGCTGCCCGGCGTCGACCGGGCCGCCTACGTGTGGTCGTTCGACCTCGACGGGGCGGGCGCGCTGCTCGCCACTCGCCTCGAGCGCGCGGTGGTGCGCTCCCGCGCGCAGCTCGACTACGCGCAGGCGCAGTCGAGCATCGACGACGGGTCGGCCGACGGATCGCTTCCGCTCCTGAAGGAGATCGGCGAGCTGCGGCTCGAGCAGGAGCGGGCGCGGGGCGGCGCGAGCCTCAACGTGCCCGACGAGGAGATCGTGCGCACGCCCGACGGCGGCTACGCACTCGAGCGGCGACGGCTGCTGCCGGTCGAGGACTGGAACGCGCAGCTCTCGCTCATGACCGGCATGGCCGCCGCCGAGCTCATGATCGCCGCCCGCGTCGGGATCCTGCGCACCATGCCGAAGCCCTCCGACGAGGAGATGGCGTCGTTCCGCCGTCAGACCGAGGCGTTGGGCCGCCCGTGGCCCGCATCGATCGGGTACGGCCAGTACCTCCACGAGCTGCCGCGCGATGAGCCCGCCTCGCTCGCGATCCTGCAGGCCGCGAGCGGGCTGTTCCGCGGCGCCGGCTACGTGGCGATGGACGGCGCGGTGCCCGCCGACCCCATGCAGTCCGCGCTCGCTTCCCCGTACGCCCACGTGACCGCCCCGCTGCGGCGCCTCGTCGACCGGTGGGGTCTCGTGGTGTGCGAGGCGATCGCCGCCGGGCGCGAGGTCCCCGACTGGGCGCGGGCGTCGCTCGGCGAGCTGCCGTCGCTCATGGGCGCGTCGTCGCGCCGCGCGGCGCAGCTCGACGGGGGGTCGATCGCGCGCGTCGAGGCAGCCGTGCTCTCGGATCGCGTCGGCGACCGGTTCGACGCCACGGTGCTGGGCCTGCGCAATGGGTCGGCGGTCATCCAGCTCGTCGAGCCCGCGGTCTCCGCGACGTGTCCCGCGCCGCCCGAGGCGCGTCCGGGCGCGCGCATGCCGGTCGTGCTCGAGGGCGCCGACATCCGCAGCGGCACGGTGCGGTTCCGCGCGGCCTGACGTCACACGTTGCCGTCGACGTCCTCCTCGTCCTGCATCGCGAACTCGTCGAGCTCGTCCTCGGTCGTGTCGGCCTCCGCCGCCTCGCCTGCTGCCTCACCGGATGCCTCGTCGGTGCCCTCGTGCAGCGTGCCCATGCCGTCGGGGTACCCGGCCTCGTCGGGGTACTCGAACTGCGTGCCGTCTCCGCTCATCGCGGTCCCCTCTCGCGAACGGATGCCGCGCCGACGGGCATCCCGTGCGGCCCACGTTACCCGCGGGCCGGGGTCACCGCGAGGCCGCCGCCATGAGCGCCGAAACGAGCGCTGAGGAGGACGCCCGGTCGATGTCGGTCGGTACCGTGACCCACGCGAGGTTCACCCCGTCGGTGGCGTACAACGCGGCGAGTCCGCCGTCGACCGGCAGCGCGACGGCCTGGAGTGCGCCGTCCACGACGACCGGCTCGGCGCCGGCGCGGGCCGCGAGCTCGGTGATCGCCCAGCCGGCTCCCGGCATGAGCTCACTCGTGAACCACTGGGAGGCGTCCGCAGACCCCCACTCGCATGTGAGGTCGCCGACGACCGCGATCGCCCCG
>CBFGWW010000275.1:0-3645 GCA_965652625.1 uncultured Agromyces sp.
CTTCGCGATGCAGGAGCGACGCCGCTGACCATGCAGCCCTGGCTCTTCCTCGGCGCCGCCTTCGTGCTCGTCGCCTTCGGCGGCCTCATGGCCGCGGTCGACTCCGCCCTCGGCGTCTCCAGCCGAGCGGATGTCACGGACCTCGCGTTGGGCTCCCGTGTCCGTCGCTCGCTCCTCGCGATCGCCGACGACACGGGCGCGCACGTCAACGCCGTCAACTTCGTGCGCATCATCTCGGAGACGACGGCCGCGGTGCTCGTCACGCTCGCGTTCACGTCGTTCCTCGACAACGTCTGGCTCGTGCTGCTCTACTCGGCGCTCATCATGACCGCCGTCTCGTTCGTGCTCGTGGGCGCGAGTCCCCGCAGCGTCGGACGCGCGCACGCCGCGACCGTGCTGCGACTCACCGCGCCCGTCGTGCACTTCCTTCGGGTCCTCCTCGGGCCCTTGGCGAACGCGCTCGTGTCACTCGGCAACCGGGTGACGCCCGGACGCCTGCGGTTCGCGGGCGTCTCGAGCGAGGAGCAGCTGCTCAGCATGGTCGACGAGGCCGCCGAGCTCGAGGTGCTCGAACCGGGCGACCGCGAGCTCATCCACTCGATCTTCGAGTTCAACGACACCGTCGTGCGCGAGGTCATGGTGCCCCGCACCGACATGGTCACGATCGACTCGACCGCGCACCTGCCGCAGGCGATGGCGCTGTTCCTGCGGGCCGGATACTCGCGCATCCCGGTGATCGCGCGCGATGCCGACGACGTCACGGGCATCCTGTACCTCCGCGACCTCGCACGGCTCGGGTTCGAGCGTCCGCTCGACGCCGAGGGCCTCACCGTCGGCGAGCTCGTGCGACCGGCGGTGTTCGTGCCCGACTCGATGAAGGCCGACGCGCTGCTGCGCAAGATGCAGCTGGAGGCCAACCACCTCGCGATGGTCGTCGACGAGTACGGCGGCATCGCCGGCCTCGTGACCCTCGAAGACCTGATCGAGGAGCTGGTCGGCGACATCTCCGACGAGTACGACCGGGAGGCCGCGCAGGTCGAAGAACTGGGAGACGGCCGCTACCGCGTGAACGCCCGCCTGCCCATCGACGAGCTCGGCGAGCTGTTCGGCCTCGACCTCGAGGACGAGGACGTCGACAGCGCGGGCGGCCTGCTCGCCAAGGAGCTCGGCCGGCTCCCGCAGACCGGCGAGCGCGTGACCGTCTCGGGGCTCGTGCTCGAGGCCGAGCGCACCGAGGGCCGGCGCAAGCGCATCGCGACGATCCTCGTCGAGCGCGACCAGGCGCTCATCGACGCACAGGCCGCGTTCGAGACCGGGGAATTCGAGGGAAGGAACCACCGTGGCTGAGTACCGGGCCGGATTCGTCTCGATCGTCGGGCGCCCCAACGTGGGCAAGTCGACGCTCACCAACGCGCTCGTCGGCGAGAAGGTGGCGATCACCAGCTCGAAGCCGCAGACGACCCGCCGCGCCATCCGCGGCATCGTGCACCGCCCGCACGGCCAGCTCATCCTCGTCGACACCCCGGGCCTGCACCGGCCGCGCACGCTGCTCGGCGAGCGCCTCAACTCGCTCGTGCAGTCGACGCTCGGCGACGTCGACGTCATCGCGTTCTGCGTGCCCGCGAACGAGCCGATCGGCCCCGGCGACCGCTTCATCAACGAGCAGCTCGACCAGTACCCGAACGCGAAGAAGGTGGCGATCGTCACGAAGACGGATGCCACGTCGAAGGCCAAGGTGGCCGAGCAGCTGCTCGCCGTGTCCGAGCTGCGCGACTGGGCCGCCATCGTGCCGGTCTCGGCGCCCGAGGGCGAGCAGCTCGAGGTGCTCGTCGACGAGCTGCTCGCGCTCATGCCCGAGGCGGAGCATCCGCTCTACCCGGCCGAGACCCTCACCGACGAGGACGTCACCGAGCGCATCGCGGAGTACGTGCGCGAGGCGGCGCTCGAGGGAGTGTCCGACGAGCTGCCGCACTCGATCGCGGTGACGGTCGACGACCTCATCGAGCGCGAGGACAAGGATCTCGTGGAGGTGTACGCGAACCTCTACGTCGAGCGCGACAGCCAGAAGGGCATCATCATCGGCAAGGGCGGCGCCCGCCTGAAGGAGGTCGGCGCGACCGCCCGCACCCAGATCGAGCGGCTGCTCGGGCGCAAGGTGTTCCTCGCGCTGCACGTGAAGGTCGCCAAGGACTGGCAGCGCGATCCGAAGCAGCTCGGCCGCCTGGGGTTCTGAGGCGGTTCCCGCCTATTCGTCCGCTCGCGAGAACGTCGACGTGATCTCGAACGCGTCTTTCCCGAAGCGCGCGTCGACGGCGTCCTGCAGGGTGCCGTCGTCGTAGAGCACCTGGACGATCACGCAGTCGTCGGAGAGGTCGAGCAGGACCGAGACGATGTCGGGAACCGCGTCCTGCAGGTGCGGCAGCCGCGCCTCCGATGCATCGCACGCCGGATCGGGTGCCCGCGTCGGCACGGGCGCGCTCGGGTCGCCGGTCGCCGGCGGGACAGGCCGCTGCACGGCCGGCCGATCAAGGGTGAACGCGTCGCCGTCCCACGTGCCCTGCATCCGGTACTCGCCCCAGGTCGTACCCGCGGCAGCGGCTTCGCCCTCGACGGCGTCCCAGTCCCAGCCGACGATGGCCGGACCCGTGCACTGCGGCGGGAGCGAGTCCGCGATCATGCCGGCGCACAGTCGGGGACCGTCGGCATCCTCCAGCACCATCCCGGAGGCGGTCACCGCCGCGGGCACGCTCGCGCGGGCCGGCGTCCACCCGTCCTTCGCATCCGTGCTGGCGACGCTGCTGCCGGCGTCGTCCGCCCCGGCGCAGGCCGCGAGCACGAGCACGAGCGAGACCGCGAGCACCGTGTCGACCGTCCGACGTCCCATGCGTCCCTCCACCGACATCATCTCGACGGGACGCGCGATCTCGCGACCCAACGTTTCGGGCGCGTCGTTCGTCGCGACGCCTCGGGGCGCGTACGACTCGAGGATGATTCCGCACCTGGGCGCCGTTCGGCCTGCGGGCGAGCGCGTACGGTGGTTCGGTGCACACCAACCTGAGCCGCGGCAGGCTGACGACCGACATCGTCCTCGCCGTGGTGTTCGGGCTGCTCTGCCTGCCCTTCGCGCTGCTCGGCAACGCCGTCGACGTCATCGTCCTCGTCGGGTTCGTCGGGGCACTCGCGGTGCGAAGGCTCTCGCCGGCCTGGTCGCTCGGCGTCGCGTGGGCCGCGGCGATCGCGCAGATGGTCGCGCTGCGCGACCTGCAGCTCTACGATGCGGCGGTGCTCGGCGTGCTCTACTCGACGGCCGCGCACGGCGGCCGCGTCGTGAAGTGGGCGGGCCTCGCGAGCGCCGGCGCCGGCGCGATCATCGCGACGGTCTACCTCGGCGTCCTGAAGCCGCTGTTCGGCGGTGCCGCGGTCCTCGGCACGCCGGGTGACGCGTTCGGTGCGACCTTCATGCTCGGCTTCCTCTTCGTCGCATCGATCGCCGTGCTGGTGCTCGCCTGGACGGCCGGCCTCCTCGCCCGATCGGTGCGCGACTCCCGCGAGGTACGACGCCGCGAGGACCTCGCGAACCGCGAGCGCGCGCTCGTCGAGTACCGCTACGCGGTCGAGCAGGAGCGCAACCGCATCGCGCGCGAC
>CBFGWW010000276.1:0-3643 GCA_965652625.1 uncultured Agromyces sp.
GCTCGGGCACGTCGAACGCCTTCATCGCCTCCGAGAGCACGACCGCGCCCGCGACGATCTGGAACGTGCGGTCGGCCGTGATGCCGGGCAGCGCCGGCCGAGCGTCGGCGGGGATGCGCGCGAGCCGCGGGATCCAGTCGTCGAGGCCCTTCCGGCGCAGGATGCTGCGCTCCTCCGAGCCGACGCCCTCCTCGGTCCAGCCGGCGAGCCGCGCCAGCGACCGGATGGTCTTCGACGAGCCGACGACGTGGTCGGGGGAGGGCAGGTGGGCGAAGTCGGGCAGCGCCGACTGGAGCACGCTCGCCGCATGCTCGCGCAGCGCCTGCACCTGCTCGGTGCTGGGTGGGTCGTCGGGCAGGAACGCGACCGTCGACCGCCCGGCGCCGAGCGGCAGCGACTCGGCGACGTCGGGCACCTCGTCGGCGCCGTTGGCGATCTCGAGCGAGCCGCCGCCGATGTCGAAGAGCAGGATGCGCTCGGCCGACCATCCGTACCAGCGTCGGACCGCGAGGAACGTGAGCCGCGCCTCGTCGTCGCCCGACAGCACCTGCAGCTCGACGCCGGTCTCGCGGGCGACGCGGGCGAGCACCTCCTCGCCGTTCGCCGCCTCGCGGATGGCGGAGGTCGCGAACGGCAGCAGCTCCTCGATGCCGGCCTCGCGCGCGGCATCCGCTGCACCGCCGACCGCGTCGAGGATGGCGGCGACGCCCTCGTCGCTGATCGCGCCGTCGGGTTCGAGGTACCGCATGAGGCGCAGGACCGCCTTGTGCGAGGCCGTGGGGATGGGGCGGGCACCGGGATGGGCGTCGACGACCAGCAGGTGCACGGTGTTGGATCCGACGTCGAGGACACCGAGGCGCATGCCCCGAGCGTAGCGGCGACGGCGTGCGCTGCGCCCTGCTTTCGTGCATACTGGACCGACTGGGACGATCGTCCCACTTCGGTCGGCGATGGAGTCGAGAGGAGCCGCGTGGCCCGCATCCCCGCACCAGAGCGCCGCGCGGCGCTCATCGAGGCGGCCCTGCGCGTCGTCTCCCAGCACGGCATCGCGCAGGCGACCACGCGCGCGATCGTCGCCGAGGCCGACATGTCGCTCGCGAGCTTCCACTACGCGTTCGACTCGCGCGACGAGCTCATCGACGAGCTCATCGCCACCGTCGTCGCCCGCGAGCAGGCGGCCGTCATGCCCGAGGTGGTGCCCGGCCAGGGCCTCCGCGAGATCCTCGAGGCGGGCATCCTGCGCTACTTCGACCACCTCAAGGCCGACCCCGAGCACGAGCAGGCGATGCTCGAGCTCACCCAGTACGCGCTGCGGTCGCCCGAGCGGCATCCCTTGGCGGTCGCCCAGTACGCGCGCTACGTCGAGCTCGCCGAGCGCTCGCTCGAGCTCGCCGCGAACGTGGCGGATGCCGCGTGGCGCGTTCCCGTGTCGCAGGCGGCCCGCGTGCTCGTGGCGTTCACCGACGGGCTCACCATCACCTGGCTCGTCGGGCGCGACGACGATGCCGCCCGGGCGGTCGCAGCCGCGGCCGCCGACGCCCTCTCGAGGATGGCCGACCCCCGATGACCCATCTCGACGCGGCATCCGGCACCGTGCCCGCCGCCCCCGCCGCCCTCGGCGAGCCCACCCGACGCGTCGGCGCCGGTTGGATCGCCGCATTCGCGACGGCCTGGTTCGGCATCTGGATGGCGCAGCTGACGCCCGTGCAGCTGCTGCTCCCCGCGCAGGTCGACGAGCGCCTGCACCCCGAGGACTGGGTCGACAGCGTCGTCGCGTTCGGCGCGATCTCGGGGGTCGCCGCGCTGGCGACCATCATCGCGTACCCGCTCACCGGTGCGCTCTCCGACCGCACCACCTCGCGCTTCGGCCGGCGCCGGCCGTGGATCCTCATCGGCGCGCTCGTGTTCGCGGTCTCGCTCGTGCTGCTCGGGTTCCAGTCCGAGATGTGGGCGATCGGGGCCGCGTGGGTCGCGGCATCCGTCGGCTTCTGCATCATGACCGCCGCGCTCACGGCGACGATCTCCGACCAGGTGCCCGTGAACCAGCGCGGGTTCGTGTCGGGCTGGATGTCGGCGCCGCAGGCCGTGGGCATCATCGTGGGCCTGCTGCTCGTGACGGAGCTCGTCACCGACCGGGTCACGGGCTATGCGCTGCTCGCGGCGATCCTCGTCGTGCTCGCCGTGCCGTTCCTGTTCCGCCACGACGAGCCGCTGACGGCGACCGAGCGCACCCGGGTCACGGCGAAGCACATCATTGCGGGCTTCTGGATCAGCCCCCGCAAGCACCCCGACTTCGGCTGGACGCTGCTCAGCCGCGTCCTCGTCTCGATCGGCAACGCGCTCGGCACGAGCCTGCTCCTCTACTTCCTCATGTTCCAGCTCGACGACGCGCACGCCGAGGAGGACCTCATCCTCCTCACGCTCATCTACATGGTGTTCGTGATCCTCGCCTCGCTCGGCCTCGGCAGGCTCTCCGACCGGCTCGGGCGGCGCAAGGCCTTCGTGTTCCTCGCGTCGGGCCTGCAGGGCGTCGCTGCGCTCCTGCTCGCGATCGTGCCCGACCTCTCGGTCGCCATGGTGGCGGCCGGCCTGCTCGGGCTCGGCTACGGCTGCTTCCTCTCGGTCGACCAGGCGCTCGCCACCCAGGTGCTGCCCGATGCCGCGACGCGCGGCAAGGACCTCGGCATCATGAACATCGCCTCGGCGGTGCCGCAGGCGATCGCGCCGCTCATCGGCGCAGCGGCCGTCGTGCTGACGGGCTCGTTCGTGCTCGTCTTCGTGCTCTCGGCGGTGTTCGCGTTCGGCGGCGCGCTCGCCGTGGCGCGAGTCAGGAGCGTGCGATGACCGCCTCGCTCGACCTGCGCCTCGACCCCGCGACGACGGATGCCGCGCCGTGGACGGACCCGTCGCGGTACTGGCCCGCCCTCACCGCCGCCACCCGGCACCTCGACGCCCCCGTCGGGGCGATCCACCTCGGCGCGCTGCGGCACAACGCGCAGGACATGACCCGCCGCGCAGCGGGCACGCCCATCCGCATCGCCTCGAAGTCGGTGCGGGTGCGGAGCGTGATCGAGTCGCTGCTCGCCCGGCCCGGGTACCACGGGGTGCTCGCCTACACGCTCGCCGAGGCGATCTGGCTCGCCGACACCGTCGACGACCTCGTCGTGGGCTATCCCACGGCGGAGCGGGGCGGCATCCGCCGGCTCGCGACCGACGCGGGCCTCGCCGGCCGCATCACCCTCATGGTCGACTCGCCGCAGCAGCTCGACCTCGTCGACGCCGTGCTGCCGCCCGACCGCCGCGAGGAGCTGCGCGTCTGCCTCGAGCTCGACGCGTCGTGGAACGCACCCCTGCTCGGACACCTCGGCGTGCGCCGTTCGCCCGTGCACGACCCGTCCGATGCGGGCGCGCTCGCCGCGTACATCGCCGAGCGACCGGGATTCCGGCTCGTGGGCGTGATGTCGTACGAGGCGCAGATCGCGGGTGTCGCCAACCGGCCGAAGGGCAAGCCGATCGACGGGGCGATCAACCGCTGGATGCAGTCCCGCTCGATGCCCGAGCTCGTCGAGCGCCGCGCCCGCGCCGTGTCGGCGGTGCGCGAGCACGCCGACCTCGAGTTCGTGAACGGCGGCGGCACCGGCTC
>CBFGWW010000277.1:0-3608 GCA_965652625.1 uncultured Agromyces sp.
CGCCGCGGCGCCCGACACGCCCGCGCGAACGCGCGCCCCGAATACGGCCGACGCGGAGTTGTGGGCGATCACCCCGGGGGGCCGGCCGTAGGCCGTCGGGCCCCGCGTCGTCTCCGGGAGGGATCGTGCAGGACTGGCAGCAGCGAGTCGACGCCGTGTGGGATGCCGCGGCGGAACTCGGCGACGACGAGGTCGTCCGTCGCATCGACGTGCTCGCCGCGGAACTGCCCGCCGACGACCCTCGCGCGCCGTTCGAGCAGGGCGGCGCCCGCGACTCCGCCGGACTCGAGGCCGAGGCGGTGCCGTTCTACCGGCGGGCCCTCGACCTCGGCCTCGACGGACGCGCCCGCGTCGAGCTGCACGTGCAGCTCGCGTCGACGCTGCGCAACCTCGGCCGTCCGCAGGAGGCGAGCGCCCTCCTCGACGCGATCGAGCCCGAGTCGGGCGACCTCCGCGACGCCGTGATCGGGTTCCGTGCGCTCGCGCGCGTCGACGCAGGCGACGCCCGCCTCGCGGCATCCGAGGCCGTGGCGGCCCTCGCCGCGCACGTGACGCAGTACCGACGGGCGCTCGGCGCCTACGCCCGGGAGCTCGCGGAGAGCGCCGGCGAGCCGCGCGACGGCGCGGCATCCGCCTAGGGCGAACAGCCCCGTTCGCGTGTGTTGCACCGGATAGATTCGAGTGAACGCGACAACGGAAACGGAGCGAAATCCATGGCCGAACCGACACTGCAGCCCGGTGTGTTCGATCGACTGCTGAAGGACCGCATCATCTGGCTCGGCTCTGAGGTGCGCGACGACAACGCGAACGAGATCGCGGCGAAGCTGCTGCTCCTCGCCGCCGAGGACCCGAAGAAGGACATCTACCTCTACGTCAACTCGCCCGGCGGCTCGATCACGGCCGGCATGGCGATCTACGACACGATGCAGTTCGTGCCGAACGACATCGTCACCGTGGGCATCGGCATGGCCGCGTCGATGGGGCAGCTCCTCCTCACGGCCGGCACGAAGGGCAAGCGGTACATCACCCCCAACGCGCGCGTGCTGCTGCACCAGCCGCACGGCGGCTTCGGCGGCACCGCGAGCGACATCCAGACGCAGGCGCAGCTCATCCTCGACATGAAGCGCCGCCTCGCCGAGATCACCGCGGCGCAGACCGGCAAGTCCGTCGAGCAGATCAACGCCGACGGCGACCGCGACCGCTGGTTCAACGCGCAGGAGGCGCTCGAGTACGGCTTCGTGGACCACATCCGCGAGTCGGCGCTCGACGTGTCCGGCGGCGGCGGGACCGACCAGGCTGCGTAGGACGAGAGAAGAGAGAACGAGCGAATGAACACCCCCACCTTCGGCGGCGTCGCGAACAACGGCCTGCAGATGCCGGGCTCGCGCTACATCCTGCCGAGCTTCGAGGAGCGCACGGCCTACGGCTACAAGCGCCAGGACCCCTACGCGAAGCTCTTCGAGGACCGCATCATCTTCCTGGGCGTCCAGGTCGACGACGCGTCGGCCGACGACATCATGGCCCAGCTGCTGGTGCTCGAGTCGATGGACCCCGACCGCGACATCATCCTCTACATCAACTCGCCCGGCGGCTCCTTCACGGCCATGACGGCGATCTACGACACGATGCAGTACATCCGTCCGCAGATCCAGACCGTCGTGCTCGGCCAGGCCGCGTCGGCCGCGGCCGTGATCGCTTCGGCCGGCACCCCGGGCAAGCGCCTCGCGCTGCCGAACGCCCGAGTGCTCATCCACCAGCCCGCCATGGGCGAGGCCGGCCACGGCCAGGCCTCCGACATCGAGATCCAGGCTGCCGAGATCATGCGCATGCGCTCGTGGCTCGAGGAGACGCTCTCGCGTCACTCGAACCGCACGCAGGAGCAGGTCAACGCCGACATCGACCGCGACAAGATCCTGTCCGCCGAGGAGGCCCTCGAGTACGGCCTCATCGACCAGGTGCTCACCTCGCGCAAGAGCCTGCCGGCGCTCGCGCGCTAGCCGATCCGACCGCGTGAACGCGGCGGACGACCGGTTCCGACCGGCTCGTCCGCCGCGTTTCCTGCGTGCGGGCAGCGCCTGCCACGGGGTTCGCGGAGCGCGAAACCGCGGCTCCACCCCAATACGGGCGCGCCACGCCGCAACGCTCCGATCTCGGGCTAGGCTCGGAACAGACTCGTCGACAGGGAGGGTTCGATGGCACGCATCGGGGAGAGCGCCGACCTGCTCAAGTGCTCCTTCTGCGGCAAGAGCCAGAAGCAGGTCCAGCAGCTCATCGCCGGGCCCGGCGTCTACATCTGCGACGAGTGCGTCGAACTCTGCAACGAGATCATCGAGGAGCGGCTCGCCGAGGCCGGCGAGACCGAGGCCGGCGAGTTCGAGCTGCCGAAGCCGAAGGAGATCTTCGCCTTCCTCGAGGAGTACGTGATCGGGCAGGATGCCGCGAAGCGCGCGCTCGCCGTCGCGGTCTACAACCACTACAAGCGCGTGCGCGCCCGCACCACCCTCACCCCGGCCGATCGCGCCCACGACGACGTCGAGATCGCCAAGTCGAACATCCTCCTCATCGGCCCCACCGGCTGCGGCAAGACCTACCTCGCCCAGACGCTCGCGAAGCAGCTCAACGTGCCCTTCGCGGTCGCCGACGCCACGGCCCTCACCGAGGCGGGCTACGTCGGCGAAGACGTCGAGAACATCCTCCTCAAGCTCATCCAGGCCGCCGACTACGACGTCAAGCGCGCCGAGACCGGCATCATCTACATCGACGAGGTCGACAAGATCGCCCGCAAGGCCGAGAACCCGTCGATCACGCGCGACGTGTCGGGCGAGGGCGTGCAGCAGGCGCTCCTGAAGATCCTCGAGGGCACCGTCGCATCGGTGCCGCCGCAGGGCGGGCGGAAGCATCCGCACCAGGAGTTCATCCAGATCGACACCACGAACGTGCTGTTCATCGTGGCCGGCGCGTTCGCCGGGCTCGAGGACATCATCTCCTCGCGTGCGGGCAAGCGCGGCATCGGCTTCGGCGCCCCGCTGCACAGCAAGCAAGACGAGGCCGAGCTGTTCAGCGAGGTCCTCCCCGAGGACCTGCACAAGTTCGGCCTCATCCCCGAGTTCATCGGCCGCCTCCCCGTGGTGGCCACCGTCACGCCGCTCGACCGCGACGCGCTCATGGAGATCCTCACCGAGCCGAAGAACGCGCTCGTCAAGCAGTACCAGCGCATGTTCGAGCTCGACGGCGTGGAGCTCGACTTCGAGGGGGCGGCCCTCGAGGCCATCGCCGACCTCGCCGTGCTTCGCCAGACCGGCGCCCGAGGCCTCCGCGCGATCATGGAGGAGGTGCTCGGACCCATCATGTTCGAGGTGCCCTCGTCGACAGGAGTCGCCCGGGTGGTCGTCACGAAGGCGGCGGTGCTCGACAACGCGGCGCCCACCATCGTGCCGCACAAGCCGCGTCGCGCCGAGAAGTCGGCGTAGCGGCATCCGCTCGGTTCGCCCGGCGACACGGCGCGGGCGTTCGCGCCCGCCTCGGCCGGCCCGTCGGCTCGACCGCGACCGACTCAGTCGTAGACGCGTACGAGCTGCCAGTGCGCGCCGTCGTGCTCGACGTCGAAG
>CBFGWW010000278.1:0-3572 GCA_965652625.1 uncultured Agromyces sp.
CGGGGACGTTCGCGTTCACGGGCTGCTTCGCGGCGCCGGCCGAGCCCGTCGCCGAATCCTCCGCTCCGGGGTCGGACGCCGAATCGGAGTTCGAGCGCGACGTGCGCACCACGTTCGACAGCTACGAGTGGCAGCAGGCCGCGGTCGCCATCATCAGGGATGAGGGCGTCGACCGCGTCTACGTCGGAGCCGACGAGGACACGAGCTTCGAGATCGCCTCCATCACCAAGACGATGACGGGAGCCCTGCTCGCCGAGGGGGTCGAGCGGGGCGAGGTCGGCCTCGACGACCGGCTGGGCGACCACCTGCCGCTCGGCGACGCACCCGCCGCCGGTGTGACGCTCCAGTCCCTCGCCACGCACTCCAGTGGGCTCCCCAGTGATCCCAGCGATCCGGCGACGACCGCGGCCCTGCGGGAGACCGAGGTCTCGGGGGCGAACCCGTTCGACTACACGCTCGACCAGCTGCTCGAGCTCGCCCGCATCGAGGCAGTGACCCCGTCGGACGAGCCCGTGTACAGCAACTTCGGCGCCGCGCTCCTCGGGCATGCCCTCGCTGCGGCGGCCGGTACGGACTACGAGTCCCTCCTCGAGGACCGCGTTCTCGGCCCGATCGGCATGGATCGAGCGGTCCTGGCGGACACCCCCGACGCGGTTCCGGCCACGCACGCCGGCGGTCACCGGCCCGATGGCCGGCCCGTGGAGGCATGGGCGACCGGAGCCTACGGCCCGGCGGGCGGCGTGGATGCGACGCTCGACGATCTCGTGGCCTATGCCCAATCCGTGCTCGACGGGGAGTTGAGCGACAGCGCCGCCCTGGAGCCGATCGCGCCGGGCTTCGACAAGGACCTCCGGTTCGGCTACTTCTGGCTCGTCGAGGACATCCCACCCCGGGTCATCACGCTCCACCCCGGCCAGTCGGGCGGGTTCTCGAGTGCGCTGATGATCGACCGCGAGGCCGGCACCGCGTCGATCGTGCTCGTCAACATGATCACCGACCCTTTGGAGCCGGCGCTGCGCTACCTGGTGCGGTTCGCAGAGGACTGAGTCCGACGGCTCATGCTGCCGCGGTCGCGGCCGCGTGCTCGTCGCAGGCGACCGCGTCGCACGACGCGCACACGACGAACTGGCGGCGGCACGCGGCATCCGGGCAGTTGGCGGTGCGGTTCGTCGGCTCGTCGCAGCCGACGCAGCGACCGATGACCGCGGCGTCGTCGCTGAAGTCGACCGCGCCGCGCCCGTCGAACACGTAGAGCGACCCCTCCCAGAGGCCCTGGTCGCCGAAGCGCTCGCCGTAGCGCACGATGCCGCCCTCGAGCTGGTACACCTCGCCGAAGCCGCGATTCGCCATGAGGCTCGAGAGCACCTCGCAGCGGATGCCGCCCGTGCAGTACGTGACGACCGGGCGTCCCTTGAGGTGGTCGTACGCGCCGGCGTCGAGCAGGCCGACGAAGTCGCGCGTCGTGTCGGCGGGCGGCACGATCGCGCCGCGGAACCGGCCGATCTGCGCCTCGAGCGCGTTGCGCCCGTCGAAGAACACGACCTCATCGCCTCGCGTCGCCACGAGCTCGTGCAGCTCGTCGGGCGACAGGCGTGCGCCGCCGCCGACCACGCCGTCGTCGTCGACCCGCAGCTCGCCCGGCGCGCCGAACGAGACGATCTCGTCGCGCACCTTCACGCTGAGCTTCGGGAAGTCGAGGCTCGCACCGGCCTCGTCGAGGCCGGTGCCCTGGCTCCACGTGAAGTCCACGTGCTTGAACGCGGGGTAGTCGCGGGTGCGGCGCACGTAGCGCTTGAGCGCGCCGAGCTCGCCGCCGAGCGTGCCGTTGAGGCCGTCCTTCGAGACGAGGATGCGCCCGCGCAGCCCGAGCGACTCCGCCAGGTCGCGCTGCCACAGCCGCACGGCCTCGGGGTCGGCGAGCGGCGTGAAGGCGTAGTACAGCAGGATCTTGGCGACGGGCATCCCGCGATCATACGAGCGGATGCCGCGAGCCGCCCGAGTGCCCACGAGCGCGCACCGGCTTCCGGCCCGATCCCGCGGCGAATCCGCCGACCCGCGGAGCCCGCCTCCCGGTCGCGGAACGGGCGACGTAGGCTGGCGACGACGGCACCCGCCCATCCGACGAGGAGGATCGCGATGCTCGACGTCCATCCCTACGAGGCACTCCAGCGACTGCGACCGGTCGAATCGTTCACGGTGACGAGCACCGACGTGGCAGAGGGCGAGCCGCTCGCGCGCCCGCAATGGAGCACGGCGGCCGGCGGCGTCGACCGCTCGCCGCAGCTGTCGTGGTCGGGCTTCCCCGAACGCACGCGCAGCTTCGCGATCACGTGCCTCGACCCCGACGCGCCCAGCGGCTCGGGATGGTGGCACTGGGCCGTCGCGAACATCCCGGTGTCGGTCACGAGCCTCGAGGCGGGCGCGGGGTCGCCCGGCGGGCCGGCGCTTCCCGACGGCGTCATCGTGCTCCGGAACGAGGACGGCACGCGCGGCTTCATCGGCGCGGCGCCGCCGCGCGGCACGGGCGTGCATCGCTACCACTTCGTCGTGCACGCGCTCGACGTGCCGAGCCTCGACCTCGATCCCGATGCCACGTCGGCGGTGCTCGGCTCACGGTGCTTCTTCCACGGGCTGGCCCGCGGCATCCTCACGCCCACCGCCACGCGCGACTGACCCGATAGCGTGGCAGCATCATGCGCCCGATGCCGCTGGAACCGAACACCCGCCGCGTGGCGATCGGCTCCCGCCTGCGCGCCGCGCGCAAGGCGCAGCAGCTGACGATCGATGAAGTCGCCCGCATCACCGGGCTGACGAAGGGGTTCCTCTCGCGCGTCGAGCGCGACATGACCTCACCCAGCGTCTCGTCGCTCATCACGCTGTGCGACGTGCTCTCGATCTCGGTCGGATCGCTCTTCGAGGCGCCCGACGTGCAGTTCGTGCCGGCCGGCACGGGCCCGCGCATCAACCTCGGCGGCGTCGCCACCGAGGAGCGACTGCTCTCGCCGCGCTCGGAGTCGCGCGTGCAGGTCATCCGGTCGGTCATCGAGGCCGGCGGGCACGGGGGCGAGGAGCTCTACGCGGTCGCCGCCGACGTCGACGTGCTGCACGTGCTCTCGGGTCGCATCGAGGTGCGCTTCTCCGACCAGGACTGGGCGCTGGGCCCCGGCGACAGCCTCACGTTCAACGGGCACGAGCCGCACAGCTGGCGCGTCGCCGGCGATGGTGGCGCCGAGGTCATCTGGGTGCTCGTGCCCGCGCTCTGGAGTTCCTGACCCCGGGCGCTCCTCGACCACCGGTGCGGCTCAGCGCTTGGCGCGACGCTTGCGACGTTGCGCGGCGCGGTCGGGCAGCCGTCCGAAGACGAAGTAGGAGATCGGCCCCACGAAGTTGATCGTGATGGCGAGCGCCCACAGCGGTTTCGGTCCACGCACGTACTTCGCCGGCCGACGGGCGAGGTCGGTCCACGCGAACGCCGCGAGCGTGAGCTGGATCAGTCCCGTGAGGATCGAGCCGGTCCGCTCCTGCGGCGTGAGGTCCTTCCAGGTCCGCTTCGCCTTCCTCCCGGCCTTCTC
>CBFGWW010000279.1:0-3560 GCA_965652625.1 uncultured Agromyces sp.
CGTTCACCACCCAGACCGACGCGTCGCCGAGGTCGACCCGCTGGGCGGCGTATCCGCCCGACACGACGGCGACGCCGACGACGAGCGCGACCACGCCAGTGATCGCCCCCGCGGTGATGAGTGCGGAACGGTGACGGCCGACCTTCGGCATCCGCATCAGCCGACCCCCGTGACGTCGACGCAGCGCTCCGCGCTCGGAGCGCCGCTCCTGCCCTCGCGGGTCACCGTGACGGTGACGCACACCCGGTCGCCCTCCTGCACCGGGATCTCGACGCGGGCGACGCGCTGGACGGGCTCGGGCTCACCGTCGACGGCGACGAGGTAGGCGTCGCCGCCCCGGATGCCCGGATCGTCCCACGTGAAGACGGCCGAGCCGTCGACGACCGAGCCCTGCACGTTCGCGACGACCGGGATGGACCGGGTGCCCTGCAGGACCGCGACGACGCCGGCTCCGACGAGCGCGACGATGAGGGCGGCGGCGATGGAGATGCCCCACACGAGCCGCTTCGTCGTGGGCGGCGCCGCGCGTGAGCGGCCCGGCGGGAGCTCGCTCGAGCGACCGTCGATCCCCTGCGCCGCGCTCTGCGTCCGCACGAGGGTCCGGCGCGAGCGACGGCGACCCGCCTGGCGATCGACGGTCGAGGGGTGGCCGCTCACGCGCGTGCGCTCGTCGAGGTCGACCGCGGTCGCGAGGGCCCAGTCGTCCATCGCGACCTCGAGCGGCGTCTGCGGGAGCCCGAGCTCCTCCTCGACCGACTGCAGGTCGCGGATGAACTCGAGCGCGCTCGCCTGCCGGTCCTGCGGTCGCTTCGACATCGCGCGCGCGAGCACGCGCTCGAGGCTCGGCGGCACATCGACCCGCCCCGTCGGCGCGGGCTTGGCCTTCTCGATGCGCCCCATGAGGATCACCGGCGCGTTGTCGCCGCCCGGCACCTCGAACGGGCTGCGGCCGGCGAGGAGCGAGTAGACCGTGGCCCCGAGCGACCACACCTCGCTGGCGACCGTGCCCGACACGTCGTCGTGCAGCACCTCGGGCGCCGACCACGGGATCGACAGGCCCACGGCCTCGGTCGTCTCGGCCTCGCCGAGGGTCGCCGCGATGCCGAAGTCGGAGAGCACGGGGTGTCCGTAGGCGGTGGTGAGGATGTTCGACGGCTTGATGTCCCGGTGCAGGACGCCCTGCCGGTGAGCCGTCTCGACGGCGCTGGCGATGCGCACGCCGATCGAGAGCACCTCGGCGAGCGGCAGCTGCACGGCGCGGTAGCGCTGCCCGAGCGTCGACGAGCAGTACTCCATCACGAGGTAGGGGCGGCCGTCGGCGGCGACGCTCGCCTGGTACACCGTGAGGATCGACGGATGCGACGACAGCTGGGCCATCAGGTTGGCCTCGGCCTGGAACATCCGGCGCAGGTCGTCGTTCACGACCTCCGCGAGCAGCACCTTGACGGCCACGAGCCGGCGGGGCATGTTCTGCTCGTAGAGGAAGACGTCGGCGAAGCCGCCCGAGCCGAGCACGCGGATGAACGCGAACCCGGGCAGGTTCGGCGGAGTGGACGGCAGGCGCCTCGTCACGATCCTCCCAGCGTTCGAGTCCGTCGGCGCCCGCACCAACGCCCGGCGGGCCCCGGTGACCCCCATTGTAGGCGGGCGCACGGATGCCGCCACGACTGCTGTGAGGACGTGCCGCGGCCGCCCGCGGCATCCGTCAGTCGAGGTCGCTGTCGGGGCTGCGGTGCTGGGGCGCGTGGGCGGGTCGGACCACCTTGAGCACGTCGACCACGACGACCGTGATGTTGTCGCGGCCGCCGTTGCCGACCGCCGCATCCACGAGCTGGCGGGCGGCCTGCTCGGGCTTCGGGTTGGCAACGAGGAAGTGCCGGATGCCGTACGACGTGAGCTCCTTCGTGAGCCCGTCCGAGCAGATGAGCAGGCGCATGCCCGGCTCGACCGCGATGGCGCGGTAGTCGGGGATCGGCGCCTCGTGGAAGCCCACGGCACGCGTGATCACGTTGGAGTGCGGGTGCGTGTCGGCCTCCTCTCGCGTGATCTGGCCGGCGTCGACGAGCTCCTGCACGATCGAGTGGTCGACGGTCAACTGCTCGAGCACGCCGCCGACGAGCCGGTAGACGCGCGAGTCGCCGATGTTGAACACGATCCAGGCGGGTTCATCGGAGATGGTGCCGAGAGCGGCGCCCGTGACCGTGGTGCCGCTGCCCTCGTCGGTGACGCCGGCGCCGCGGCCCATGTCCTGCACCGCGAGCCGGAGGGCCGCGTCGATCTCGGGCGTGCCCATCATCGACTTGCCGCCGTGCTCGGCGAGTCGGGTGACCACGGCGGCGCTGGCGAAGTCGCCGGCCGCGTGCCCGCCCATGCCGTCGGCGACGGCGAAGATCGGCGCCTGCGCGACGAAGCTGTCTTCATTGACCTCGCGACGCAGGCCCGTGTCGGTTGCGGCCGCCCAGGCGATCGTGATCTCGGTGCCGTCGGGCAGCGTGACGCGATGACGGGCGATGCCGTTGCCGATCTGGGTCACGGGACGTGCCTGCTGTCTGTTCGGGTCACTCGGGTGGAGCGGTGGGGGCGGGGAGGATCTCGATGATCGTATCGTCTCCGAGGTCGAGCCGGGTGCCCGGTGCGACCACGATGGACTCGCCGGCGCGCATGCGGCGCACGCCCGTCGCACTCCGCACGATCGTGCCGTTCGTGGAGCGCAGGTCGGTCGCCACGACGCGAGTCCCCTCGACGCGCAGCTCGAGGTGCGTCCCCGACACGACGGCACGCGGTGACGCGACGGTGACGAGCTCGGGCACCACGCCGCGGGGGTCGGGGACGCGCGGCGCGTGCGGCCGGCGGCCGATGAGCACCGGGCCGGTGACCGGGCGGGGGTCGCCGTCGCCGACGCGGAACGCCGGGACGCCGGGTGCCGGGCGCGGCTCGACGGATGCCGCGGCGGCGGGCTCGCGCGCCTCCCGGTCGTGCGCGGCGTCGCGGTCGGCCGGGGCGTCGCGGTCGGCCCGCGCCGGTCGGCCGACGGCCGGCGCCGGCTCGAGGGGCGTCGGCGTGATCGCCTGGTCGAGGCGAAGCACCGCGCCCAGGACGCGCGGCCCGCGCCCGGCGAGGTCGGCGTCGGGCGATGGCGCCGCCGATGGCGCGGCGACCGGCGCGATGACGCGGAGGCGGGACGTCGGCGGTGCGGCGACGTCGAACGCGGAATCGTGCACGACGCTCGGCGCCGGGGTCTGCCGCGGGCGCCGGACGGTGTCGGCATCCGCGTGCCCGTCGTCCGCAACGGCGACGACGGCGCCCTCAGTGGGGGTGCGCACCGTGTCGGGATCGTGCGGACGCGGCAGGAGCACCGTGTCGGCGTCGGCGACCGCGGCATCCGGTCGGCGGGGCGGCTGCGGCGCGGCCGACCACTCGACGGCGGACGCGCGGAAGCCGGCTCGCGCATGCCCCACCGCGTCGCCCGACTCACCGAGCCGGTCGAGGGGCGCGTCCACCCCGGTGACGCGCAGCGCGGTCACGGAGCCGAAGTCCGCCAGGTGCCACGGGCGGATGCC
>CBFGWW010000280.1:0-3559 GCA_965652625.1 uncultured Agromyces sp.
CCGTCGTGCCGCTGATCTCGTTCTCGTGGCGGGCGACGAGCACGCCGTCCTTCGTCGACACGACGTCGGGCTCGATGTAGTCGGCGCACTGCACGATGGCGGTCTCGTAGGAGGCGAGCGTGTGCTCGGGCCGGTAGCCGCTCGCCCCGCGGTGGCCGACGAGCGTGACGGGTGACGGCTCGATCTTCACCTTGTCCAGGTCGATGACGGCGAACTCGGTGTCGTCGGGCGTGCCGGGCACGCGCGCGTCGTTCCCGGGGTAGTTGTTGTCGTTGCCGATGAGCAGGTCGCCGTTCCTCAGCTGCACGACCGTCTCGAACGACTGCACGGGCAGCGAGAAGACCTCGCCGGTGCCGTAGCCGTCGCCCGCGCCGATGCCGTCGGGATTCGCGATGCGCAGCGCGTCGAGCACGAGGGTCTTCTCGAGGTACCCCGCGGCATCCGTGCGGCGCAGGTCGACCTCGTAGACGCGCTTCGTGACCGACCGGTCGCCCTCGAAGTCGTCGCGTTCGACGAGCAGCAGCACGTCGTTGCGCACCGTGAACGCGTCGCCGATGACGTTGGCCTCCTGGTCCGCCTGGTAGCTCCACGTGCGCCCGGTGTAGGCGCCGCGCTCGGTGTCGAACTCGTGGATCTCGCGGCGGCGCAGGTCGGGGTCGTCGGCGTACGAGCCCTCGATCACGGGGTAGAGGTAGCGCCCGTTCACGGATGCCGCGAGCGCCTCGAACCCGCGGCTGGCGCGCACGCGCGGCGTCTCACCCGGCTGCAGGTAGGGGTTCTGCGGCGACTTCGCACCGGTGAGGGAGTACGGCTTCTCGAGCAGGGTGCCGTTCGCGTCGAAGTGCAGCAGGAACGGCCCGAACTCCTCGCCCACCCAGAACGAGCCGTCCGCGGCGCGGACGACCGACTCGATGTCGAAGTCGGCGCCGGTGAGGAGGCGCTCGGCCGTGCCGTCGTTGACGATCGGGAAGTCGAGCACGTGGTCGCGGTCGTTGTACGAGACGAAGCGCTCGATCGCGATCTCGCCGGCGCCTCCATCGGCGGTCTGCCAGGCCGGGCGCACGAGGTAGGTGCGCAGCAGGAAGTCGGCGGAGTTGCCCTTGCTGCCGAAGCCGTTGTCGGGCTGCGCCCAGAACGTGCCGTCGCCGTTGTCGATGGCGGCCGAGAACCCGGGGATGACCTGGCCCGGCCACGGGCCGACGCGACCGTTGCCGGGCGAGGCGAGTGCGCCAGACGCCGGCCCCGGCTCGAGGTGGTCGGCGCTCAGCGTGGCGCGGGCCACGAGCGTGGGCTCGTGCGCCTGCACGTAGGGCGAGTTCGAGTGCTCGTCGCCCTGGCCGGGCGCGGCCATGGCGGGGGAGGGGATGATGACGGCGGCCAGGGCCGCGGCGGCGGACAGTGCGAGAACGCGCGGCAGGGCGCGTCGTGTCGATGTTCGGCTCATGCGGCGAGCCAATCGACGCCGTCCGTCGAGCGGATGACGCGCAGGGGAAGCGGTCGCGACCGCTGGATGAACGCACAGGTGACGCACAGAGTGGGACATCTGTCCCACTTCTGCTACGCTGCGCCGCGTGATGACGCGCCCCCGACGAGCCCTGCGCGCCGGGGCCGCGATCCTGGTCCTGCTCGCCCTCGGGGTCGGGATCGCATTCGTGCTCACGGATGCGCTCGGCATCCGCTCGGAGCCGTCCGACATCCCCACGGAGACGCTCGTGGCCGCGCCCGAGGCGGCCGTCGCGCTGCCGCCGGCGTTCACGGCGGTGACGGCGCCCGACTCCGTGCGCGTGGGCATGGCGGTCGAGGAGCTGCAGGCCGCGGTCGCGGAGGCCGGCGCCACCGCGGGCACGGCGACGCTCGACGTGGTCGTCGAGGGGAGCGGCGCGGCCGCGGCATCCGATGCCGACGACACCTACCGCCTCGAGGGCGCGCCCTCCGCGCTGCGGGTGGTCGCGGCCACCGAGGCCGGCGCTGCCCTCGGGGTCTACGACCTCGCCGCCGCGGTGCGCGACCGACGGCCCGTCGACGAGCGGCTCGGCGACGTCGTCGAGTCCGAGCTCGGGTTCCGCATGGTCGACCTCGGCGCCGTGGGCGTGACGGTCGACGAGGCGGAGTGGGCGGCCGGCGACGACTACTCGCACAACTCGAAGGCGTTCGCCGACGTCATCCTGCCCGACGCGCCCTACATCGACGAGGCGGCGCTCGTGGTCGCGCGCGCCGACTTCGAGGCGTACGTGCGTCACGCGCTCGCCGAGGGCTACAACGCGATCGCCATCCCGGGGTTCATCGAGTACCTCACGTTCTCGGAGGTCGGCGACGACGTCTACGGCCCCGACGACGACCACGTCGCGCGTGCGCTGGCGATGCGCGAGGCGTTCGGGCCGATGTGGGAGTTCGCGCACGACGCGGGCCTGCGCGTCTACTTCCGCACCGACATGCTCACGCTCACGACGCCGCTCGAGGCGTACCTCACCGACCGGTTCGGCGGGCTCGCCACCGAGGATCCCGCGTTCTGGGACGTGTACTCGGCGGGCCTCGACGAGCTCTACGCCGAGCTGCCCTACGTCGACGGCCTGCTCGTGCGCATCGGCGAGGCCGGTCGCGTCTACGACCTGCCCGGCTGGGACTACTACTCCGAGCTCGCGGTCACGACGGTCGACTCCGTTCGCGCCATGCTCACGGCCTTCACCGAGCAGGCCGAGCGGACCGACCGCGAGGTGATCTTCCGCACGTGGAGCGTCGGGGTCGGCGCCGTCGGCGACATGCACACGAACGACGACTCCTACCGGGCCGTGCTCGACGGCATCGCCTCCGACCGCCTCATCGTGTCGACGAAGTACACGCTCGGCGACTTCTACAGCCACCTGCCGCTCAACCACACGCTCGAGGTCGGCGACCACCGCCGCATCGTCGAGTTCCAGAGCCGCCGCGAGTTCGAGAACTTCGGCGCGTTCCCCAACGACCTCGGCGTGCTCTACCAGGAGGCCCTGCAACGCTTCATCGCGGCGAACCCGAATCTCGAGGGCATCTGGACCTGGACGCAGGACGGCGGGCCGTGGCGCGCCGGGCCGCTCTCGCTCGAGCTGAAGGCCGGCTTCTGGCAGCTCTACGAGCTCAACACCGAGCTCGCCGTGCGCCTCGCGCGCGACCCCGGCGCCGACCCGGCCCAGCTCACCGCCGACTGGGCGCGACGCTGGTTCTCCGACGACCCCGCCACCGTGCGGGCCATCGGCGAGGCGATGGCGCAGTCGCGCGAGGCCGTCACCGAGGGCCTCTACATCGGCCCGTTCGCCGACCGGCGGGTCTTCGCGATCGGCCTCGAGCCGCCGCCCATGATGTGGATCTTCGAGTGGGACATCGTCACGGGCGACAGCGCCGTGCTCGACGTCATCTACGACGTGAGCCGCGACGAGCTCGACGAGGCCATCGCCGGTGGCGACCGGGCGAGCGCGGCCGTCGAGCGCATGCGCGACGCTCTGGCTGCGACGGATGCCGCGACCTGGCGCGACCCCACGCTGCGCACGGCGTTCCTCGACACGCTCGACTACCAGGCGTCGACCTA
>CBFGWW010000281.1:0-3556 GCA_965652625.1 uncultured Agromyces sp.
TACGGTCAGCTCGAATCGCTTGCCGATGCGCACCCCCGAGAATCCGGTGTGGCCCGTTCGGGCGAGGGCGCCGGCCACGGCCTTCCCCTGGGGATCGAGCAGCTCGGCCTTGGGCATCACGTCGACGACGATGGTGGGCACCGCGGTTCTCCGTCCGGTGTCGAGGGTGTGGATGCCTCGATTCTAACGGGCGCGGGGCGACGCGCCGTCCGGCCGCACAGCGGCGGCGAGCGGCTCCGCGTCCTCCGCATGGCGCGCTGCATGCCGCCCACGGATGCCCGGCGTGCCCGCGTGGGTCGGCCCGGTCGGCGACACGCGTCCGACCGGGCCTCCCCGTCACCCTCAGCGCTTGAAGATCCCCCGCAGCACGAGCACGACGCCCACGACGATCGCGGCGCCTGCCGCGATCACGGCCACCGGGTTCTCGCGGTAGCGGGCCTGCACGTAGGTCACGCCGTCGTCGGCGGCGGTCTTCGCGTTCGCGTACGCCTCCTTGGCCTGCGCGGTGACGGCCTCGGCGGCATCGGACGCCGCGGACTTCACGTCGTCGATCACGTCGCCGACGACCGAGGCCACGTGCTCCTTCGCGTCGGTCCCGCCGTCGGAGAGCTCGTCGGCGGCGCCGCGGGCGGCCGTGCTCGCGTCGCGGACGGCGTCGCCCGCCTCGTCGAGCAGCTCGTCTCCGGCGTCGCCGGCGGCATCCGTCACCTTGTATGCGGCTTCGCGTGCGGACTGGGTCGCGTCGGCGATCTTGCGGTCCGTGTCGGTCATGGTTCCACCCTCCTCGTCGTTGCGATCCGGTCATGCTACGCGCGCTCCTCGGGAGCCGCCCGAAGGGACCGCAGGGCTTGCCAATACGGTGAGGGGGCTGCTATTCGGGTCGGGGCATCCGCGATCGGAAGGTGGGGAAGGCCCCGATGCGGAGGCCGCCGCACCCGACGAGGATGCGCCCATGAATCGCGTCGCACAGGTACTCGCCGCCCTCGAGGCGCTGACGCTCATCACGGTCGGCCTGCTCGAGTCGTTCTTCTTCCGCAGCCCCGAGCTGTACCCGATCTTCCTCATCGAGCCCGACGAGTACGACGCCGTGGCGCTCTGGACGCGCAACGTCGGCGTCTACAACATGCTCATGGGCGTCGCGATCGTCGTCGGCCTGGTGCTGGTGCACCGGGCACAGGTCGCCGCGGGCCGCGCGATCATCCTCACGATCAGCGGCACGCACGTGGTGCTCGGCGTCTCGCTCGTGGTCACCGCGCCCGAGCTCTGGCTCTCGGCGGTGTTCGAGTTCGGCCTGTCGCTCGCCGTGATCCTCGCGATCATGCTCCCCGACCGTCGGAGCACGACCGGAACGCCCGCCGAGCCGGTGGCTACGCCAGCCCGGCCCGCTCGGTGAGCACGGCCCGCAGCTGGTCGCGCGTGGCCGCGAGGCCGCGGTGCACCTCCTCGAAGCTCGTCGAGAGCGGCGAGAGGCCGAGTCGCAGGCCGCCGGGGTCGCGGTAGTCGGGGATCACGTCCCGCTGCCACAGCCGCGCCGTGACCTCGCGCATGGCCGGATGCTCCAGCGTCACGTGCCCGCCGCGCTCCTCGGAGGCGACCGGTGAGGCGAGCTGCACGCCGAGCGGCGCGAGCCACTCGTCGGCGACGGTCATCGCGTAGGAGGTGAGCGCGACCGACTTCGTGCGGATCGCCCCGATGCCGGCCTCCTCGATCATGGCGAGCGTCTCCTCCATCGCGAGCATGCCCACGATGGGCGGCGTGCCGCTGATGAAGCGACGGATGCCGCGGGCCGGCCGGTACTCGGGCCCCATCGCGAACACGTCGGCGGTCCCCATCCAGCCCTGGATGGGCTGGGCGAGCACGTCTTGGAGGTCGTCGCGCACGTACGCGAACGCGGGGGATCCGGGTCCGCCGTTGAGGTACTTGTAGGTGCAGCCGACGGCGAGGTCGAATCCCCAGTGGTCGGCCCGCACCGGCACCGACCCGGCGGAGTGGCAGAGGTCCCACAGCACGAGGGCGCCGGCGTCGTGCGCGACGCGCGTGAGCTCCTCGGCGTCGGCGAGGTAGGCCGACCGGTAGGCGACGTGCGACAGCACGACGAGCGCCGTGTCGGGGCCGACGGCCTCGGCGAGGTGCTCGGGCGTCACGCCCGACGACGTGTCGACCTCGATCCAGCGCAGGCGCAGGCCGCGCTCGCGCGCGATGCCGTCGAGCACGTAGCGGTCGGTGGGGAAGTTGTCCCGGTCGACCACGATCTCGCGTCGGCCGGGGTCGCGGGCGAGCTGCGCGTCGACCGCGGCGCGCGCCAGCTTGTAGAGCAGCACGGTCGTGGAGTCGCCGATGACGGTCTGCCCGGCCTTCGCCTCGATCACGGCGCGGCCGATGCGGTCGCCGATCTCGAACGGCAGCTGCATCCAGGCCTCGTCCCACCCGCGGATGAGCCGCCCGCCCCAGTCCGCCCGCAGGAACCGGTCCATGCGCTCGATCGCCGAGATCGGCGGCCGCCCGAGCGAGTTGCCATCGAAGTACACGAGGTCGCTCTCGGCGCCGACGAAGCGCTTGCGGTAGTGCGCGAGCCCGTCGGCGCGGTCCATGCGCCGGGCGTACGCGAGGTGCGGGTCGAGGGTCACAGGGCCTCCAGGTCTTCCGTGGGCACGACGCACGCGGTCGCGAGCCACGCGGGCACGTCGTCGAGGATGTCGGGCACGGGGCCGGGCACGAACGTCACGATGCCCTCGGCGCGCGCCGGGCGCGGCCACGGATCGGCGATCGCGGCGAGCAGCGCAGGGGCGTCGAGGCCGGCGCCGACGAGCAGGGCGAGCTCGTCGGGGTTCACGCCCAGCGGCTGGTCGCCGTTGCCGAGGTCGGTGCCGTAGAGCACGCGTCCGCCGGCGTCGAGGAAGCGCCGCAGGTTGTCGGCGGCGCGCTCGGACTCGGGGGTGACCGTGCCGTAGCCGGTGACGAAGAGCGTCGAGATCCAGCGCTGGCCGATCGCGACGGCGCGGGCGACGAGCGCGTCGTCGACGAGCTCGGTGAACGGCGTGTGGGCGAGCGCGTCGACACCGGCCTCCACCGCGAGTCGCGTCATCCCGTCGCCCTCGACGTGGGCGACCACGGGCATGCCCCGCTCGTGCGCCGCCCGCACGATGGCGTCGAGCGTCGTCGCGTCGAACACGGGCCCGACGTCGGCGTTGAGCGCGACCTTGATGACGGATGCCCCGAACGCCTGCTGCTCGCTGACCGCCGTCTCGGCGGCACTCGGCAGCGCCGACCGGCCGTCGCCGCGCACGGGCCCCACCTCGCGCGCGCACCCGGGCGCCGCCCACGGGCGCCCGATCGGATACCCGCCCGGCGCGGTGAGGACGGTGCCGGCGAAGTCGGCGCGCGGCAGGCCGTCGCGGTGGCGGCGGGCGGCCACGAGGTCGAGCGGCGCGCCCAGGTCGAGGATGCCGGAGATCGCGGTGTCGGCGAGCGCGTCGGCGCCGACGAGCATGAGGTGCACGTGGTGGTCGACGAGCGGCGGCAGCATGGTGCCCGTCTCGCCGGGGTGGTCGCCGTT
>CBFGWW010000282.1:0-3551 GCA_965652625.1 uncultured Agromyces sp.
ATCGCGCGGTTCGGAGCGTTCTTCGCCGGATCGATGAAGGACATCTATCTGCGCCCGGGTCCCCCCGCACCCGGCTCCGTCCCCGCGGCGGCGTCGTCGCCCGCACTGAAGGAACCATCGTGAGGGCCACGGCACGCTTCCGGCACCACGACGAGGTCCATTTCATCGACGCCGGCGACGGCGTGACGATCACCCTCATCCGGGTGCGCACCGACACCGAGCCCACCAAGGGCCCCATCCTGCTGCTGCACGGTGTGGCGATGCGAGCGGAATCGTTCCGGCCTCCCCTCGCCCGCACGCTCGTCGACGTGCTCCTCGATGACGGCTGGGACGTGTGGATGCTCAACTGGCGCGGTTCGACCGACCTCGACCCGCGCCCCTGGACGCTCGACGACGTCGCGCTCAACGACATCCCGGCGGCCGTCCGCCACGTGCTCGCACAGACCGGAGCTTCGTCCCTCGGCGCGGTGGCGCACTGTCAGGGATCGACGGCCCTCAGCATGGCGGCGGTGAGCGGGCTCGTGCCGGAGGTCGAGGTGATCGTGTCGAACGGAGTGTCGCTGCACCCGGTGATGCCGCCGTTCGCGCGCGTGAAGCTGCACACGCTGCGGCCGCTCATGCAGCGCACGCAGTCGTACGTCGACGTTCCCTGGCGGGACGGCCCCGAGGGCGCGCTCGCCCGGGTGACCCGGAACGCGGTGCGCGTGTGGCATGCCGAGTGCACCAATGCGAGCTGCAACATGGCGAGCTTCGCGCTCGGATCGGGGCATCCTGCGCTCTGGCGGCACGCGAATCTGGATGCCGCGACCCACGACTGGGTCGCGACCGAGTTCGGCCGCGTGCCGATGAGCTTCTACGCCCAGCTCGCGGCATCCGACCGCGAGGGCCATCTGGTGTCCCTCCGGCACAAGGGCGGACTCCCCCCGAGATTCGCGGCGGTCGCACCGCAGACCCACGCCAGGTTCGCACTGTTCGCGGGCGCGCAGAACCGCGCGTTCCTGCCCGACAGCCAGAGGAAGACCCACGCGTACCTCGAACGGCATCAGCCAGGGCGGCACTCGCTCACGGTGCTCCGCGGGTACGGCCACGCCGACGTCTTCCTCGGCGCGCGCGCCCACATCGACGTGTATCCGCGGATCCTCGCCGAGCTGAACGCGTGAACGGCGCGTGTCGGGCGAACCTCGCTCCGCGCCGACGTAGCCTGAGGCCGTGCGACGACACCGTCTGGATTCCGCGGCGATCGCGTCGGCCGGGTACGACGCCGGCACGGCGGTGCTCGAACTCGAGTTCACCTCCGGCGACGTGTACCGCTATTTCGCGGTCCCCCCATCGGTGCACCGGGGGCTGCGCGAAGCCGACAGCGCGGGCAGATTCTTCCGAGAGCGAATCAGGGATGTGTACCCGGCGGAGCAGGTCCGCTGAGAGCCGGGAGTGACAAAACCCCCGCCGAGGCGGGGGTTTTCAGGTGGTGCGCGATACTGGGATCGAACCAGTGACCTCTTCCGTGTCAGGGAAGCGCGCTACCGCTGCGCCAATCGCCCATTGCTCCCGGGGTGAGCCGGTACCAGGGTTTTCACCGAGGTGGGTACGGGATTCGAACCCGTGTATACGGCTTTGCAGGCCGCTGCCTCGCCTCTCGGCCAATCCACCGTGTCTGGGTTCACCACCAAAGAACAGAAGGGGCTTTCGCCCCTGCTGATCAGAGCGGATGACGAGACTCGAACTCGCGACCCTCACCTTGGCAAGGTGATGCGCTACCAACTGCGCCACATCCGCGTTGTCGCTGTTTCGGCGACAGAGAGACTCTAACGGATTCGGTGAACGAATCACAAACCGGGGGGGCCGCATGGCACGTTCGGCCCGGTCATCGCGCGAATCCGTGCGTGTTTCCCGGGCGTGTCGAGCCCTCGTGCCGGTCGAATCCGCACCGGTCGGCCCGCCGATGTGCATTCGCCCGTTCGGGTCGGCTAGTATCGAATCCGCGGTCACGACGAGATCGGAACCGTGTCCCACATGGGCGATTGGCGCAGCTGGTAGCGCGCTTCCTTCACACGGAAGAGGTCGTCGGTTCGAGCCCGGCATCGCCCACCACGAGACCCCCGGTTCGCCGGGGGTCTTCCTCGTTCGGCGGGCCTCCGCGACCGCATGGCAACCCGTTGCCGCGCCCTCCCGCCGGGGCTACCGTGGCTGGCGCACAGCGTGGCAGCGGTGCCGCGCGCAACCGCGAGCGGAGGAACCATGACCGGTGAGGTGTCGTTCATCGAGTTCGGCGGGGCGGATGCCATGACCGCGCGTTCGTTCTACGGGAAGCTGTTCGGCTGGTCGTTCGAGTCCGGCCCAGGCGGCGACGGGTACGCGATCGATGGCGTCGGCGTCCCCGCGGGCGTCCACGGCGGCGACGAGGGCGCTTCGCCCTACGTCTTCTTCCGCGTCGAGGATCTCGACGCCGCGGTCTCGGAGGTCATCCGCCTCGGGGGCTCGGTCGACGAGCTCCCGGGCGGCGACGACGAAGCCACGGCCGCGATCTTCGGCGAGTTCCGTCTCTGTCGCGACGACCAGGGGTCGCCGTTCGGCCTGCATCGACCGCCGCGCCACTGACGCCGGCCCGGCACGAGCGCGAGACACGCCCGCTCGGTTCATGGGGGCGGCTAGCGCCACCCGTACCGCTCGCCGAGCGCGGTCGCCAACCGCCCGTAGCGTGCCGCATCGAGCGACGCCGCCTCGCGCCGCATCCCGCCGGCCCGCACCCGGAACACGCGGTCGATGCGCGCCCAGCTCGCCCGCCCCGCGGCATCCCACGCGCCGTCGCCGAGGGCGACGAAATCGCGGTCGCCGTCGTGCGGCTTGCTCGTCAGCTGCACCGCCAGGAAGTCCCCTCCCCCGGATGCCGCGACGATCGCGACCGGGCGATCCTTGCCGCGCCCGTCACGCTCCTCGAACGGCACCCACGTCCAGACGATCTCGCCCGGGTCGGGCTCGCCGTCACGTGACGGCGTGTACGCGAGCCGCACGCCCTTCAGACGCCGCGGGTCCACCTCGACCGTGGCCGACGGCCCCGTCTGCCCGGGCGAGAGCAACCCGGTCGAGACCGACGCGGCGGTGCCCGCGGCATCCGTCGAAGCTGCCTGCTGCCGCCCGCCGGTGAACGATCGGATGACACGCCCGAGGGCGGTGAGGAAGCGGCTGGTGTCTGGCACACCCGCACACTACCCCACCGCCCTCGCGGTGATTCAGCGTCGTCAGACGGTCTCGAGCTTGTAGCCCTCCTCGCCGTGCACGACGGTGTCGATGCCGGCGATCTCGTCCTCGTTCTTGACCCGGAAGCCGATGGTCTTCTGGATCGCGAAGCCGATGACCCAGGCGAGCACGAAGGAGTAGAGCAGCACGGCGACCGCCGCGATGGCCTGCGCAGCCAGCTGGTTGAACTGGCCGCTGTAGATGAGGCCGGTGCCGTTGGCGAAGATGCCGAGGTAGAGCGTGCCGAGGAGGCCGCCGACGAGGTGGATGCCCACCACGTCGAGCGAGTCGTCGAAGCCCCACTTGAACTTCAG
>CBFGWW010000283.1:0-3535 GCA_965652625.1 uncultured Agromyces sp.
CGATGTGCCCGTGCTGCGCACCCGCCTCGAGCCGCAGCTCGGCGTCGACGCCGGCCGCCGCGAGCGTCCCGGCGAACGCCTCGCCCGACGGGCGGAGGTCGTCGAGTTCGCACACGACGATGAGCGTCGGCGGGAATCCGCGTCCGTCGCCGAGGCCCGCGAACGCCTGCGGATCTGCGAGCGCCTCAGCGGACCCGGCGAAGTTCAGCGCGAGCTGGCCGTGCGGCGTCGCGGGATCGACATCGGGCGAGGCATCCGGGCCGTTCGGGTGCACGACCGGGTAGACGAGCACGAGCCCCGCGGGCAGCGGCTCCCCCGCGTCGCGGAGTCGGATGACCGCGCCGGACGTGAGCGTCCCGCCGGCGCTCGCGCCGCCGAGCACGAGCGAGGTCGCGGGCACGCCGAGCCGGCCGGCGGCGACCGCGCGCGCCCATTCCCACGCGGCCAGCACGTCGTCGGACGGCACGGGGTGGTGCACGTCGCCGAGGCACTTCGCGTAGTCGACCGACACGACCGGGATGCCGCGAGCCGCGAGCTCGCGCGAGAACCAGTTCGACTCGGGCATGTCGAGGTGGCCCCCGATGAAGGCGCCGCCGTGCACCCACATGAGCGCCGAGCCGGTCGGCGCCGCCGCGGCATCCGTGAACACCCTCACCGGGACGGGTCCGTGCGGGCCCCGCACGACCTCATCGACGGTCTCGACGCCCGCGAGGTGCGGGAACCGCCGCACCAGCGACGCGGTGTCGATGTCGGGTCGCGGGTCGGCGGGCTCGCCGTGCTCGGCCAGCCAGCGGATGGCGTCGGGCACCGGCATCCGCCGGAAGTCGGGGACACCGGCGGTGTCGGCCTGGAGCGCTTTAGTGTCGCTCATCGTCGCGCGTCCTCCCTCACTGCAGCGCGATCCGGCGCTTGGCCCGGTCGAGGTTCGAGGCGAAGAACGCCTCCACCACCGCCCGGTTGGCGGTTCGCAGGTCATCGACGGATGCCGCGTCGGTCATGTCGGGCTCCTCGGTCTCGGTCGCGCGGCTCATGCCGGCTGCAGCGCCCGCATGCTGCGGCGGATGAGGTCGTGCTGGCGACGCACGAGCACGAGCGGGTCGACCTCGCCGAGCTCGGCGAACGCGTGGCCCTCCCACTCGCTCGACCAGTAGCCCCGGTAGCCGCCCTCGACGAAGACGCGCACGAGCTCGGGGTAGTCGATCGCGGGCTCCTCGCCCTGCTCGTCGATGTCGTAGAACTTCGCGTGCACGTGCAGGATCTGCGGCATGATGTCGGCCCACTCGCGCGGGTCGACGTGGCCGTGCATGTTGAACGCGAGGTGTGCGAACGAGCCGAGGCGTCCCGGGTCGAAGTCGCGCCCGCGCAGGTAGGCGATGAACTCCTCCTGCCGCTGGCGCATCGGGGCGTCGGTCGCCCAGATGTCCTGCAGCACCTGCACCGCCTCGTCGTCGAGGCCCGCTCGGCGCACCGCGCGCAGCAGGGTCGGCGACATGCTGTGCATCGTGGCCGAGAAGTCGGCGACGAAGCCGAGCAGCGGCGAGTCGAGCTCGGCGTAGACGTCGCGCACCTTCAGGATCGGGTCGGCGTTCGGCCCCATCGGCGCGTGGATCTCGTAGGCGAGCTTGAGCTCGAGCTCCTCGGCGATCGGCAGGAGGCGGCGCAGCAGCTCGGGCTTCGCGCTCTGGATGCGCACGAGCGGGAAGCCGAGCCGCTTCGCACCGCGGAAGAGCGTCTCGCTGAACGCGAACTCCTCGTCGGGCGTCATGTCGCGGTCGCGACGGCGGCCCATGTCGAGGTTCGCGCCGAACGAGCTCGCATCGAATCCGTGCCGGTCGAACGCCGACCGCCACGTGCGCACGAACTCGTCGGACACGACCGGATAGGTCGGCAGCACCTGCGACGCCACGATCTCGATGCCCGGCCCGATGCCGAGCTCGGCGACACGGTCGAGCAGGCCCTCGAAGTCGTACCAGCCCGCGCGGAACTCGGCGCTGGCCGAATAGAGCGTGAGGCCGAGCTTGAAGGGGTCCTCCTCGGCGGCGGGCGTCGGCGGCGCGGTATCCGTCACCAGTGCCGGCGGCGCCGCATCGTGGTCGGTCGCCGTGAGCGTGAGCACCTGGCGCACGACGTTCGGCACGTAGACGCCCGGGCCGCCGTCGGCGCCCGGGGCGATCTGCATGTAGGGCAGACGCAGCTCGCCGAAGAGCTCGACGTCGTGCGTCTCTCCGAGCGCTGTCGGCTCGGGCCGCTGCACGATGAGCAGCGGGTGCGCCTGCAGGTACCAGAGCACGTCGTGCTGCGTGGGCAGGTCGTCGAGCGCGTACCGCACGCCGTCGAGCTCGAACGCGAGGTCCGCGGCATCCACCGGCTCGCCGTCGAGGGTGAGGCGCAAGGTCGAGACCGACGAGAGCCAGAGGCTTCGGTACCAGGGCAGGGTGAGCGAGAGGGCGAGCCCCTCGGGGTGCGTTCGCAGGCTGTCGTCCTGGATGAGTCCGTTCGGCATGGTGGGTCCTGTCTGTGTGGTGCGGTCGAATCCGTCTGGTGCGGTCGTTGCGGATGCCGCGGCTCAGAGCCCTGCGGCGATGCGGCGGATGAGGGAGTGCTGACGGCGGACCTGCTCGATCGACCGCCAAGGGGTGCGCTCGCCCTCGTACTCGCTGGAGAGGTACCCCGTGTACCCGGCGTCCTTGAGGGCGCGGAGCACGGGCTCCCACGGGATCTGCTGGTCCTCGAGGTGCTCGTCGATGTCGTGGAACTTCGCCTGGATGAACACGACGTACTTCGCGATGTCGGCGATGTCCGCGGGGTCCACCCCGATGCCGTCGAGGAACGCCGGGCGCTGGCCGGGCAGCTCGCCGGGCCGCAGCGGGATGGGGCGGTCCTGGAAGATGCCGGTGTCGAGCAGCAGGCCGAAGTGGGTCGTGCCGGTGCGATCGATGAGGTCGATGTAGTCGTCGACGACCGGGTGCTTGATCGGCGTCGGCGAGTGGATCTCGGGGCAGATCACGACGTCGAGCTCGGCCGCGAGGTCGAGCGAGCGCTCGACGGACTCGGTCCAGATCGGGTCGGGCACGAGGTCGCTCGAGACGACGCCGATCTTCGGGCGCACGAATCGGAAGCCGAGGCGCTTCGCCAGTCGCAGGTCGCGCTGCAGCATGCCGGCGCCCTCCTCCACGGTGAGCCGGCGCGCATTCGGCCCGCTCGAGTGCAGACGGGTGTCGATCCACGAGCCGTAGTTCGTCGGCTCGAGCCCATGCTGGTCGAGCAGCGCGAACCAGCGGTCGACCCACTCGGTCGTAGGCTCGGGGTAGCCGGCGATATGGCCCTCGCCGAGGATCTCGACGCCGGTCGCGCCGACGTCGGCGACGTGGGCGAGCGCCGTCTCGAGGTCGAGCACGGTGCCGTAGTCGGTCATGTAGCTGTAGAGCGAGACGCCGTACCGGAACGGCCCGCCGTCGGCCTCGGGCGAGAGCGTGATGTGGCGCGTGACCCGGTAGGTGCTCGGCTGGTGCTCCTCGGGGATGTACGACATGCG
>CBFGWW010000284.1:0-3534 GCA_965652625.1 uncultured Agromyces sp.
CCGGCGCCACCCGACCACCGGAGGTCCCGGCGTCCGCTACCGTGTGCTCCATGGATGCGTCGGAGGTCGTCTCGGTCGTCGCCGAGGTGATCGGGTGGATCGCCCTCGGCGGCGGTCTCGTGTGCCTCCTCCTCGCCCTGCTGATCCGCCTCGCCGACGGCCGGTGGCTCGCCACCGAGGCGGTCGTGATCGACCAGGAGCACGGCGCGACCATCCGCTGGTTCGCCGAGGGCGCGTTCCACCAGCGACGCCTGAGCGACGAGGAGCGCGCGCACGTGCGGCATCCCGAGGAGGAGCCCGCCTACTTCAAGGAGCGCGAGCCCGACCGCCTGCGCCTGCACGAGCCGCCGCCCGGCCGCCGCATCATCCGGAACGTCGGGCTCATCCTGATCGGGATCGCGGTGGTCGCCGGCATCGTCGGCGTGCTGCTGATGTTCGCCGCCTGATCAGCGTTCGCGCAGCTCTTCCCATTCGCGCATGAGGTCGGGCATCCGCGCATCGATGAAGCGGTAGAACCGCGCCATCTCGCGGGCGCGGGCCGCACCGGCATCCGTCTCGTCGCCGATCGCGTCGGCGGCGCGGTCGCCGAGGTCGGCGATGACGCCGTAGACCGGGCTCTTCGCCATGAGGGCCGTGTACCAGGCGTCGTCGAGGAACTCCCACCGGTCGCGACGGCTGCCCGCCTGCGGCACGCGGTGGAGGATGCCGATCTGCGAGAGGTAGCGCACCGCGCCCGAGATCGCGGCGGCGCTCACGCCGAGCCGCTCGCCGAGCTCCGATGCGGTGAGGCCGCCGGCCTCGGCGACGAGCAGGGCCATGAGCACGCGTGCCGGCATCCGGGGGAAGCCGGCCGCGGTGAGGACCGCGGCCGACTGCTCGACCGCGGCCTTCAGGCCCTGTTCGTCGCGCGGCATCCGCTCAGTCTCCCATCCGCCCGACGCTCACCCGCCAGACGCCAGCTCGCGTCGCCGCATCGACCACACGGCCGCCCCGCCGGCGGCGAGGGCGATCGCGAGCATCCAGAACCCGCCGGTCCAGTCGGTCTCGCCGCCGGACGGCACCGGCGAGTGGGCGAACGGCGAGAGCTCGACGACCCAGTCGGGCAGCTGCAGGATCGGCCCCCACGTGCCGAGGATCGCGGCCAGGCCGACGGCCGTCCAGCCGACCGGGATCGTCGCCCGGGGCACGAACGCGAACACGAGCAGCGTGAGGCCGAGGAAGACCAGGCACGCCGGCAGTTGCGCGGCCGCCGCCTCGAGCACGTTCGGGATGAGCGACTCGGGGTCGGACGCGCTGCCCGCGCCGACGACGCCCGCGAGCGCGGCGGCGGCGAGCACGATCACGATGACGATGACGCCGACGATCCAGTACTCGAGCAGCCAGCGCACCCGGGGGACACGCGTGCCGAGCACGAGCTCGGCGGTCCCGTGCGCCTCCTCCTGGCGGGCGCGGATGCCCACCTGGATGGCGCAGCACGCGGCGAGGACGCCGACCAGCCCGTAGAAGACGCCCACGAACGCCTCCTCGATCGTCGCGTCGCTGCCGATCGCCGCCCGGAGCGTGTCGAGCACCTGCGGCGTGTCGGTCGCCGCCTGGTCGACCACCGACGACAGCGAGGTCGCCAGGAGTCCGGTCGCGATGGCGCCCGCCGTCCACGACAGGAGGATGGAGACGTTGAGTCGCCAGGCCAGCCCGAACGAGCTCGAGAGCACCGGTCCGGCGGTCGCGCGACCGGCCCGGCCGGCCACGAGGCTCGCCCCCTGGTCGCGCACGGCCTGCAGGCCGAACACGAGCGCGATGACCGCGGCGGCGAATCCGAGGGGGATCAGCAGCGGCGTCAGGTCGTTCTCGACGTAGGCGCCGGTGAACTGCCCGTACCCGATGGGCGACAGCCAGCTCGGCCAGGCCGGGGTGACGTGCAGCAGGTCGTCGGACGGCGTGCCCGCGGCATCCCCGATGCCGCGCAGCAGGTAGGCCGCGAGCACGAACGCGACCGACAGCCCGTTGGCCGCGCGCGACGTGCGGAACAGCTGCGAGGCGAACAGGCCGAACGCCACGAACGCGATGCCGGATGCCGCGATCGCCGCACCCCAGACGAACGAGCCCGTCGCGTCGAGGCCGTTCGCGATCAGCGCGAGGGCGATGAGCAGGCCGAGGGCGAGGTTCGCGAGCACGCCGTGGATCACGGTCGCCGTGGTCGGCAGGATGCGACCGGCCGGCGTCGCGGCGATGGCCTCGGCGCGACCCTGCTCCTCCTCCTGGCGCGTGTGCCGCACCGCGAGGAACGTGCTCATCAGTCCGCCCATGAGCGCGAGCCAGGCGAAGAGGAGGAAGAAGGCGAACGCGCCCTCGTCGACGCCGTTCGGCGTGCCGCGGAAGACGAGGATCGTGCGGGTCGCGATCGCGACGCCGAGGATCTCGCGCCGGTCGCTCTCCTCGCCGTAGGTGCTGTACACCGCCGAGATCGAGCCGTAGGCGAGCAGCGCGGTGCCGAGGATCCACAGCGCGAGCTGCAGGCGGTCGCGACGGATGCGCTGCCGGAGCAGCACCATGAGCCTGGTCACGCCCTGGCCTCCGCCTCGACCGGGGCGAGCTCGTCGCCGTAGTGGCGCAGGAAGAGGTCCTCGAGCGAGGGCGGCGCGACCGTGAGGCCCTGCACGCCGAGTCGGCCGAGGTCGGGGAGCACGTCGGCGACCCGGTCGCTGTCGACCGTGAAGCGCACGCGTCCCTCGTCGATGACGAGGTCGTGCGTGTCGGGAATCGCGGTGACGCCCGCCTCCTTCGCCGGGTCGTGGATGAACGAGATCTCGGTGCGCGTCAGGTGGCGGAGCTGGGAGAGCGTGCCGCTCTCGACGACCTTGCCGGCGCGGATGATGGTGACCCGGTCGCAGAGCGCCTCGACCTCGGAGAGGATGTGGCTCGACAGCAGCACCGTGGCGCCGTCGCGGGCGACCCGGTCGATCTCGCGGTTGAACACCTGCTCCATCAGGGGGTCGAGGCCGCTCGTCGGCTCGTCGAGCACGTAGAGGTCGGCGGGCGTGGCGAACGCGGCGACGAGGGCGACCTTCTGGCGATTGCCCTTCGAGTAGGCGCGACCCTTCTTGCGCGGGTCGAGCTGGAACACGTCGAGCAGGCGCTGCTTGCGCTCGCGGTAGGCGGCCTTGTCGGTCATCCCGCCGCGCAGTCGCGTGAGGAGGTCGATCGCCTCGCCGCCCGTGAAGTTCGGCCAGAGCGCGACGTCGCCGGGCACGTAGGCGACCCGCTCGTGCAGGTCTGCGGCATCCGTCCAGGGGTCGCGCCCGAAGAGGGTCGCCTCGCCGGCCGACGCCCGGGCGAGCCCGAGCAGGATGCGGATGGTGGTGGACTTCCCGGCGCCGTTCGGGCCGAGGAAGCCGTGGATCTCGCCGGCGTCGACGGAGAAGTCGAGGCCGTCGAGGGCGATGGTGCGCCCGAAGCGCTTCTCGAGGCCTCGGGTGCTGATCACGGTGGTCATGCGCGCGATGTTACGCGCGATTCACAAATTTGTGAATCTTC
>CBFGWW010000285.1:0-3517 GCA_965652625.1 uncultured Agromyces sp.
CGTCCCCGCGGGAGGAGATTCGCGCGCCGGGAGGTCGCACGGCGCAGGAGCCTCCTCCGCTCGTGCGAATCCCCTCCGCCGGGCGGGCGGGCGACAGGGAAACGCTGAGGCGTGGCCCGCGGCGGTCCGGGCGCGGCGCCGCGCGCCCGATGGCGCCGCCGCGCTACTTCACGCTGCCGGCGGTGAGGCCGCCGACGAGGCGCTTCTCGATGATCATGAAGAGGATCACGACGGGGATGATCGCCACGATCGAGACGCCGAACACGTAGTGCCACGACGTCTCGTACTGGCCCACGAACTTCGTGAGGGCGACCGAGAGCGGCTGGTTGCCCGCCGTCGAGAGGATGACGAGCGAGGCGGCGAACTCGTTCCAGCACGCGACGAACGTGAACACGATCGCGGTGACGATGCCGGGCCACACGAGCGGCAGCTGGATGCGGAACAGCACCGTGAGCCGCCCGGCCCCGTCGATCTGCGCGGCCTCGTCGATCTCCTTCGGCACGCCGGCGAAGAACGAGTGCATGATCCACACCGCGAACGACAGGTTGAAGGCCGCGTTGATGAAGATCATCGCCGCCCAGGTGTCGATCAGGCCGAGGGTGACGAACTGGCGGAACAGGCCCGAGGTGAGCACGGCGGGCTGCAGCATCTGCGTGACGATCACGAGGAAGAGGAACACGAAGCGCCCGGGGAACCGGAACCGCGCCGTGTAGTACGCCGCGGGCAGCGCCACGGCGAGCACGAGCAGCGTCGCGAACACCGAGATGACGATCGTCGAGACCAGGTTCTGCGGCAGCGGCGTCTCGGGGGTCGACCACATGTTGATGTAGTTCTCCCAGTGCCACTCCGTGGGGAGGTACGTGGGTTCGACCGAGCGGATCTGCGCCTTCGTCTTCACCGAGCCGAAGAACATGATCGTGTACGGGAGGATGAACACGACGAGCACGATCGCGCCGGCGAACATGCGCAGCAGCACGCGCCAGATCGAGACCTGGTCCTCGGTGTATCGGCGTCGCCGGTTGACCGGCGCGGGCGCGCCGATCGTCTCGAACGCGGGTGCGGTGACGGCCACGGGTCAGACCTCCCGGGTGGGCTTGACGACCTTCACGTACACCGCGACGATCACGATGACGATGAGGAAGGCGACGACGGACAGGGCGCTCGCGACGTCGACCTTGTGCTGGTTCTGGATGTACTTGAAGATCAGCGTCATGATCGTGTCGGCGTCGTAGCCGGGGATGGACCCGGTCATCACCTTCAGGATCGGCAGCGAGTTGAAGACGTTGATGATGTTGATGAGCACGGCCACCGACAGGGCGCCGCGCAGCTGCGGGAGCACCACGCTGAAGTAGGTGCGGAACGGGCCGGCGCCGTCCATCTTCGCGGCCTCGACCACGTCGCCGGGCACCGTCGCGAGGCCCGCGAGGATCGTGTACGTCGTGAACGGCAGCGACACGAACACCGCGACGACGATCGACCACGCGAAGGCGGTCGTGGGGTTGCGGGTCCAGCCGTAGCCCTCGGGCGTCTCGATGAGGCCCACGTCGACGAGGAACTTGTTGATGATGCCGAAGTACGGCTCGAGCCCGTAGTAGACGACGAGCGTCGTCATGACGACGGATGCCGCCCACGGGATGATCACCGCGAGCCGCACGATGCGGCGGCCGGGGAACGCCTTGTCGAGGATCTGCGCGAGCCCGAGCGAGATGAGCACCGTCGCGGCGACGACCACGACGACCCACACGATGGTGCGGAGGAAGATCGGCCAGAAGTAGGGGAACGAGAACACCTCGACGTAGTTGTCGAAGCCGACCGATCCCTTGTCGAGACCCGAGATCGAGATGTCGCGGGTCGAGTTGTAGAACATGACGACGGCCGGGAACAGCACGACGCCGAGGATGAGGATGAGCGCGGGCCCGATCCAGGGCAGCGAGGCGAGCAGGTCGCGCCCGCCGGGCTTGCGCGCGGCCGGCCCGTCGGATCCGGCCCCGCCGGTGCGGGGGCGGCCGGGGGCCGCCCCCGCGGGGGTCGATGACGTATCGGTCGAGGTGCTCATGGTGCGATGGTCACCGATCCCTCCGGTGGTGGTGCGATTCGAAACGGATGCCGCGGCGTCAGCCGGCGTCGACCTGGGCCTGGATCTCGGTCAGCACGTCCTGTGCGGGCTTCGTCTGGATCTGGCCGAAGAGCGCCTTGAACGCGGCATCCGTCGCCTGCCACTGCGGGTTGGTGGACGGGTAGAACTGCGCGTCGGGCAGCACCTCGAGGAACGGCGCGAGCGCCTCCTCGCCGCCGAGCGCCTCGGCGCCCGACTTCGTGACCGGCAGGAAGCCCTCGGCCTGCACCCACGGCACGTACACGTCCGAGGTGTAGTAGTAGTCGAAGAACTTCGTGATCGCGTCCTGCTTGTCGCCGTCGTTCTGGAAGGCCATGAGCTGGTCCATGACGCCGAGCGTGAAGGGGCTGCCGTCCTGCGTGGGGATCGGCACGATCGAGTAGTCCAGGTCGGGGTTGTTCTCCTCGATCTGGCCGACGGTCGGCGGGAGGCCCACCTGCATGCCGATCTTGCCCTGGATGAAGATGTCCATGAGCGGCGAGCGGTCGGTCGAGCCGGGGTCGGCCTGGGTCGCGCCCGCGTCGATCATCTTCTTGATCTGCTCGGCGCCCGGGAGGTTCGCCGGGTCGTCGACGGTGATCGCGTCGGCGTCGCCGAACGTGCCGCCGCCGCCCCAGAGCCACACGGCCGCCTCGGCCTGCGCCTCCTCGGAGCCGAGCGGCATGCCGTAGCCGGCGATGCCGCCGCCGAGGGCGGAGATCTTCGTCGCCGCGTCGAGCAGCTCGTCCCACGTGGTGGGCGGCGCCGCGACGCCGGCCTGCTGGAGCAGGGCGTTGTTGACGAACAGGGCGCGCGCCGATGCGATGAGCGGCAGCGCGTAGGCGGTGCCGTCGACCTCGGCGTTGGCGAGGAACGACTCCTGGAAGTCGCCGTAGGTCTCGCTGGAGACGACCTCCTCGGCCGGGTAGAGCAGCCCGTCGGCCGCGAAGCCGGCGAAGGGACCGCCGTTGTAGATGTCGGGAGCCTCGCCACCCTGGATCTTCGTGGTGATCACGCTCTCGAGGTTGTCCCACGACTGCACCTCGAGGTTGACGCTGATGTCGGGGTTCTCCTCCTCGAACCCGGCGATGACGTCCTCCCAGAGGCCCTGCGTGGCGTCGGAGTAGCTCGGGACGAGCAGGTCCAGGGTGTTCCCGTCGCCCTCGGCGTCGCCGCCGGAGCCGCCGCCCCCGAACCCGCAGGACGCGAGCGTGAGCGATGCGGTGGCCGCGAGTGCGATCGCGGTGCCGAAGCGTAGCGACTTCTTCATTCGTGCTTCCTCACTGTGCATGGTGTGATCACAGGCGCCGCGATGGCCGCGCCGGTGCGGTGGGTGGCGGAAGCGCTCCGCCATGTGCAGGAAACTGACGCGAAACAGCAAGCATCGATCAGTTCCAGTCACTTCGTGGTCACGATGATGTC
>CBFGWW010000286.1:0-3463 GCA_965652625.1 uncultured Agromyces sp.
GGCCGTGACAGCGGTGTCGACCGGCCGCGTCAGGCACGTCAGTCGGCGGGCGTCAGGCACGTCAGTCGGCGGCGTCAGCCCGCCGCCCGCAGCGTCTCGGGCCCGAGCTCGGCGATCGAGCGGTGGCCCGCGAGGCCCAGCGTGAGGTCGAGCTCGGCGATGTGGTTGCGCACGACCTCGCGCACGCCGTCCTGCCCGGCGACGGCCAGCCCGTAGGCGTACGGCCGCCCGATGCCGACGGCCGTCGCGCCGAGCGAGAGCGCGATGGCGGCGTCGGCGCCGCCGCGGATGCCGCTGTCGAGCACGATCGGCACGCGGCCGGCGACGCGTTCGACGATCGCGGGCAGCGTGTCGAGCGTGGCGACCGAGCGATCGACCTGGCGCCCGCCGTGATTCGAGACCACGATGCCGTCGACGCCGTGGTCGAGCGCCCGGCTCGCGTCGTCGGGATGCAGCACGCCCTTCAGGAGCACGGGCAGCGACGTCCACTCGCGCAGGCGGGCGAGGTCGTCCCAGGTGAGGCTCGGGTCCGAGAACACGTCGAGGAACGTCTCCACCGCGGCGCGCGGCAGCGGCGAGCGCAGGGCGTCGCGCACGCCGCCGTCGACGAGTCGCGTGCCGACGGCCGAGCGGGCGATCGAGAATGCCGAGCGGAGCAGCGTCGGGGTGACCTTCGGCCGTTCCCCGGGCCCGGTGCTGCGGGCGACGCGGTCGCGCACGAGCTCGGCGAAGACGGGATCGCTCGTGTACTGCGCGATGCCCTGGCCCCGCGTGAACGGGAGGAACGCGGCGTCGAGGTCGCGGGTGCGCCAGCCGAGCAGGTGGGTGTCGAGGGTCACGACCACGGCCTCGCAGCCGACCGCCTCCGCGCGGCGCAGGAACGACGCGTTGAGCTCGTCGGAGCGGCTCCAGTACAGCTGGAACCACCGCGAGCCCGCCCCCATCTCCACGGCGACCTCCTCCATGGGCCGCGACGCCTGGTTCGAGAGCACGTAGGGCACGTCGAGCTCGGATGCCGCGCGCCCGACGGCCACGTCGGCATCGGCGTGCGCGAGCTCGGCGACGCCGATGGGCGACAGGATGAACGGAGTCGCGCGACGCCGGCCGAGCAGCTCGATCGAGAGGTCGCGCTCGGCGACGTCGCGCAGGACCCTCGGCCAGACCCGCCAGCGCGAGAACGCCGCACGGTTGGCCGCCATGGTCGCCTCGCCACCGGCGCCGCCCGCGAGGTACGCGAACGCCTCGGCCGACACCGCCTTGCGCGCCGCCTGCTCGAGCGCATCGTGGTCGACCGGCACGGCCGGCTTCGTGCCGCCGACGCCCGCCCGGTACACCTCCGACTGCACGACCCGTGCGTACCCGCGCTGCGCATCGCCCACCGTCGGTCCCTCCGTTCCGTCGCACCGTCGCGCCGTCGCGACCGGACTGCGAGCCAGCGTAGCCCCCGCCTAGGGTGGAGTGGATGTCCCAGCTGCCCGACCTGCTCGTCGCCGCGATCGCGCTCGTGCGCGACCGCCGCGTGCTCATGGTCACGGCACGCGATCGCGACGTGCACTACATGCCCGGCGGCAAGATCGACCCGGGCGAGACCGCCGCCGAGGCGGCCGCTCGCGAGGCGTTCGAGGAGGTCGCGCTCGAGCTCGATCCCCACGCGCTCGAGGAGCTCTTCGAGGTCGTCGTGCAGGCGCACGGCGAGCCCGAGGGCCGGCTGGTGCGCATGCGGGTGTTCCGAGCCGAGACGGATGCCGCGCCCGCCGCGTCGGCGGAGGTCGGCGAGCTGCACTGGGTCACGACGGCCGACGTCGACCGCTGCCCACCCGCTGGCGCCGAGGTGCTGCGTCGGCTCGCGGCATCCGGCGTCATCGACTGATGCGCCCCTAGACTGCGGTCATGTCGCCGACCCGCGAGTTCCGCCGCGGCGAGGACGTCGTCGTGATCCACGAGTCGGGCCGACCCGACGGACCCGACTACGTGCTCGTGCACGGCCTCGGCATGGCGCACGACTACTGGTCGGAACTCGCTGGTGTGCTCGAGGCCACCGGCACGGTGCACGCGCTCGACCTGCCCGGCTTCGGCGACGCGCCCGAACCACGAGAACCGCTGAGCATGCCGGCGGCGGGCGAGCTCCTCGCCGAGCTGCTCGTGGCCGAGGGGATCGACCGGCCCGTGCTCGTGGGCCACTCGACGGGCGCGCAGGTCGTCGCCGAGACGGCGGCGCGGCATCCCGAGCTCGTCGACCGGCTCGTGCTGATCGCGCCGACGGTCAACCGGCGCGAGCGCACGCTCGCGAAGCAGACCATGCGGTTCCTGCAGGACATCGCCCTGGTGCATCCGAAGGCCCTCGGCTACGGCATCGCGCTCTACGCGAAGGCGGGCCCGCGCTGGTACGCGGCGAACCTGCGACCGATGCTCGAGCATCGCATCGAGCTCGTCCTCCCCGAGATCGCGGCGCCGACGCTCGTCGTCCGCGGCGAGCACGACCGCGTCGTGCCGCGCGAGTGGGCGGAGGAGGTCGCGCGGCTCGTACCCGACGGGCGGTACGCCGAGGTGCCCGGCCGCGGGCACGAGACCATGATCCGGGCGGGGCGTCGCGTCGGCGAGTTGATCGTCCGCCACGCGCAGGGGCTGCCGGCCGGTCGTCCGGGGTCGCTGGTCGAGGCGCCCGCGGCCGCGGCGCCGCACCTCGGCGTGCCCGCCGCGCTCGGCGTGATGGCCCGAGACTACGCGTTCGCCGGCTGGCACCAGCTCGCCGTGTTCGGCGCCCGCCACGAGCCGGCCGGATGGCGCCACGGCGACCCCGACGAGCCGCAGGTCGTGCTGCTGCCCGGCGTGTACGAGCACTGGTCGTTCCTGCGCCCCCTCGGGGACGCGCTGCACGCGGCCGGGCATCGCGTCGTCGTGGTGCACGGCATGCGCGCGAACCGGCGTCCGATCGCCGAGACGGCGGCGCGCGTGGCGAAGGCGCTCGCGCGGTCGGCGCCGCCGCCGGCCGGACGCGTGATCGTGGCGCACAGCAAGGGCGGGCTCATCGGCAAGCACGTGCTCATCGACGACGAGGGCGAGTCGCTCGGCGTCCGCGGGGTCGTGGCGATCTGCACGCCGTTCGCGGGCGCGCGGCGCGCGCGGCTCTTCGGGGATCCGAGCATCCGGGCGCTGCTGCCGAGCGACGAGACGATCGTGATGCTCGGTGACGCGGCATCCGTGAATGCGCGCATCGTCTCGGTGTTCGGCACCTTCGACCCGCACGTGCCCGACGGGAGCGCGCTCGAGGGCGCGACCAACATGCAGGTACCGGTCGCGGGGCACTTCCGCGTGCTCGCCGCGCCCGAGACGTTCGAGGCCGTGCGCGAGGGCATCGCGCTGCTCACGCAGGACCCGACCCGCGCCGACGCCGTCGACCTCGCCGAACCCTCGGGGCCGTCATCCCCTCAGTGAGATTTCGAATCCGCCTCATGTGAGGCGG
>CBFGWW010000287.1:0-3460 GCA_965652625.1 uncultured Agromyces sp.
GCGACCGTGCTCATCGAGACGATCCCGGCCGCGTTCGAGATGGACGAGATCCTCTTCGAGCTGCGCGACCACGCGTCGGGCCTCAACGCCGGCCGCTGGGACTACCTGTTCAGCATCATCAAGGTGTTCCGCGACGCGGGACCCGAGTTCATCGTGCCCGACCGGGCATCCGTGTCGATGACCGCGCCGTTCATGCGCGCCTACACCGAGCTGCTCGTGAAGACCTGCCACCGCCGTGGCGCGGTCGCGATGGGCGGCATGGCGGCGTTCGTGCCGAACCGCGCCGACCCCGAGGCCACGGCCACGGCCTTCGAGAAGGTGCGCGCCGACAAGACCCGCGAGGCGAACGACGGGTTCGACGGATCGTGGGTCGCGCACCCCGACCTCGTGCCGGTGTGCCGCGAGGTCTTCGACGGCGTGCTCGGCGACCGACCGAACCAGCTCGACCGCCAGCGACCCGAGGTCGACGTGTCGGCCGCGGAGCTCCTCGACGTCGCCTCGACGGGCGGCACCGTCACCGAGGCCGGCCTGCGCACCAACCTCTCGGTGGGCGTGGCGTACACGGCCGTGTGGCTGTCGGGCAACGGCGCCGTCGCGCTGCACAGCCTGATGGAGGATGCCGCGACGGCCGAGATCTCGCGCTCGCAGGTGTGGCAGCACCTGCGCCACGACGTCGTGCTCGCCGACACCGGCCGCACGCTGACGCCCGAGCTCGTGCGCGAGGTGCTCGACGAGGAGGTGGCGGCGCTGCGCGCCGACGTGCCGCCCGACCGCTTCGCCGCGTACTACGAGCCCGCCGCGCGCCTCGTGGCCGATCTCGTGCTCGCCGACGGGTACGTCGACTTCCTCACGCTGCCGGCCTACGAGCTCCTGGAGTGAGCGTGCGCACCGCCCTGTCGCCCATCGTGCACGCCGCGATCGACGCCCGCCTGGCTTCGACCGATCGGCTGCTCGCGAGCGTGTATCCGGGCGACGACGGCTCGCGGCAGCCGGTGCACACGGTGTACGTGCCGGGCGACCGGTACACGCCCGAGCTCCCGGTCGAGTGGGGTCGGGCCGCCCAGGAGGCGCTCGCGTCGGCCGGCGGCGCCGAGGCGCTCGGCCTCGACGTGGGCCTCGCGGCCGACGTCGCCGCCCAGGTCGCACCGCTCGTCGACCGCAAGCTCGGACGCGAGCCCATCGAGGACCTGCGCATCGACTTCGAGGACGGCTACGGCGACCGCGGCGACGACGTCGAGGACGCGGACGCGGTCCGCGCGGCGAAGCGGGTCGCCGCGGCCACCGGTGCGCACTTCGCGCCGCCGTTCATCGGCATCCGGTTCAAGTCGTTCGAGGCGCCGACGCGGGCGCGCGGCATCCGCACGCTCGACCTGTTCGTGACCGCCCTCGTCGACCAGGGCGGGCTGCCCGACGGCCTCCGGCTCACGCTGCCGAAGGTCTCGACGGTCGCGCAGGTCCAGGCGATGGCCGACGCCGTCGCCGCGCTCGAGCACGTGCACGGCCTGCCCGAGGGGCGCCTCCGGTTCGAGGTGCAGGTCGAGACGCCCCAGCTCGTGCTCGGCGCCGACGGACTGGTGCCCGTCGCGCGCCTCGCGCTCGCTGCCCCCGGCCGCATCGCCGGGCTGCACTACGGCACCTACGACTACAGCGCCGCGGCAGGCATCGCCGCGCCGTACCAGTCGCTCGAGCACCCGGCGGCCGACCACGCCAAGGCCGTGATGCAGGTCGCCGTGGCGGGCACCGGCATCCGCCTGTCCGACGGCTCGACGAACATCCTGCCCGTCGGGGATCGTGCGCCCGAGGCGTGGCGGCTGCACGCCCGGCTCGTGCGCCGAGCCCTCGAGCGCGGCTTCCCGCAGGGCTGGGACCTGCACCCGGCGCAGCTGCCGACCCGGTTCCTCGCGACGTACGCGTACTACCGCGAGGGCTACCCCGAGGTGTCGGCACGCCTGCGGCACGTCCGCGACCGCACGACCGGCGCCGTGCTCGACGAGCCCGCGACCGTGCGCGCGCTCGCGGGCTTCGTGCGCCGGGGCGTGCAGAGCGGCGCGATCACCCCGGCCGAGGTCGCCGCCGACACCGGGCTCGACGCCAAGGCGCTCGCCGAGTGGGCGAGCCCGAGGCGCACGACGACGTGAACGGATGCCGCGACGCGCGGCCGACGGACGAGGAGGTCCCATGAGCTACTACACCCCGCCGGGCGGGCTGCCCGCCCAGACGGAGCTGCTCACCGATCGCGCCATCGTGACCGAGGCCTACACGGTGATCCCGAAGGGCGTGCTGCGCGACATCGTGACGAGCAGGCTGCCGGGCTTCGCCCGCACGCGGTCGTGGATCATCGCCCGGCCGATCGCGGGATTCGCCACGACCTTCGCCCAGCTCATCGTCGAGATCGAGCCCGGCGGGGGCGCCGAGCACCCCGAGGCCGAGCCCGGCGTCGAGGGGGTCGTGTTCGTCACGTCCGGCGCGCTGACCCTCGACGTCGACGGCGAACGCGACGTGCTCGGCCCGGGCGGCTACGCCTATCTCGCCGCCGGAGCGCCCTGGTCGATCGCGAACGAGGGCGACGCGCCCACGTCGTTCCACTGGATCCGCAAGGCCTACGAGCCCGTCGAGGGCATCCCCGCGCCGACGTCGTTCGTGACGAGCGATCTCGACGTCGCGCCGGAACCGATGCCCGACACCGACGGCGCCTGGGCGACGACCCGCTTCGTCGACCCCGACGACCTCGCGCACGACATGCACGTGAACATCGTGACGTTCCAACCGGGCGGGTCCATCCCGTTCGCCGAGACGCACGTCATGGAGCACGGGCTCTTCGTGCTCGAGGGCAAGGGCGTCTACCGGCTCAACGGCGACTGGGTCGAGGTCGAGGCCGGCGACTTCATGTGGCTGCGGGCGTTCTGCCCGCAGGCCTGCTACGCGGGCGGCCCCGGTCCGTTCCGCTACCTGCTCTACAAGGACGTGAACCGCCAGGTGCGGCTCACGGGCCCCGACCACCGGAGCGCGAGCCGGTGGGGGTGAACGAGCGGATGCCCCGCGCCGACGTCGCGCCGGCCGGGCGCGACGCGGCATCCGACGCCGTCGACCTCGTGGTCCGTGGCGATCGCGTGCTGATCGACGGCGCGTTCGTGCCTGCCGAGGTCTCCGTGCGAGGCGGCGTGATCGTGGCGGTCGAGGTGTTCGGCCCGCAGACTCCTGAAAAGAAGGACGCCGCACCCGCCGCCGACGACGTCCTTGCTTTCAGGAGTCCCACGACCCAGGACGCCATCCGCGCCGAAGGGTCGCCGACGGCATCGCACTCGTCTCGAGAGCGGGCCTCGAGCGCGTCGACTCCCGGCGCGCGACTCTCCGGCACCCGGCATGTGCAGCTCGCCGACGACGAGGTGCTCATCCCGGGCCTCGTCGACACGCACGTGCACGTGAACGAGCCAGGGCGCACCGAGTGGGAGGGGTTCGC
>CBFGWW010000288.1:0-3439 GCA_965652625.1 uncultured Agromyces sp.
CTTCGGCGTGCTCACCGAGCACTACGCGGGCGCGTTCCCGGTGTGGTTGGCGCCGGTGCAGGTCATCGGCATCCCCGTCGCCGACGAGTACGCGGAGTACCTCGGGGACATCGTGCGGCAGCTGCAGCGCGCCGGAGTGCGCGCCGAGCTGGACACGAGCGACGACCGCATGCAGAAGAAGATCCGCACGCACACCACCCAGAAGGTGCCGTTCCAGCTCATCGCGGGCGAGAACGACCGCGCCGGTGAGACGGTGAGCTTCCGCTTCCGCGACGGCACCCAGGAGAACGGCGTGCCGGTCGCCGACGCGATCGAGCGGATCCGCGCGGCGATCGACGATCGCCGCCAGGTGACCACGAGGGACGACCTGTTCGGATGAGCGCGTACCAGGCCGACGAGTTCGACGGTGTCCCGACGGATGCCGCGGCCGACCTCGCCGGCGTGCCCGACGCGTTCCAGCGACTGTGGACTCCGCATCGGCTCGTCTACATCCAGCACGGCCAGCAGCCCGACGAGCACTCGTGCCCGTTCTGCCGCGCGCCCGAGCTGAGCGACGAGCAGTCGCTCATCGTCGCGCGCGGGAAGCTCGCCTACGTGCTGCTCAACCTGTACCCGTACAACAGCGGGCACCTGCTCGTCTGCCCCTACCGCCACATCGCGACGTACGACGAGGCGACGGCCGAGGAGGTCGCCGAGATCGGCGAGCTCACGCAGGTGGCCATGCGGGTCGTGAAGCAGGTCTCCCGGTGCGACGGCTTCAACATCGGCATGAACCAGGGGCGCATCGCCGGGGCGGGCATCGCCGAGCACCTGCACCAGCACATCGTGCCCCGGTGGGCGCTCGACGCGAACTTCTTCCCGATCATCGCGGGCACCAAGGCCCTGCCGCGCCTCCTCGGCGAGGTTCGCCAGGAGATCGCGGAGGCCTGGCCGAGCTGACCGGGGCGACGACCTAGCGCACCTGCCGCACCGCGAACTGCATGCGCGGGTTCGCGTAGGACTCCTGCGACTCCACGAGCTGCAGCTCGCGCTCGCCCGACGCGTGGGTGCGCTCGAGCAGGTCGAAGACGCTCGAGGTCGTGCGCGCGAGTGCTGCCGCGGCATCCCCGGAGCGTCGGTAGTGCGCCGTGAAGAGCGCTGCGGTCACGTCGCCCGAGCCGTTCGCCTTCAACGGCAGCAGCGGGGTCTGCGCGATCCAGGCGCCGGTGTCGTCGACGGCGAGCATCTCGATCGTGCCCTCCTCGCGGTCGGGCCGCTCGACGCTCGTCACGAGCACCGTGCGCGGCCCTGATGCACGGATGAGGTCGACGGACGCGAGCGTCGACTCCAGCGTGTCGGGCTCGGTGTCCGTCAGGTAGCCGAGCTCGAACTGGTTCGGCGTGATGAGGTCGGCGGCCGGCACCACGCGGTCGCGGAGCAGCACGGGGATGGCCGGCGCCACGAAGCATCCGGACTTCGCGTTGCCCATCACCGGGTCGCACGCGTAGATCGCCGACGGGTTCGCGGCCTTGACGCGGGCCACCGCGTCGAGGATGACGTCGGCGATGCCCTCGCCGCCCTGGTAGCCCGAGAGCACGACGTCGACCTGCGGGAACGCGCCGCGCTCCTCGATGCCCGTGATCACCGCTCGCACGTCGTCGGGATCGATGAGCGGGCCGCGCCATTCGCCGTAGCCCGTGTGGTTGGAGAAGTTCACCGTGTAGACCGGCATGACCTCGACGCCGATGCGCTGGAGCGGGAACACGGCGGCCGAGTTGCCGACGTGCCCGTAGGCGACGGCGGACTGGATCGAGAGGACCTTCACCGGTCGATCATCGCATCCCGGACGGGACGAGCCGTCCACCCGCAGCCCGCACGGCGGCCGCGATGTCGGTGGCGAGGCGCTCGGCATCCGTGGCGCCGAGGTCGTGCACGGTGAGCCGCAGCCGCCGTGCGGCGGGCGCGTCGGCGAGCACGAACGCGTCGCCCGGTCGGGCGAGCCAGCCGCGTCGCATGAGCTGCTCGGACACGTCGCGAGCGGGCACGGGCAGGGCGACCCAGAGGTTGAGCCCGTCGCCGGCCGCGGCGGGGATTCCGAGCGTCGTGAGGCGCTCGGCGAACGCGCGGTTCCGTTCGGCGTAGTGCGCGGCCGCCGCCTCGACGCCGGCGGTGGTCTCGGGGTCGGTCACGAGGGCGAGCACGAGGCGTTGCAGCAGGTGGCTCACCCAGGTGGTGCCCGGCGTGAGCCGCATCGCCAGGCGCTCCGCGGTGTCGGAGTCGGACGCGGTCACGGCCAGGCACATGTCGGGACCGAGGAACTTCGAGACCGAGCGCACGAGCGCCCAGCGCCGGTGATCGGGGCCGATGAGGGAGTGGAACGGACGGCGGGAGAGCATCGAGAAGTGGTCGTCCTCGATGACGAGGACGTAGGGATGGGCCCGGAGCACGGCCCGCAGCTCCTCGGCGCGGGCCTCGCTGAGGCTCGCCCCCGTGGGGTTCTGCGCCCGCGGCGTGCACACGATGGCGCGCACGCCCTGCTCGAGCGCGGTGCGCAGGCCTTCCACCGTCATGCCCTCGTCGTCGACCGGCACCGGCACCGCGCGGTACCCGCCGACCCGCACCGTGTGGATGCTCGTGAGGAAGCACGGGTCCTCGAGCGCCACGGCGTCGTCGCGCACGAGCGCCTGGGCGAGGAGTCGCTCGACGGCGTCGGCGGCGCCGCTGGTGATGGTGAGTCGCAACTCCGACGGAGCGAGGTCCGCGCGCATCCAGGACTGCGCCCACTGCTCGAGCCCGGGATCGATGACGGGCTCGCCGTAGAGCACGGGGCGACCCGCCATTCGGGCGAGGGCCCGGGACGGGTCGGGGATGAGGTCGGGATCGGGGTTGCCCGTCGCGACGTCGCGGAGCACGCTGTCGGCGGCGAACCCCTCCTGCGGCACGGCGGAACGGTCGGCGACGTGCGTGCCGCCGCGCCCGCGGGTGACGACGACGCCGGCCTGGGTGAGCTGCCGGTATGCCGCGACGGCGGTGTTCCGGTTCACCCCGAGTGTGTCGGCGAGCGTCCGCACGGGCGGCAGCGCCTGGCCCGGCTGCAGGGCGCCGCGTTCGATCAGCGCGCGCACGCTGGCGGCGATGTCGGCGGCCGCGCGGCCGGAGATCTCGAGGGTCAGGTCGCGGTCCATGGCTCCTCTTCGGGTCGGTCGCGGTCCATGCTACCGTTTGGCCTAGGCCAAGCGCTCGCATTGGCCGAGAGCCTGCGTGAACACGCGTCCTCCACCGAAGGGAACCCCCAGATGAGCACTGCCGAGACCGGCTCCAGCCGCGTGAAGCGCGGCCTCGCCGAGATGCTGAAGGGCGGCGTCATCATGGACGTCGTCACCGCCGAGCAGGCACGCATCGCCGAGGACGCCGGCGCCGTGGCCGTCATGGCCCTCGAGCGCGTGCCCGCCGACATCCG
>CBFGWW010000289.1:0-3401 GCA_965652625.1 uncultured Agromyces sp.
TGAAGCCCGCGTAACCGCGGGAGCCCGTGCGGTCGCCACGGGTGGATCGTGTCATAATCATTAGTGTACTAATTATTGCAAGCGATGCATACTGGGGCCATGGACGACCGACGGACGACGACCGCCACCGCTGACCCGGTGACGCCCGAGACCGCGGCGGCGAGCATGGGGACGACGACCCCGGGCTCGGCGACCACCGGCGGCAACGCGGGTGTCGCGGCATCCGACGACCTGCTCGCCCTCGAGAACCAGGTCTGCTTCGCGCTTGCGGTGGCCGCGCGCGGCGTGATCGGGGTGTACCGGCCGATCCTCGAGCCGCTCGGGCTGACCCACCCGCAGTACCTCGTGATGCTCGCACTCTGGGGCCGCAGCCCCCGCACCGTGCGCGACCTCGGCGAGGCGCTGCAGCTCGAGCCGGCGACGCTCTCGCCGCTGCTGAAGCGGCTCGAAGCGCAGGGCTACGTGACCCGCGAGCGCAGCCTCCGCGATGAGCGCGCGCTCGACGTCGCGTTGACGGATGCCGGGCGAGCCCTCCGCGAACGAGCGCTCGCGATCCCGCCGCAGGTCGTCGACCGGCTCGGGATGAGCCTCGACGAGCTGGGCGCGCTGCGCGACCGCCTCACCGAGGTGATCGCGGCGGTGCAGCGCGGCTGACGCGGCCCCCGGCCTGCCGCAGCCGGCAGCGGCCCGCACTCACGCCTCGGGGTCGAACCCCTCGATGCGCCCGTCGGCCGAGGCGTACTTCACGATGAGGCTGCAGTCCTTGCCGCCGTAGCCCTCGTCGATGAGCCGGTCGAACTGGTCGAGCGCGATGCGCGACGCCGGCAGGTGCAGCCCGGCCACCTCGCCCGCGGCGACCGCGAACGAGAGGTCCTTCTGCGCGAGCACGGTCGTGAACGTGGCATCGAAGTTGCGGTTGGCGGGGCTCGTCGGCACGACGCCGGGCACCGGGTACCAGGTGCGCAGCGGCCACGAGTCGCCCGACGACACCGATGCGACCTGGAAGAACGTCTCGGCGTCGAGTCCGAGCTCCGCCGCGAGCTGCGATCCCTCGGCGAGCCCGAGCAGCGATACGAAGAGCATGAGGTTGTTCGCGAGCTTCGCGGCGATCCCCATGGTCGGCCCGCCGACGCGGAACACGTGCCCCGCCATCGGCTCGACGAGCTCGGCGGCCTCGGCGACGGCCGCCTCCTCGCCGCCGAGCATGAACGTGAGCGTGCCGGCGTGGGCGCCCGCGATGCCGCCCGAGACGGGCGAATCGACGAAGCGGAACCCGCGCGCGGCGGACTCGTCGTGCGACCAGCGCGACGTCTCGACGTCGACGGTCGACGTGTCGAGCAGCAGCGCCGTCGTCGGCGCCGTCTCCCACACGCCGCCCGTGCCGCCGAGCACCTCCCGCACGTGCTCCCCCCGCGGCAGCGAGGTGAACACGGCGTCGGCGCCCTGCACCGCCTCGGCGATCGAGTCGACGACCTGCACGCCATGCTCGGCCGCTGCGGCCCGGCACGCCGGGTCGGGATCGACCCCGCGCACCTCGTGCCCCGCGGCGACGAGATTGCCCGACATCGGGCCGCCCATGTGCCCCAGACCGATCCAGGCGATCGTCGCCATGGCCCCTCCCGACTTCATCGACGCGGAGTGCGGCAGGTGTCGCACCGATGGGTGCCCGCGTTTCCCACGATACGTTCGCGGCATCCGGCGGGCAACGGATGCCGCGGGGCGCCGGAGGCCCTCAGAACCGGATCACCTGGCGGATCGCCCGGCCCTCGGCGAGCGTGTCCATCGCGGCGTCGATCTCGTCGAGCGCGATGTGCGATGAGATGAGCTCCTCGACCGGCAGTCGGCCCTCGCGCCACAGCTCGGCGTAGCGCGGGATGTCGCGCGACGGCACCGCCGACCCGAGGTAGCTCCCCACGATCGTGCGCGCCTCGGCGGTGATCGTGAGCGGCGACACCTGCGCGAGCGCGGTCGGCGACGGCAGCCCGACGGTCACGGTGCGCCCGCCCGGCGCGGTCAGCGCGAACGCCGTCTCGAAGGCGCGCGGATGCCCCGCCGCCTCGACCACGAGCGGCGCGCGCAACCCCGCCGCAACCGCCTCGTCGGGCGTCATCGCCGCCGTGGCGCCCAGCTCGCGGGCGCGATCGAGCTTCGCCGGGACGGCGTCCACGCCGATCACGCGCCCGTGCCGCAGCGACACGGCGGTGATCAGCGCCGCCATGCCGACGCCGCCCAGCCCGACGATGACCACGTCCTGTCCGGGCTGCACCGCCCCCGCGTTCACGACCGCGCCGCCGCCCGTGAGCACCGCGCAGCCGAGGACCGCCGCGACATCCGCCGGCACGTCGGACCCGACGACCACCGCCGAGCGGCGATCGACCACGGCGTGCGTCGCGAACCCCGAGACGCCGAGGTGGTGGTGCACGGGCTCGCCGTCACGATGCAGGCGGATGTCGCCGTCGAACAGCGTGCCCGCGGTGTTCGCCGCGGTGCCGGGCACGCACGGCATGACGCCGCCGGTGCGGCATCCGTCGCAGTCGCCGCACCGCGGAAGGAACGCGGTGACCACCCGGTCGCCGACCGTGAACCCGGCGGCGGATGCCGCGGCGCCCACCCCCTCGACGATGCCCGCGGCCTCGTGGCCGAGCAGCATCGGCACCGGGCGCGGCCGGTTGCCGTCGACCACCGAGAGGTCGGAGTGGCAGACGCCGGCCGCCTCGATGCGCACGAGCAGCTCGTCGGGCCCGGGCGCGTCGAGCTGCAGCTGGGAGACGGTGATCGGCTTCGAGTCGGCGTAGGGCCGATCGCGCCCGAGCTCCTCGAGCACGGCGCCCGTGATCGTGCGGGTCCCGGTGGTCGCGGCGCCGGTCGTGGCGCTCGGGGTGGTCACGGTCGCTGTGGTTGTCGCTCCGGTGGCGGGTTCGGTCATGGTGACTCCTGAATCGAAGGACGCGACGAGTGGCCGATCCTGGCGAACCCCGGCGCCGATGCCGCGGCGAGATCGCCCACTCGCGGGACGCGCGGAGCGTGTGAGGGGATCGTCGGGCAGGCGGAGGCGCGCGGATGCCGCGGCACGACCGACTCCGCAGAGCCCGCCGCCCGCGGCATCCGCTGGGCCCTTACGCCTCGACCCGCTCGGCGAGCTTCTCGCGGTCGGCGTCGTCGATCGACCGGAGCGAGATGCCCACGGTCTCGCGGAGCGCGATGACCGCGACGAGCGTGACCGCCGCGGCGAGCGCGAGGTAGATCGCCACGGGCACCCACGAGCCGTACGTCGAGAGCAGCAGGGTCGCGATGATCGGCGCAAGCGAGCCGGCGATGATCGAGGTGACCTGGTAGCCGAGCGAGACGCCCGAGTAGCGCATGCGCGTCGGGAACATCTCGGCCATGATGGCGGGCTGGCC
>CBFGWW010000290.1:0-3344 GCA_965652625.1 uncultured Agromyces sp.
AGGTGAGCTACGCGATCGGCTGGACCGCGTGGCTCGACATCGCCCCCGACGGCGTCAGCAAGGCCACCGCGCTCGAGCGCGTGCGCGGCTGGCTCGACCTCCCGCTCGACCGGGTGATCGCCGTCGGCGACGGACGCAACGACATCGAGATGTTCTCGTGGGCCGGCGCCTCGGGTCGCGCGGTGGCCATGGGGCAGGCGCCCGCCGAGGTCCGCGCGGCCGCCGGTGAGACCGCCGAGGACGTGGATCACGCGGGCCTCGCGGCGGTGCTCGACTCGATTCCCTGACGCGCATCCCGCCCGTTCGGGGTCTCGCCGGTTATCATCAGCGAGTCGGGAGGGGCGCGATGAGCGGTCGGTCTGCACCGGAGGGGCCCGTCGAGCCTGCCGTCCCGAGACACGGCCGGATGCCGCGGCACGGCGCCTGGCAGACGTACGGCAAGATCGCCGCGGCCGTCGTCGCCGTGCTCGCCGTCAGCGCGACGGCGGTCGTTGGCTACGCCGCGGTGGACCTCCTCGCGACCGCCGCCGTGAAGCCGCCCGTGAAGCTCGAGAGCGAGACGATCCTCGAGAACGTGCCCGACATCGGCGCGATGGAGGGCGGGCTGAACTTCCTGCTGGTCGGCAGCGACAAGCGCCCCGACGACGGTGCGTTCGGCGACCCCGAGGAGGAGTCGGCCGTGCTCAACGACGTGACGATGCTCCTGCACATCTCGCAGGACCACAGCCACGTCGAGGTCGTGAGCTTCCCGCGCGACATGCTCGTCGACGTGCCGGAGTGCGCGGACCCGAACAACCCCGAGGGCGAGCGGCTGCCCGAGCTCTACGGGGCGAGAATGAACGAGGTGCTCTCGTGGGGCGGCTTCGGGTGCGTCGCCGGGACGATCGAGCGGCTCACCGGCGTGCAGATCCCGGTCGGCGGCATCGTCGAGTTCTACGGCGTCGCGGCGCTGTCGACGGCCATCGGCGGCGTGGAGGTCTGCGTCGTCGACCGCATCGAGGACCCGTACACCGGCCTGTTCCTCGATCCGGGAACGCATTCCCTGCAGGGCATGGACGCGCTCGCCTTCCTCCGCACCCGCCACGGCGTCGGCGACGGCAGCGACCTCGGCCGCATCTCGAGTCAGCAGACCTTCCTCGCCTCGCTCATGCGCACCATGCAGGGCTCGGGCACGCTCGGCGACCCCGTGAAGCTCTACTCGATCGCCAAGGCCGTGCTCTCGAACATGACGCTCTCGACCGCGTTGCAGAACCCGGCGCAACTCATGTCGATCGCGCGCACGCTGCAGGACATCGACCTCTCGAAGATCGCGTTCGTGCAGTACCCGACGGTCTACACCGACGGGTTCGCCGCGGTGGTGCCCGCCGAGTCGGCGCAGGTGCTGAACGCCGCGCTCGTGGCCGACCACCCCGTGGTCATCGATCCCAACGCGACGAACTCCTCCGACTTCGGCACCGTGACCGACCCGAACGCGCCTCCGGCCGAGACTCCTGCGACCGAGGCGCCCGCGACGGATGCCCCGGCCACCGCCGCGCCGACGACGCCGCCGGCCGACGCGCTTCCCCCCGACGTGACCGGGCAGACGGCCGCCGACGTACGCTGCTCGAGCGGGAACGCGGGCTGACGAGTGGGCGCGGCATCCGTTCGGGCATTGCGCTGCCGCGCGGGAGCGTGCGGCTCGCGGCATCCGTCGAAGCACCCGAATCAGCGCCTTCTCAGGCTGGAATGAGAGGCTCGTGCGGATGCGCTTCGGCTAGAATCGGGGCCTGCCTGTGCGACGTGGCCCCTCACGGGGCTTCGGCGCGCCGGTTGGAGGGCTGTCCGAGCGGCCGATGGAGCTGGTCTTGAAAACCAGTGGGCAGCAATGCCTCGTGGGTTCGAATCCCACGCCCTCCGCGCGCACGACCACGGATCACGACAGGAGAGGCATCGGGTGAATCAGGACCTGCGTCACAGCTCACGTCGCGCTGCGAAGACCTCGTCGGTCGCACGTCACGGACGGCTCAAGGCCCACAGCGCGTGGAAGACGGTGGCGAAGGTCGCGGCATCCGTCGTCGCGGTCACCCTGATCTCCGGTTCCGCCGTCGCCGCCTACGCGGCGTGGGACCTCGCCAGCACCGTGAAGCCCACGGTCACCCTCGAGAGCGAGAAGGTGCTCGAGGGCGTGCCCGACGTGGGCGCCATGGAGGGCGGCGTCAACCTGCTGCTCATCGGCAGCGACAGCCGCGCCGGTCAGGGCGACGGCTTCGGCGACCCCGATGAGGAGACCGCGGTCCTCAACGACGTGACGATCCTGATGCACATCTCGCAGGACCACACCAACGCGTCGGTCGTCAGCTTCCCCCGCGACATGCTGGTCGACGTCCCCGCCTGCCAGGACCCCAACGACCCGTCGAGCACGCTCGACGAGCTCTACGGCGTGAAGATCAACTCCGTGCTCTCGCACGGCGGAATGAACTGCGTGGTCGAGACCGTGCAGTCGCTCACGGGCGTGTCGATTCCCTTCGCCGGCATCGTGCAGTTCATGGGCGTGGCCGGCCTCTCCGAGGCCGTCGGCGGCGTCGAGGTCTGCGTCGCCGAGCCGATCGAGGACGAGTACACCGGCACCTTCCTCGACGCGGGCAACCACACCCTGAGCGGCGTCGCCGCGCTGCAGTTCCTCCGCACGCGCCACGGCGTCGGCGACGGCAGCGACCTCGGCCGCATCTCGAACCAGCAGGTCTTCATGTCGGCGCTCGCCCGCAAGCTTCAGGCCGACGGCACCCTGAGCGACCCGGTGAAGCTGTACTCGATCGCCAAGGCGGCGCTCGCCAACATGCAGCTCTCGTCGAGCCTCGCCGATCCGACCCGCATGATCTCGATCGCCAAGGCGCTGAAGGACACCGACCTCGGCTCGATCGCGTTCATCCAGTACCCGACTGCGTACTCCGACGGCTACAGCGCGGTCGTGCCGACCGACTCCGCCGAGATGGTCAACCTGGCGCTCCAGGAGGACCGACCGGTGACGTTCAACTACGACAGCGAGTCGTCGTCGTTCGCGTCGGCCGGCGACCCCAACGCCGCCCCGCCAGCCGAGGCCCCGGCCGAAGAGGTGCCCGCCGAGGAGCCTCCTGCCGAGGAGGTCCCCGCCGACCCGGCCGCACCGGCCCCGACGGTCGAGGCGCTGCCCTCCGACGTCTCGGGCCAGACCGCGGCCGAGACCCGATGCTCGGCGGGCCGCTCGCTCGACGACCAGTAGCCGGTCGCCGCTCGCCGTTCGCTCGGCGACGCCCGGCTCGCCGGCTCTCGCAGGCTCCTCGCTGAGGTGACGCGAAACGCCCCTCCCACGCTTCGGGAAGGGCGTT
>CBFGWW010000291.1:0-3322 GCA_965652625.1 uncultured Agromyces sp.
GGCTCCTCAGCCGTCCCCTCCGATTCGTCCGGCGCCCCGACCATCGCGCTCCCCTCCGACCCCGAGGCTACGCCGGGTACGCCTTGCCCGGGTTGAGGGTCCCGAGCGGGTCGAGCGCGCGCTTGATCGCGGCGTGCAGCTCGATGACGCGCTCCCCGAGTTCCTCGCGTGCGCCCGGGAGCTTCAGCAGGCCGACGCCGTGCTCGCCCGTGACGGTGCCGCCGAGCTCGCGGCAGTCGTCGACGATGCGGTCGAACGCGAGCTTCGCCCTCGCCTTCGCGTCGTCGTCGCCCTCGGGCGCGATGATCAGCGGATGCAGGTTGCCGTCCCCGGCGTGCGCGATGTTCGCGATCACGACATCGTTCGCGGCGGCCGTCGCCTGGATGCGCGCGAGCATCTCGGGCACGCGCCCGCGCGGCACGCAGATGTCCTCGGTGAGCACGGGCCCGAGCCGCTCGAGCGCCGGGTACGCGAGGCGCCGGGCGAGGAAGAGCCGGTCGGCGTCCGCGGCATCCGCTGCCTGCTCGACCGACATCGCCCCGGCCACGGTCATGATGCGGGCGACGGATGCCGCGAGCTCGTCGCCCGCCGCGCCGACCTCGTCGACGCGAGCGAGCAGCATGGTGTCGGCGCCGTGCGGGAGACCGAGGCCCTGCCAGGCGTCGACGGCCTCGATGCACGTGCGGTCGATGATCTCGAGTGCCGACGGGACGATGCCCGCCGCGGTGATCTCGGCGACCGCGACGCCGGCTGCGGTGAGCGACCCGAACGACCCGACGATCGCCCGGTCCTCGCGCCCGGCGAGGGGGAGCAGCCGCAGCGTCACCTCGGTCACGATGCCGAGCGTGCCCTCCGACCCGACCATCAGCGCGGTGAGGTCGTACCCGGTCACGCCCTTCGCCGTGCGCCGGCCGAGCGCCACGACGTCGCCATCGGCGAGCACGACGCGCAGGCCGAGCACGTAGTCGCGGGTCACGCCGTACTTCACGCAGCAGATGCCGCCCGCGTTCGTCGCGACGTTGCCGCCGATCGTCGAGATGCGGTAGCTCGCCGGGTCGGGCGGGTACCAGAGCCCGTGCCCCGCGACGGCCTCGCGGAGCGTGTCGTTGATGACACCGGCCTCGACCACGACGTACCGCTCGGCGGCGTTCACCTCGACGATGCGGGTCATCCGCTCGAGCGACAGCACGATCGACCGTGCCATCGCGTTGGCCCCGCCCGAGAGCCCGGTTCCGGCTCCGCGGGGCACGACGCGCAGGCCGGATGCCGCGGCGAGCCGCACGACGGCCGAGACGTCCTCCTCGCGCTCGGCGAGCACCACGGCGAGGGGCGGCTCGAACGGCGCCCACTCGGCGTCGTCGTGCGCATAGGCGTCGAGCGACGCGGCATCCGTGAGCACCTGGTCGGCGCGCAGCATCCGCCGCAGGTCGTCACGGACGGCCTCGGGGTCTGCGGCCCCCGTGTCGACGGCGGTGTCCATGCTCATGCGGATGCTCCTCGCGTCGTCGGCCGGCGACGGCCGTGAGCCCATTCTGGGGGAACGGGCCGCCCGCCGACTACGGTCGCGCGCGCCGTCGGAGGTGCGGCGGCGGCTGGCGCACGGCGTGCAGGTGCTGCTTCCAGTCCGACGGCACGCGGTCGCGCGGCGCGGGCGAGCCCTGCTCGACCGGGCGGCTGCTCGGCGGCGCGAGCACCGGGCCGGTCACCTCCTGCGACGACGCGTAGTCCCAGAACCAGTCCTCGCCCGGCTCGAACGACTGCGCGATCGGATGCCCCTGCTCGCGCGCATGGCGCGAGGCGTGCTGCTCGGGCGAGCTGTCGCAGCATCCGACGTGCCCGCACTGGGTGCACCGGCGCAGGTGGAGCCACCACGTGTCGCCGGCGAGGCACTCGACGCAGCCGTCGCCCGTGGGCGGCACGTCGGGGTCGATCGCCGGCGTCTCGTCGGTCATGGCAGCAGGCTAGCCCCGCGCGCGGCCCGCCCGGCGGCAGCGCGGTGAACTCGGATCGATCGCTCTTCCCCGGCGGCTCGCGCCGGTGCTAGCCTGCCGCTCACCCTGGGAAGGAGGACGTCGCCCGGTCGAGGTCCCGCCTCCGCCCGCGCGCCGCCCGACGGAGCCAGGACCGAGAGACGGAGGTCTGCAGCGTGGACAACTTCTGGGATCTGTTCTGGTGGTTCCTGTGGGTGTGGGTGTTCGTCGCCTACCTCATGGTGCTCTTCTACATCGTGGCCGACCTGTTCCGCGACCACACGTTGAACGGCTGGTGGAAGGCCGTGTGGATCATCTTCCTGATCTTCTTCCCGTTCATCACCGCGCTGGTCTACATGATCGCGCGCGGCCGGGGCATGGCCGAGCGGTCCGGCCGCGAGGCGGCGCAGATCCGCACGGCGCAGGACGATTACATCCGCTCGGTCGCGGGCGCGAGCGCGAGCCCGACCGACGAGATCGCGAAGGCGAAGGCGCTGCTCGACGCCGGCACGATCGACGAGACCGAGTTCAACGCGCTGAAGGCGAAGGCGATGCGCTGAGGCTGAGGCCGGTCTTCGGGCGTCGAGGCCCGCGTCCCCCTTTCGGGCGCGGGCCTCGCGCGTGCCACTTTCGCCGACCGGCCCCGCCTGCGGCGGCGGTCAGAACCTCCGCGCGAAGGGGAGCGGCTTCCGCATGCGCACGAGCAGCAGGATCGGGATGAGCACGTACGGCAGGTTGAACGCGAGGAACTTCACCGGGTTCGGCGTGACCCACTGGGGCTCACCGAAGAACTCGACGCCGAACACGATGACCCCCGTGATCGTCGCGATCATCGTCGCGTAGATCACGCTCGGCAGCTGGATCCAGTTCCATCCCCGGAACAACGAGATCACGAGCAGCACGTAGAAGACCGGGTACACGAACGCCGACAGCCCGGTGACGATGCGCATCCACACGGGCGGGTCCATGAACAGCGGATCGGTGTCGTGCGCATACCACCAGTTCGAGTTCACGAGGAAGTCCGGCGACGGCTGCGAGAAGTCCACGCCGAGCGTCGGCAGCATGTCGCTGATCATGCTCGTCACCGTGAAGAGCGAGAACACGACGATGAAGACCCAGTCGAACGGCCGCTGCCGGAGCGGCAGGTTCGGCGGCCGGCAGGGGTCGATGCCGGCCTATGAATGCCTGGTCCATCGGTCCCAGTCGTCGGGCGTCGGCAGGGTCATGCGGAGGGAGCGTAGCGGTCGGATGCCGCGTGCGCGTCGCGCTCATGCGTGGCTCCATCGTTTCCGTCAGCGTCGTTACAATTCCGCCTCATGTGAGGCGGATTCGACATGTGCGGTCAGCTCAGC
>CBFGWW010000292.1:0-3299 GCA_965652625.1 uncultured Agromyces sp.
GAGAACGGCGGCCTCGGCGTGTTCGCGCACGAGTACGCGCACGACCTCGGCCTGCCCGACTTCTACGACACGAACGGCGGCGAGAACTCGACCTCGTTCTGGACGCTCATGTCGTCGGGCTCGTGGCTCAACCACGGCAAGGAGGACATCGGCACCACGCCCGGCTACATGGGCCCGTGGGAGAAGCTCCAGCTCGGCTGGCTCGACTACTCGGTCGTGAACCCGGGCACGACGGATGCCGCGTTCACGCTCAGCCCGGCCGCGCTGCAGGCCGCCGACCAGGACCAGGCGCTCGTCATCGACGTTCCCGACGAGCCCGTGACCGAGGAGTACGTGACCCCGAACGGCGGACACGCGTGGTGGACGTCGAGCGCCGACGACCTGAACACGACGCTCACGCGCACGCTCGACCTGACCGGCCTGAAGTCGGCGACGGTCACGGCGAAGGCCTGGTACGACATCGAGGCCGGCTACGACTACCTGTACGCCGAGTACAAGGATGCCTCGGGTCAGTGGATCCAGATCGGATCGCCGATCACGGGTTCGACCAACGGCAAATGGGCGGGCGTCAAGTTCGCCGTTCCCGGCGGCGGCCCGGTCGACTTCCGGTTCCGCTACCAGAGCGACGGCGGCGTGCACCTCGCCGGCGCCTTCATCGACGACATCGTCGTGAAGAACGGCGGCACCGTGCTCGCCACGGATGACGCCGAGCACGGCGACAACGGCTGGACGGCCGCGGGCGGCTTCACGCTCAGCACGGGCTCGGAGACCTCGTCGGGCGACCGCTACTACCTCGTCGAGAACCGCGCCTACGTCGGCTACGACGAGACGCTGCGCGACGGTCCCTACCAGTTCGACAAGGCGTACACCGCGCCCGACCACGTCGAGCACTTCTCGTTCCAGGACGGCATGCTCGTGTGGGCGATCGACGAGACCTACACCGACAACAACACGATCGACCACCAGGGCCACGGCCTTGCGCTGCCGGTCGACGCTCGCCCCGCGAAGTTCACCTATCCCGATGGGACGGGCCCGAGCAACCGTCGTCAGCCGTTCGACGCGACCTTCGGCCTGCAGGCCTTCGACCCGGTGTCGCTGCACAAGGAGATCCTGGTCGGCAAGGGCAAGAGCCAGACGGTCGAGTCGGTCGCTGCCGTGGGCACGACCGCGGACGACAAGCAGCAGGCGACGTTCACGGATGCCAAGACGGATGCGTACTTCGACGCGAGCAACCCGCTCGGCGGCGTCTACGTGGCCGGCCACGGCGTGACGGTGACCGTCACCGAGCAGAACCCCGAGGGCACCATGAACGTCGTGGTGACCAACCCGGCGGTGAAGCAGCAGTAGGGCGGCATCCGCACCTGCACCACCACGGCGGGCCCGTCTCCTCGGAGGCGGGCCCGTCGGCCTCCCCGCGGGCGTTCGGGCCCGCTCGCATGTCGGCGGGCAGGCATAGCGTCAGCCCATGAGCGAGCCGCAGCCATTCGACCTGCACGTGCCCGACGAGGTCCTCGCCGACCTCCGCGAGCGCCTCGCGCGCACCCGCTTCCTCGACGATTCGCCGCGCAAGCCGACGTCGGGCATGAGTTCCGCGTACCTGCGCGAGCTGGTCGACACGTGGCTCGCGTGGGACTGGCGCGAGCGCGAGGCGTGGCTCAACCGGCATCCGCAGTTCACGGTGCCCATCGATGATGCGGTCGTGCACTTCGTGCACCGACGGGCCGAGCAGGCGGATGCCCCGGTGCTGCTCGTCATGCACGGCTGGCCGCACACGTTCGCCCTGCAGCTCGACTTCGTCGACGCGCTGCCCGACTTCCACGTCGTCGCCGCGAGCATGCCCGGATTCGCCTTCTCGTCGCCGTACGCCGACGGGCCGATGACCGAGAAGCGCCTCGCCGCGACGATGCACGCGCTCATGACCGACGTGCTCGGCTACGAGCGCTACCTGACCTACGGCGAGGACGTCACGGCGAACGTCAGCGACCTCATCGCCGCGAGCTACCCCGAGGTGGCCGGCATCCTCGCGACCCACTCGCACTTCCCGACGTACGAGGAGCGCGCGGCGCTCACCGAACCCGACGAGCAGGCGTTCTTCGCGGCCCTCGCGGCGAAGCACGAGACCGACGGCGCCTACGGGCACGTGCAGGCGACCCGACCCGACACGCTCGCCGCCGCGCTCAACGACTCCCCCGCCGGCCTGCTGGCCTGGCTCGCCGAGAAGCTCGTCGAGTGGAGCGACACCCCGCCGGGCGATCCGTCGGCCGTCGAGCGCCGCATCTCCCGCGAGCGCATCCTCACCGAGGCGATGATCTACTGGGTCACCCAGTCGATCGGCACGTCGTTCCGTCCGTACCACGAGGGCGCCGACCAGCCCGACCCGATCCCGCCGACCGACGTGCCGGCCGCGGTGTACATCCAGCGACACGAGGCGAAGTACCCCGAATCGCTCGCGCGGCAGCACTACCGCGGCCTGCGCGAGTTCGGGCGACTCGAGACGGGCGGGCACTTCACGGCGGCCGAGGTGCCGGTCGAACTCGCCGAGCGCATGCGGGCGTTCGCGGCATCCGTCTGGTGACGGTCGAGGCGCGATGACCGGGCGCGGTGCGGCGCGCCGGATCCGGATAGGGTTCGGATCCGGCACGCGGACGCACACGGACCGGCGCCGGGGCACGAGGAGCTCGGCTCGGGGGGTCGAGCGGCTCCGCCCATGGCGCCGGCCGGGGGACTCCCACCGGGGGAAGTGGGTCGAATGTCCCAATCCGAAATGTACCCCGCTCGACTGTGAGAGCGCTCTACACGGGCCGAATGACAGCCGAGAGCGGCTCTGCATGCTCACGCCGCGACGGCGTGCTCCCACTCGATGAGCCACGCGTCGGCGACCCTCCGCAGCGCGACGGTCGTCGTCAGCGTCATCCGCACCCGCGCCTGCGTCCAGGCCCGCACGCTGACCTGCTCGACGCAGTGGCAGATCGCCTGGTCGCCGGTCATCCGCAGCTTGTCGATCCGTGTCGACCAGCGAATGCGCCCCTGCAGCAGCTCGAACCACTCCCAGAGCCGCACGGCGTCGCGGCGCGGGTCGGCGATGCGCGTCACCGGCGGCGTCGGCCCGACCACCGGCGCGCCCGGGAGGTACCGGGCGGCGAGCCAGTCGGCGTCGCGCGAGCGCATCGCCGCGGCGCGCTTCGACACGATCCAGGCGACCTCGGCCTGGTGGATGCGGCGCTCGTGTTCGAGGCTCGTGAGCATGGCGGTTCCCTCCGTCGTGGTGCTGATCGTCCTGCTGGTACGACGAAGGCGGA
>CBFGWW010000293.1:0-3269 GCA_965652625.1 uncultured Agromyces sp.
TGGCGAGCCGGTCTCGGAGATGGTCACCGCGTCTCGATACCGTCGACTTCGTCGGCGCTGCTCGACGACCGGGTTGGGTCGCGCTACCGACGACCGGCGTCAGCGCACGTCCTTCACGGCCTCGAGGTACCGCGCCACCACCTCGAGCTCCGCGACCGTGAACTGCTCGTGCACGCGGTTCATCCCCTCGAGGATGCCGCGGTACGGGTCGTCCTCGCCGCCCTCGCCGGCGCCCGCCATCACGTCGGGCCGGGCGCGCACGACGACGCGACGGCGGTCGTTCGGATCCGTCGTGCGCTCGATGAACCCGCGCTGCTCGAGGCGGTCGAGCACGCGGGTCGTCGTGCTCGTGGGCAGCTCGGTCTGCTGGCTCACCTCGCCCGCGGTCATCGGCGCGCCGTTGCGGGCGATGTAGCCGAACGCCTGGAAGTCGACCACGTTGAGCCCCAGCGAGCGCGCGATGCGCTCGTTCGTCATCACGGACGAGGCGATCACGAGCTGCATGAGTCCGGCGATCCGCCCGGTGACCTCGGCCTTGCTTGACATCTGCGCTCCGATTCCTTATCGTTCCCGTTGTGGGATTATCCCACATCGGGACTATCCCGCAATGGAAGCAACTTCAGCATACGAAAGGACGACGAGCATGGCCACCACCCCACGCCGAGGGCTCGCCATCGGCATCCTCCTCTTCGCCTCGTTCATGGACCTCCTCGACGTCACGATCGTGCAGGTGGCGCTGCCGTCGATCGGCGCCGACCTCGGGGCATCCGAGGCGCAGCTCGAATGGATCGTGAGCGGCTACATGCTCGCCTTCGCCGTCGCGCTCATCACGGGCGGCCGGCTGGGCGACCTGTTCGGCCGTCGCCGCATCTTCCTCGTCGGCGTCGCCGGGTTCACGCTCGCCTCGGCGGCCGCCGCCTTCGCCTGGTCGGGCGACGCCCTCGTCGTCACCCGCATCGCGCAGGGCCTCTTCGCCGCGCTCATGGTGCCGCAACTGCTCGCGTCCGTGCAGGCGCTGTTCTCGCCGAAGGAGCGCGCGCCCATGTACGGCCTCATCGGCGGCGTCAGCGGCCTCGCCGCGGTGCTCGGACCGGTGCTCGGCGGATGGCTCGTCGACGCCGACCTGTGGGGACTCGGCTGGCGCACGGTGTTCCTCATCAACATCCCGGTGGGCATCGTGATCTTCGTGCTCGCCGCCCGGTTCGTGCCCGAGACGCGCTCGTCGCGACCGATGCGCCTCGACCTCGTGGGCGTCGCGCTGCTGAGCGCCGTCGTGCTCGCCTTCATGGTGCCGCTCGTCGAGGGGCAGTCGCTGGGCTGGCCGGCCTGGCTGTGGTGGCCCGTCGCGGCGGGCGCCGTGCTGCTCGCCGTGTTCGTCGGCTACGAGCGCCGACGCATGCGCCGCGACGGCTCCGCGCTGCTCCCGATGCCGCTCTTCGCCGACCGCGGCTTCTCGGCGGGCATCGTGACGCAGGCCGCGTTCCAGGGCTCGCTCAACGCCTTCACGCTGCCGTTCATCATCTACCTGCAGGTCGGCCTCGGCTTCGACGCCCTCACCGCGGGCCTCAACCTGCTGGCGTTCAGCCTCGGCGCGCTCGTCGGCACGGGCGTCGTGATCCCGCTCGTCGGGCGGGTGGGCAAGTACCTGGTGACCGCAGGCGCCGTGATCCTCGCCGCCGGCGTGCTCTGGGTCTTCGCGGTGGTCGCCGAGACCGGCGCCGCCTTCACCGGCTGGGCCGCCGTCTGGCCGATGCTCCTGTCGGGCCTCGGGCTCGCGCTGCTCATCATCCCGCTCGTCGACGTCGCGCTCGCGACGGTTCCGGTCGCGGATGCCGGCGCGGCATCCGGTGCCTACAGCACGTTCCAGCAGCTGGGCGCGGCCGCGGGCGTCGCGGTGTCGACCACCGTGTTCTTCACCGTGGTCGGCGACGACTGGAGCCGCGAGCACGTGCTCACCGCGCTGCAGGCCTCGGTGTGGGTGTCGGTCGCGGGCTTCGCGATCGCGGCCCTCGCCAGCCTGCTGCTGCCCAGCCGCCGTCGAGTGCAGGCGCACCTCGAGGAGGCCCGCCGCCTCGCAGAGGCCGACGTCGAGGCCGACGCCGTGGAACCGACGCCCGTCGCGTGACCTACTCGCCCCGGCCGCCGCGCATCCTCGCCTCGAGGGCGCGGCGGTCGGGCTTGCCCGACGCGAGCAGCGGCAGCTCGTCCACGAGTTCGAGGCGCACGGGCCGGGCGGCCGGCGGGAGGCCGGCGGCGTCGGTCGCCGCGGCCAGGGCGTCGAGGGCACCGGATGCCGCGGCGGCATCCGTGCGTGTCGCCACCACGGCAGCGCGCTCGCCCCACTCGCGATCGGGCACGCGCACCGCCACGGCGTCGGCGAACCCCGGCACCGCGCGCACCGCGCGCTCGACCTCGCCGAGCGAGACCTTGACGCCGCCCGAGATGAGCACGTCGTCGGCGCGGCCGCGGATGCGGAGCGTGCCGTCGTGCGTGAGCTCTCCCAGGTCGCCCGTGCGGTACCACCGGACGCCGTCGGCGTCGGTCGTGAAGGCGGCCGCGGTGCGCTCGGGATCGCCCAGGTAGCCGTCGGCGAGCATCGGGCCCGACAGCTCCACGGCGCCGGGCACGGTCGCTGAGCTCGTCGAAGGGCCGTGCCCTGAGCTCGTCGAAAAGCCCACGATGCGCACCGCCACGTTGTCGAGCGCGCGGCCGTCGTACACGCATCCGCCGGCCGTCTCGCTCGAGCCGTAGGTGCGCGTGATGCGCACGCCGAGCGTGTCGGCGGCCAGCGTCAGGGCGGGCGACGCCGCCTGTCCCCCGAGGAGGATGCGGTCGAACACGTGCAGCGCGTCGGCGACCTTCGGGTCGGTTCGGGCGGCGTCGACGAGCCGCTGCAGCTGCACCGGGACGAGCGAGGTGTAGCGCGGGTACCGCGTGTCGAGCCGAGCGGATGCCGCGGCGAACTCGGCCGGGTCGAAGTGCTCGCCGTCGAGCAGCACCGGCTCGGTGCCCGCCACGATCGACCGGACGAGCACCTGCGCACCCGCGATGTAGTGCGCGGGCAGTGCGAGCAGCCACTGGCCCGGACCGTGCAGCGCGGCCTCCGTCGCTGCGGCGCTCGCGCGCAGGGCGTCGGCGGAGAGGAGCACGCGCTTCGGGGCATCCGTCGACCCGCTCGTCTCGACCACGAGCGCGATGCCGTCGTCGACGAGCCAGGTGGGCTCGTCGGTACTCGGTGGTTGAGGGGTGGCCACTGGCCACACCGCGGG
>CBFGWW010000294.1:0-3267 GCA_965652625.1 uncultured Agromyces sp.
CGCGATCTCCCCAGCGCCGACCACCGCTGATCCCGACGTGCGGAAGCGCCGGCGCCGCCGGACCATGCTGGTGGTCGGCATCGTCGCGGCGAGCGCGGCGGTCATCGCCCTGGTCGGCGGAACGGTCTTCGGCGCCACGAAGCTCGCCGAGCGCATCGTCGAGCAAGCCGCGATCGCCGACGAGTTCGATGAGGTGGTCAGCTACAGCGCGTCCGAGACGTACTTCTCGTTCCCCGCGGCCATGGAGCAGTACTACGACGGCCGGTACTCGGCCCGCTGCCCCGCGGAGTACGCCAGCTGCTGGGAGATGGCGGTCATCCCCGAAGCAGCCTGCACGTCGCTCGAGGTGTACATCGGATACACGCACGAGGAGTCGGCGCGGACGAGCGACGACCAGGAGTCGCTCGCCTTCACCGATGTCGCCGCCGGAGCGGTCATCCCGCTGGTGTTCGGCAGCCATGAGTACGAATGGGCGTGGATCACCGACGTTCGCTGCCTCGAAGCCCCAGTCGACGTGCCCGATCCCGCCTACGCCGGGCCATCGACCTCCGCGAGCGCGATCGGCACCCCGATGGAACGCCTCGAGGCGGGACACTGGGCGTCCGCGGACACGGGCTTCTACATCGTCGCCTCGCTCGAGATGCACGACGACGGGCGACTCGACGGCCTGTGCCCCGACGGCTTCGCCCGGGGATGCTGGCAGGCGACCATCGTTCCCGAGCGCGCCTGTGGCAGGCTCGGCATCCAGTACTCGCTGCGCAAGGCGGACGGATCGGAGCTGACCCGGGAGACCTGGCGCACGGTCGAGGCGGGCGAGCCGGTGAACGTCGTGTTCGGGCACGACGACTACGACTTCGGCTGGATCAGCCACGTCGCCTGCATCCCCTGAACCGCCAGCAGACGCTTCACGGTGGCGCGTCAGCAGATCTCATTCCTCAATGGATGGGCGCTGTTCCCAGGAAGGAGAACAAGGCATGTCCGCCATGAACCCTGCTACACGTTGAAGCGGAACTCGACCACGTCGCCGTCCTGCATGACGTAGTCCTTGCCCTCCATGCGGGCCTTGCCCTTGGCGCGGGCCTCGACGACGGAGCCCGTCTCGACGAGGTCGCCGAACGAGATGACCTCGGCCTTGATGAAGCCCTTCTCGAAGTCGGTGTGGATCACGCCGGCCGCCTGCGGGGCCTTCCAGCCCTTGCGGATGGTCCAGGCGCGCGACTCCTTCGGGCCGGCCGTGAGGTAGGTCTGCAGGCCGAGCGTGTCGAAGCCGACGCGGGCGAGCTGGTCGAGGCCCGACTCGTCCTGGCCGGTCGACGCGAGCAGCTCCGCGGCATCCGCGGGGTCGAGGTCGATGAGCTCGGACTCGATCTTCGCGTCGAGGAACACGGCCTCGGCGGGCGCGACGAGCGCCGCGAGCTCGGCCTTCTTCGCGGCATCCGTCAGCACTGCCTCGTCGACGTTGAAGACGTAGATGAAGGGCTTCGCGGTGAGCAGCCCGAGCTCGGCGATGGGCGCGATGTCGACTTTCGAGGCCGAGAGGGGCGTGCCCCGCTGCAGCTCCTCCTGCGCCTCCTTCGCGGCCGCGAGGACCGAGGGGTCGAGCTTCCTGCCCTTGACCTCCTTCTCGTAGCGCGTGATGGCGCGCTCGAGCGTCTCGAGGTCGGCGAGGATCAGCTCGGCGTTGATCGTCTCCATGTCGTTCTTCGGGTCGACGACGCCCTCGACGTGCACCACGTCGGAATCCTCGAACCCGCGCACGACCTGCGCGATCGCGTCGGCCTCGCGGATGTTGGCGAGGAACTTGTTGCCCAGGCCCTCACCCTCCGAAGCGCCGCGCACGATGCCGGCGATGTCGACGAACGACACCGTCGCGGGCAGGATGCGCTCCGACCCGAAGATGCCCGCGAGCGTCTCGAGCCGCGGGTCGGGCAGGTTCACCACGCCGATGTTGGGCTCGATCGTCGCGAACGGGTAGTTCGCCGCGAGCACCTGGTTCTTGGTGAGGGCGTTGAAGAGGGTCGACTTGCCGACGTTCGGGAGTCCGACGATTCCGATGGTGAGTGCCACGGGCGTCTATCGTACCGTCAGGCCGGACGCGGCATCCGCTCGCCCGACCTGCGACCTCCGCTGGTGCAGCGTGAGCCACACCCCCGCGATGACGATCGCGCCGCCGATGACGGCGGGCAGCTCGAGCGTGGCGCCGAACGCGAGCGCGATGACCACGGTGAACACGGGCAGCAGGTTGAGGAAGATGCCCGCGCGCGACGGTCCGACCTTCGAGGCCCCGATGTTCCAGAGCGCGTACCCGGCCATCGACGGGAACACCACGATGTAGGCCAGCCCGAGTGCGCCGCCCGGCGACGACGGCAGCGAGACGCCCGTGAACGCGATGAGCGGCAGCATCGTGACGACGGCGAACACGGCCTGCACGGAGGTCGCCGTGATGGGCGGCGTCACGAGGCGCCGCGAGATGAGCGAGTACACGGTCCAGGCCAGCACCGAGCCGATGACGAGCAGGTCGCCGACGCCGAAGCCCTGCTCGAACAGCTGCACGAGGTCGCCGCCGGTGAGCACGACGGTCACGCCCACGAACGCGACGACGATGCCGAGCGCCTGCACGCGGTTGAGCCGCTCGTGCAGGAAGATCGCCGCGGCGAGCGCGATCGTGGCCGGGTTGATGGCGCTGATGACGGCGGCGTTCACCGCGCCGGTGAGGCCCAGCGCGGCATAGAGCAGCAGCGTGTAGCCGGTCAGGCCGAGCACCGACTGCAGCAGGTGCAGCTTCCACTCGCGCCACGCCTCGCGCCAGTTCGGCCGCTCGATGAGCCACGCCAGGGCGAGCAACGGCAGCACCGCGAACGCCCATCGGAAGAACGTCAGCGAGATCGGCGAGATCTCCCGCGTGACCATCTCGCCGAACACGTAGTTGCCGGCCCAGAAGAGGTTCGCGAGCGCCAGGAAGAGGTACATCCGGCCGCGTTCCACCCGAACAGCGTACGTCGTGACCGCGGGTGCTTCCGACCGCGGTCGGGTGCACGGATGCCGCGGTCGGATGCCGCACCCGGCGCTCCGCGGTCAGGGTGAGCCCTGCGCGGCATCCGGGATGTCACTGAACGTGCGCGTCGACGCTGGTGGGCGGGCTCGCCGCGGTCGTATGCTGCGCCTGAGGGCGAAGTCGAGCACCACTCATCTTCATGGGCGGCGCGACGAGTCGAGGGGGAATCGGCCATGTACGCCAGGTGCAGGCGGGTCGACGGATGCCGCGGG
>CBFGWW010000295.1:0-3215 GCA_965652625.1 uncultured Agromyces sp.
AGGCGGTGGCCCGAGACGTTCATGACGTCGTCGACCCGGCCGAGCAGCCAGATGTCGCCGTCCTCGTCGCGACGCGCGCCGTCGCCGGCGAAGTACTTGTCGCCGAACTTCTCCCAGTAGGTCTCCTTGAACCGCTCGGGGTCGCCCCAGATGCCGCGCAGCATCGACGGCCACGGCTCGGTGATGACGAGCAGGCCGCCGCCCTCGCCGTCGACTCGCTCGCCGTCGTCGGAGAGGATGTCGACCGAGACGCCCGGGATCGCGACCTGCGCGCTGCCGGGCTTGAGGTCGGTGACGCCCGGCAGCGCCGAGATCATGATGGCGCCGGTCTCGGTCTGCCACCAGGTGTCGACCACGGGGATCGAGCCGCCGCCGATGACGTGGCGGTACCAGATCCAGGCCTCGGGGTTGATCGGCTCGCCGACCGAGCCGAGCAGGCGCAGCGAGCGCAGGTTGAACTCGTGCGGGATCTGCCGGCCCAGCTTCATGAACGAGCGGATGGCGGTGGGTGCCGTGTAGAGGATCGAGACCTGGTACTTCTCGACGATCTCCCACCAGCGGCCGGGGTGCGGCGTGTCGGGCGTGCCCTCGTAGAGCACCTGGGTCGCGCCGTTCGCGAGCGGGCCGTACACCACGTAGGAGTGGCCGGTGATCCAGCCGACGTCGGCCGTGCACCAGTACACGTCGCGCTCGGGGTGGAGGTCGAACACGTTCCTGTGCGTGAACGCCGTCTGCGTGAGGTAGCCGCCCGAGGTGTGCAGGATGCCCTTCGGCTTGCCGGTGGTGCCCGACGTGTAGAGGATGAACAGCGGATGCTCCGCGCCGAACGCCTTCGGCTCGTGCTCGTTCGACGCCTGGCCCACGGTGTCGTGCCACCAGAGGTCGCGGCCCTCGACCAGGTCGACCTCGTTCTCGCCGCGGCGCACCACGAGGACGTTCCGCACGGTGTCGCCCTCGGACTTCTGCAGCGCCTCGTCGACGACGGGCTTCAGCGGGAACACCTTGCCCTTGCGGTAGCCGCCGTCGGCGGTGATGACGAGGGATGCCTCGGCGTCGTCGATGCGCGACGCGAGGCTGTCGGCGCTGAAGCCGCCGAAGACCACCGAGTGCACCGCGCCGATGCGCGCGCACGCGAGCATCGCGACGACGGCCTCGGGGATCATCGGGAGGTAGATGGCGACGCGGTCGTGCTCGCCGATGCCGAGCTCGGTGAGCACGTTCGCGGCGCGCTTCACCTCGTCGGTGAGCTCGGCGTAGGTGACGTCGCGGCTGTCGCCGGGCTCGCCCTCCCAGTGGAGGGCGACGCGGTCGCCGAGGCCGGCGGCCACGTGACGGTCGAGGCAGTTGACGGCGACGTTGAGCTCGCCGTCGTCGAACCACTTCGCGAACGGCGGGTTCGACCAGTCGAGCGTGCGGCTGAAGGGCTTCTCCCACTGGAGCAGTTCGCGGGCCTGGTCGGCCCAGAAGCCGAGGCGGTCGGCCGCGGCTGCTTCGTAGAGGTGCTTGTCGGCGACGGCCTGGGCGGCGAACTCGGGGCTCGGGCGGAAGCGCCTGATCTCCTCGAGTGCGTGATCGATCTGAACGGTCATGGTTCTCCGGTCGCTCCTTCGCGAGTGGTGCATCGGTTGGGTCGCCTGCCCCACCTGCACATTACCTCCCGTCGCCGAACACGTCGTAACGGGTGGGTCACGCCGGGTCTCATGCTCTTCCGAGCGCCCGTGGGAGCGGTTACTGTGCCTTTGCGCAGAGAAATCTGTACGTCCGCACAAATGAGGACAAATAATGCTTGCGCATCCTTCCTGAAGCCCTACACTGGGTACCGCCCGAACACTCGTTTCGAGGCCTGCAGCGCTCGCGATTCCCCCCAATCCTTGCGCTGCCGAGGCGGCACCTGTTCCCCCCAATGGGTGCCGCCCCCTTTCGTTTAAGGGCACCGCTCCGCATCTGTTCCGGAGCGATGCATCAGGGACGAGTCCTCCTCCACAACGGCGTGGGGGAGGCTCCTCTCCCCAGCCGCTTCCCGCGCACCTTCGCGTGGGTGCCGCCGCCCGTACGGTCGTCGCATGACCACCCCGTTCGTCGCGACGCCGTCCTGGCTCCGATCCGCGGCGTCCGAGCCAGCGGATGCCGCGTGGGCCGCCGACGTGGTCGGCGGTGCGGTCGGCGGTGCGGTCGGCCCGGCCACCTCCGCTGCGGTGGGCTCGGGTGCAGCGGGTGAGTCCGATGTCCCGAGCGACGTGGGCGCGCAGGCGTTCGGCGCCGCGCCCGTCGCCCGTGCCGACGCCGGCGCCCGACCCGACCTCTCGCTCCTCGGGCCGCTCGCGCCGTTCGCCGCCGCCGGCCCGGTGACCGACCTGTTCGTGAACGGCGACCGCGGGCTCTGGGTCGACCGCGGCTCCGGTGCCGAGCGCGAGCCCGCGTGGTCGGCCGCCGAAGACGAGGTGCGCGCGCTCGCGATCCGCCTCATCGCCCGCGGCGGCCGCCACATCGACGAGGCGACCCCCGCCGTCGACGTCCGGCTGGGCGGCGGCGTCCGGGTGCACGCCGTGCTGCCGCCCGTCTCCACGCGGGGCACGGTCATCTCCATCCGGGTGCCGCGCGTCGCGGGCTTCCCGCTCCGCGCGCTCGCCGCGGCCGGCCTGCTCGACACCGGCCAGGAGGCGATGCTGCGCGACGCGGTCGCGACGCGGCGCAACCTGCTCGTCACCGGCGCGGCCGGCGCGGGCAAGACCACCCTGCTCGCGGCCCTCCTGTCCGAGGCCGATCCCCGCGACCGCATCGTGCTCATCGAGGACGTCGCCGAGCTCGCGGTCGACCACCCGCACGTGGTGTCGCTCGAGGCGCGGCAGGCGAACCTCGAGGGCGCCGGTCGCCTCGGACTCGACGCGCTGCTGCGCGAGGCCCTGCGCATGCGCCCCGACCGCCTCGTCGTGGGGGAGTGCCGCGGCGCCGAGCTGCGCGAGCTCCTCTCCGCGCTCAACACGGGTCACGACGGCGGCGCCGGCACGCTGCATGCGAACTCGCTCGCCGATGTGCCCGCGCGCCTCGAGGCCCTCGGGTCCGCAGCCGGACTGGATGCCGACTCCGTCGCACGCCAGGCCGTGAGCGCGTTCGACCTCGTCCAGAACTTGGAGCGCGCCGAGGGGCGGAGAGCCCTGGCCGGCGTCGGCAGGTTCGCGGTCCACGACGGGCGGCTCGCGGTGGTGGCGCCGTGA
>CBFGWW010000296.1:0-3185 GCA_965652625.1 uncultured Agromyces sp.
TGCTCACGAGCGCGCACGTGGTGTCGGGGGCGCGGTCGGCCGAGGCCACGTTCGCCGACGGCACATCCGTCGGGGTCGACGTGATCGGGCGCGACGTGCTCTCCGATCTCGCGGTGCTGCGCGCACGCGGGGGCGTGCCGGCCCCGGTCGAGCTCGGCGACGCGACCGGACTCCGCGTCGGGCAGCTCGTGGTCGCGCTCGGCAATCCCATGGGCCTCGCGGGCAGCGTCACCGCCGGCATCGTGTCGAACCTCGGCCGGTCGCTGCCGACCGCCTCGGGGCGGGTCATCGACGAGGTCATCCAGACGGATGCCGCGCTGAACCCCGGCAACTCGGGCGGCGTGCTCGCCGACGGCGCGGGCCGCATGGTCGGGGTGAACACCGCGGTCGCGGGCATCGGCCTCGGACTCGCGGTGCCGATCAACCGGGCGACGCGCGACATCATCGCCACGCTCACGCGCGCCGGACGCGTGCGCCGGGCGTGGCTCGGCATCGTCGGCACCAAGGTGCAGCTGGCTCCCGAGCTCGCGGCGCGCATCGGCTCGCCGACCGGGCTGCAGGTCGCCGGCGTCGCGCCCGACAGCCCCGCCGACCTGGCGGACATCCACCGCGGCGACATCGTCGTGTCGCTCGACGGCAACGACGTCGTGACGTCCACGTCGATCCAGCGGCTCATGGTGGAAGACGCGATCGACCGCCAGGTCGAGATGACGGTGTGGCGCAACGGCGCGCTCGTCGACGTGTTCGTGGTGCCACGGGAGCTCGTCGACGCGTCGTAGGGGGCGCGGAACAGTGCGTGACGTCGCGCCTTCAAGACTGACCGCGGCACGCGTCGCGACGCGATGCGTCGCGAGCGCTACGGCTGCCGCCTTGCTGCAGGAAGCGCGTCGCTCCGCGCCACGCTGACCTGCAGCGCGCCACGTAGACTGTTCGCATGCCCCTCGAGCCGAAACTCGCCGATCTGCCGCGCATTCGCGGGGCGCTCCGCTTCTACCAGGTCGCCGCGATCATCACCGGTGTGCTGCTCCTCGCGCTGTGCGCCGAGATGCTCATGAAGTACGCGTTCGGGCTCGAGCTCGAGCTCGGCGGCCCCGACGGCTTCCTCGCGTTCGTGCCGACCGACACCGTGACGGCGGTCAACCTCTCGACCGGCATCCTCATCGTGCACGGCTGGTTCTACGTCGTCTACCTGTTCAGCGACTTCCGCCTCTGGAGCCTCATGCGCTGGCCGTTCATGCGGTTCATCGTCATCGCGCTCGGCGGCGTGATCCCGTTCCTCTCGTTCATCCTCGAGGCCCGCATCGGCCGCGAGGTGGGCGCGTACCTCGCACGACGCGAGTCCGAGGCATCCGTCGCACCGGGTGCCGCCACGGATGCCGCGACCGACCCCGCCGACTCCATGGAGGCCCAGCAGTGACCGACGCGACCCCCGAGCAGCCCACCGAGCAGCGTCCCGTCCTCGTCGTCGACTTCGGGGCGCAGTACGCCCAGCTGATCGCGCGGCGCGTGCGCGAGGCATCCGTCTACTCCGAGATCGTGCCGCACACCATCACGGCCGAGGAGGTGCGCGCGAAGAACCCCGTGGGCATCGTGCTCTCGGGCGGGCCGTCGTCGGTCTACGAGGCGGGTGCCCCGGCGCTCGACGAGGGCATCCTGCAGCTCGGTGTGCCGACGCTCGGCATCTGCTACGGATTCCAGGTCATGGCGCAGCAGCTCGGCGGCGAGGTCGCGCACACCGGCCACCGCGAGTACGGCTCGACGGCCGTCACCGCGCGCACCGACGACGACAACGCGCTGCTCTCCGGCCAGCCCCAGGCGCAGATCGTGTGGATGAGCCACGGCGACTCGGTGTCGCGGGCGCCCGAGGGCTTCGAGGTGCTCGCCTCCACGGCGACGACGCCCGTCGCGGCCTTCGCGAACGACGAGCGGTCGCTCTACGGCGTGCAGTGGCACCCCGAGGTGAAGCACTCCGAGTTCGGCCAGCGCGTGCTCGAGAACTTCCTGCACCGGGCGGCCGGCATCCCCGCCGACTGGAACCCCGACAACGTCATCGCCGAGCAGGTCGAGCGCATCCGCGCACAGGTGGGATCGTCGCGCGTGATCTCGGCGCTCTCGGGCGGGGTCGACTCGGCCGTCTCGACCGCCCTCGTGCAGAAAGCAGTCGGCGACCAGCTCACCGCCGTGTTCGTCGACCACGGCCTGCTGCGACAGGGCGAGCGCGAGCAGGTGCAGCAGGACTACGTCGAGGCGACCGGCGTCCGGCTCGTGACGATCGACGCGGTCGACACGTTCCTCGACGCGCTCGCCGGGGTCACCGACCCCGAGGAGAAGCGCAAGATCATCGGCCGCGAGTTCATCCGCGCCTTCGAGCAGGCCGAGCGAGACCTCATCGCCGAGGCGGCGGCCGACGGGGAGCCGATCCGCTTCCTCGTGCAGGGCACGCTCTACCCCGACGTCGTCGAGTCGGGCGGCGGCACGGGCACCGCGAACATCAAGAGCCACCACAACGTGGGCGGCCTGCCCGAGGACCTGCAGTTCGAGCTCGTCGAGCCGCTGCGCACGCTCTTCAAGGACGAGGTGCGCGCCATCGGCCGCGAGCTCGGGCTGCCCGAGGGGATCGTCGGTCGCCAGCCGTTCCCGGGCCCCGGCCTCGGCATCCGCATCGTCGGCGAGGTCACCCGCGATCGGCTCGAGGTGCTGCGCCAGGCCGACGCGATCGCGCGCGAGGAGCTCACGGCCGCGGGCCTCGACCAGGAGATCTGGCAGTGCCCGGTCGTGCTGCTCGCCGACGTGCGCTCGGTGGGCGTGCAGGGCGACGGCCGCACCTACGGGCACCCGATCGTGCTGCGTCCCGTCTCGTCGGAGGACGCGATGACCGCCGACTGGACGCGCTTGCCCTACGACGTGCTCGCCCGCATCTCGAACCGCATCACCAACGAGGTGCGCGAGGTGAACCGCGTGGTGCTCGACGTCACGTCGAAGCCGCCGGGCACCATCGAGTGGGAGTAGGTCGCATCGCGGCCTGACGGGCGACCCGGCAGCGCTGGCAGGATGGGCGCATGGGAGTCGTCGAGAATTCGAAGCTCACGGTCGTCGGTGCGGGCAGCGTGGGCGCGAGCCTCGCGTACGCCACGCTCATCCGCGGGTCGGCGAGCGAGGTCGCGCTGTACGACATCGCCGCCGAG
>CBFGWW010000297.1:0-3171 GCA_965652625.1 uncultured Agromyces sp.
CGGGGTGGACCGCGCGGAGCGCGACCTGCCCATGGCGTGGGCCGCCCGCATCGCGCTCGTGCTCGTCGCCGCCTTCATCGCCTACGGGATCGCCGCCGGCGCCGCGCGCGCCGGGTGGCCCGGCGCCCGTGCCGCCCGCGCGCTGTGGATCGCGGCGACCCGTCCCTGGCGCGCCGCCGAGGCGACCGAGGGGCTCACGCGGCTCGACCGCGCGCTCGTCGTCGGCGTGCCCGCGCTCGCCCTCGTGGCGAGTCGCGGCATCCAGACCTGGTTCCTCGCGCCCTCGCACCTCGTGGTGACGCTCGGCTCGTGGGCGATCTTCGTGCTGGTGCTGCTGTTCGCGCTGCGCGGCCGGCGCGCATGGCCCGTGCTCGCGGCCGTGGGCGGCGCGGCGATGCTGCGCGTGCTGCTCCTGCTCGTGGTGCTCGCGCCGACGGGTCCGGGCGGCTACTGGTTCCACTTCTGGACCGACGCGTTCGCCCGATCCGCCTACGTCGTGGTCGCCTTCGCGGCGTTCGGGTGGGTCGTCGTGGCCGGTGCCTGGGCGCTCGCCGGGCAGATCGGCGCCCGTCGTGCCACCGGCACGGTGGTCGCGGCCGTCGGCGCCGTGCTCGCGGTCGTCGGCACGCTCATCGGCGCCATCGGCCTCGAGGCGGCCCTCACGCTCTGGAACGACGAGATGGCACTGCTGCCGTGGGGCCTCTCGCGCATCCTCGGCATCAGCGTCTACCTCGACATCCCCGCCGACACCGCGTGGTGGGCGGCGGTGGCCGGCGGGCTGCTCGTCGTGGCCGGCGCGCTCGTCGCGCTGCCGCGTCGACGCGGGACGCTCAGTCGGTCCGCGCCGCCATCTCCCGTCCGTGCACGATGATCGCGTAGATCACGAGCACGTCGAGTGCCAGCACGATGATCGACAGCCACGGCTGCGTCGGCAGCAGGAACAGCTGGCTGACGGCGCTGATGCCGACGAGGATCACCGCGACCACCCGCGCCCAGGTCGCGCCGCGGAAGAGCCCGGCCGCGCCGATGATGAGCGCGATGCCGATGATGAGGTGCCACCAGCCCCAGCCCTGCACGTCGAAAAGCAGCAGCGCCCCCTCGGTCCGCACGAAGTAGGCGCTCCCCGGGGCGAAGATCGCGGCGAGCCCGTGCAGGGCGTCGAAGACACCGGCGATGAGCATGACGATCGCGGCGAACCAGACCCAGCCGACCCACTTGGTCACGGTGTTGTCACTCATGGCGGAACACTCCCTCGAACTCGGACGAGGCGCCGGGCGGGGGCGCTCGGCGCGGGGTGGTGCTGAGCGTGACGCTAGCGCTGCCGCCGTCGCGAGACAAGATCCACGTCAGAGGCTCTGGCCGATGTCCCACAGCCGGTCGGGACGGCCGTCGATCGCCTCCGAGACCGCGAGCGCCTGGTCGTCGGACAGGCTGGCGACGTAGTCGACCACGCCGCGCGCCACGCCCAGGGTGTGCACCTCGGATGCCTCGGGCACGGGGATTCCCGCCGGCTGCGCCGCGCGCAGCCTCGCGTACCCCTCGGTCGCGAGGTCGACGAGCTCGCGGAGCCGCTCGGGCACGCGGTGCCGATCGAAGTCGTCGGTGACCCAGGCCGTGAGCCCGCGCACCGTGCGCGTGAGCGCGCGGCTGAGTCCGCGCTGGTACATGACGATGTCGGCGCGGTCGAGGATGAAGTGCCGGTGCACGAACTTCAGGATCTCGACCTCGTGCCAGGCGCGCCGGTCGAGGGTCACGAGGCCCGACCGCGCGACGCCGGCCGGCGCGGGGACCACGGAAGCCCGCAGGTGCCCGATCCAGCGGTTCGTGAACGACGACAGCGCGCGCTCCGAGGCGATCGAGCCGTCGAACGGCGTCGCGAGCAGGCCGTCGACGAGGTCGTCGGCCACGACGTCCACCGCGTCGGCGAACGCGTCGTCGTCGGCGATCCACGGGTCGCTGCGACGCAGCTTGCGGCGCAGGCCCTCGAGCGCCGACCCGGGCGGTGCACCGCGGGGGGCGAGCCCCTCGTCGTCGAGGGCGCGCAGTTCGGTCGCGCCGGCGATCCAGCCGCGGAACTCCCGCGCGACGGCGCCCTGGCTGAGCAGCCCCGCCCGGTAGAAGTCGTCGACGTCGTGGATCGAGTAGGCGATGTCGTCGGCGATGTCCATGATCGAGCACTCGAGCGACTGCTGCAGCGGCGGCATCCCTCGGCGTGCGGCGAAGAGGTCGTCGGCGTCGAGGTCGTACGCCGAGAACTTCACCACCTCGACCCCGCCCGAGACGCGGCGCAGGCCGCGCGGCAGGGGTTCGTCGGAAGCGCCGACGTCCACGAAGCGCGTCCACGGGTACTTCGCCACGGCCGTGCGCACGGCCGCGGTGAGGTTCAGGCCCTGCGGCGCCGCCTCGCACACGTCGAGTGCGGTGAGGATGCGGTAGGTCTGCGCGTTGCCCTCGAAGCCGTCGGCGAGGCCGAGGCTCTCGCGCGCCAGCCGGTCGAGCACGCGCTCGCCGAGGTGGCCGAACGGCGGATGCCCCAGGTCGTGCGCGCTCGCCGCGGCCTGCACCACGACGGCGTCGCAGCCGTGCTCGAGCACGAGGTCGCGCGCGGGCGACGACGGGTCGTTGAGCCCGACCGCGATCGAGCGTGCGACCGCGGTGACCTTGATCGAATGCGTCAGGCGGTTGTGGATGAGCGGACCGGCGCCGGGCTGCGCGATCACCTGCGTCACCGCCGACAGGCGCGAGAAGTAGGGCGAGAAGCGGATGCGCTCGAGGTCGAGCCGGAACTCGGAGTGCTCCCCGATCACCTCGACGCTCGAGCGGGGCTCGGCGAACCGCCGGGCGGCGCGTGCGGACGGCATCAGTCGGCTCCCCTCTCGGCCGGCGGCCGGCGTCGTCGCGCGGCGCGGCCGATTCCCAATCTACGGCGGCGGGCGACGCCGCGGGAGCCGCGAGCGGGGCGGCGATGCGGGCGCGGTTTGGCGGCGCGGCATCCGTCGCCTAAACTTGCTGAGGTTGCGGTTCCCACCCAAGCTTTCCCCTGCCCGCTTTCGGGCCAGGAGGGGCGGGCGGGAGCGCGACACCCGCGGAGGTCGGAACCTCCGAAGGGCGGTGGCTCAATTGGTAGAGCAGCGGTCTCCAAAACCGCAGGTTGCAGGTTCGAGTCCTGTC
>CBFGWW010000298.1:0-3163 GCA_965652625.1 uncultured Agromyces sp.
TGAGGAGCATGAGCGCCAGGAGCCCCGTCGTCTCGCCCGAGGCATCCGGGTCGGCGTCGTGGAGTTGCCGCGTGAGGCGGATCGCCTCCGCCGAGAGGTCGACGCGGGCGAGCCGGTCGCCCGAGCTCGCGGTGTGCCCCTCGGTGAAGACGAGGTAGAGCACGCTGCGGAGTGCGCCGAGCCGTGCCTCGAGCTCGTCGGGGCGCGGCATCCGGAAGCCCTCGCCGCTCGCCTTGATGCGGGCCTTCGCCCGCGAGATGCGCTGCGCGACGGTGGCCTCGGGCACGAGCAGCGCTCGGGCGATCTCGGCGGTGGTGAGGCCGCCGACCGCCCGGAGAGTGAGCGCCACCTGCGACGGCGTGGTGAGCGCCGGGTGGCAGCAGAGCAGGAACAGGGCGAGGGTGTCGTCGACGCCGGGGACCGGGGTGGGCGACGGCTCGAGGTCGGCGGCGAGCGACTCGCGGCGTCGGCGTGCGGCATCCGATCGCACCTGGTCGATGTAGCGCCGCGACGCGACCTGCACGAGCCACGCGCGCGGGCTGTCGGGCACCCCGTCGCGGGGCCACTGGGCGGATGCCGCGATGAGCGCCTCCTGCATGGCGTCCTCGCACGCCTCGAAGTCGCCGTAGCGCCGCACGAGCACTGCGAGCGCGGATGGTGCAGCATCTCGCAGTGCTCGGACGGCGTCGCTCACGGCGTCGCTCATCGCCTCGGCCGGCCTCGCGTTCGTCGCCCTCAGACGTCGCCGCGGGCGGCCATGTCGAGCACCGGGCGCACCTCGATGAGCCCGAACTCGGCCTCGGGGAAGCGGGCGGCGATCTCGACGGCGCGCGCCTCGGTCTCGCAGTCGACGAGGTAGAACCCGGCGAGCAGCTCCTTCGTCTCGGCGAAGGGCCCGTCGCTCGCGACGGCGCTGCCGTCGGTCTGCGTCACGCGCTTCGCGAGCGAGGCGTCGGCGAGGGCCTCGGCGGCCACGTACTCGCCGCTCGACACGAGCTCTTCGCTGATCGCCTGGTAGTAGGCGTAGCCCTCGGCCTGCTGCTCGGGCGTGAAGCTGTCCCACATCGCCCGCGACTCGGGGTTGCTGTAGATCTGGATGAGGTACTTCATCGGAATCGCTCCTTCGATCGTGCGTCGTCGTCGTTTCGTTCAGGAGGCTGGACCGCGCTCCCACCAGTATGTCGAGGCTGCCGGCGCGTTCTCGACACGTGCTGAATCGGGTGCGTTTCCCGATCCGCCGTTCCCGCGGGGGTCACCGGATAGCTGAGAACCGTTCATCCGTCACGGGGTTGACAGGAGGATTCCAGCCACCGATGGTCGAATCGGGGGAGTTTCGAGGTCAGGGTCGGGGTCGGCGGAGGGGTCACGTCGTGAGGACGTTCGGAATCGAAGAGGAGTTCCAGTTCCTCGAGCGCATGACGCTGCGCCCGGCGGATGTCGGGGCCGACGTGTACGGTGCCCTGATGGCGTCGCCGCAGTGGGCCGACGTCACGCACAAGGAGTTCCTCGCCTCGCAGGTCGAGCACGCGTCGGCGGTGTTCACCTCGCTCGAGGAGGCGCGATCGGCACTGCTCGGATTTCGGCGGTTCGTGGCCGAACGCGCCGACGAGCTCGGCGTCGTCGCCGCGAGCGTGGGCACACCCCCGCAGACGACGCCGTTCCCCTCGATCACCGACGTCGAGCGCTACAACCGCATCGTCGCGGAGCTGGGCGGGCTCATCGCCGACCATCAGCTGAGCGGCCTGCACGTGCACGTCGGGGTGCCCGACCGCGAGGCGGGCGTCGTCGCGCTCAACGCCGTCCGGCCGTGGATGCCGCTCCTCACCGCCATCTCCACGAACTCGCCGCTGTGGCGCGGACACGACACGGGCTACGACAGCTGGCGCACCATCCTGCTGCGCCGCTGGACCATCGCGGGCTGCCCGCCGTCGTTCCTCGACGCCGCCGACTACGACCGCCGCATCCACCGGCTCCTCGGCATCGGCGGCACGAAGGACCTCGGGCTCATCTCGTGGGACGTGCGCCTCTCCGAGCACCTCCCGACGATCGAGTTCCGCATGGCCGACGCGCAGCTCGACGTCGAGTCGACCCTGCTCGTCGCCGCGCTCTGCCGCGCCGTGGTGAGCCATGCGCTCACGAGACCCGAGGCGACGGATGCCGCGGCGAACGACTCGGCCGACGTGCCGCCCGAGCTGCTCAGCGCGGCGCTGCTGCACTCGGCGCACCACGGCATGCGCGCCGACGTGTTCGACCCGACCTCCGGCGGGCTGGCTCCGGCCGGCGACGTGCTGGGCCGCTTCGTGCTCATGCTCGCGGACGAACTCGAGGAGGAGGGCGACCTCGACGCCGTCCAGAGCTCGGCGCGACATCTCCGCCGCACCGGCACCGGCGCGGAACGCCAGCGTGCGGCCTTCGCGATCGACGGCATGGCCGGCGTGCGTCGGCTGCTCGATGCGACCATCGTCGCGAACCAGGGCCGCAGCGGCGAGCCGACGACCTCTCCGCTGTAGGCGCGACCTCGTCGTCGGCCGGAAGCTCAGCAGCCGGGCCCGGACGGGTCGGCGATGCAGTCGCCGCGCGTCAGCACCGTGTCGAACTCGCCCACGAGCACCCGCTGCTGCGGGCCGGCGACCGCGAGCGTGCCCGCGATGGAACGCCAGGGCGAACCCGCGAACCGGTACTCGGCGCGGAGCGCGACCTCCAGCTCGACCGTGTACTCGCCGGGTGCGGCGTAGACGTGGCTGGTCGGGGTCGGGCTGAACTCGCGCTGACCGAGGGCGTCCCACGTCGAGCCCGGAGTGCCCGACTCGACGATCCCGCCGTCGCTGTGGATCCAGCGGTAGCCGACCGGCGTGAACCGGACGTCGGCCGGTTGCCCCAGCAGCGTGCCGGAGACCACCTCGACGGATGCCGCCGCCACGAAGTTCGCCGGCAGGCCCACGACTGCCCAGCCGCCGGGCTCCATCCCGTTACCGGGCGTCGTGGGACGGAAGGAGGCGATGTCCCGGAGGGTCACGACGATGGGGGCTGCAGGCTCCTCCGGCGGCGCGGCGGGGTCGCCCGCGCAGAGCGCGAGGTTGTTGGGGCTGCAGTTCGCTGGTGGGGGCGGGGGCGGAGGGAGCTGTTCGGACTGTCCCCAGGATGGGCCTCCGTCACTCGCATG
>CBFGWW010000299.1:0-3151 GCA_965652625.1 uncultured Agromyces sp.
GAGGTCGGAGCCGGCTTCGCGCACGAACTCCCCGGCGCGCCGGGCGCTCCCGATGCGGACGCCGCCGTCGCCGTCGGGCTCGGTGTCCTCGACGGGCACGATCGCGTCGGCGCCGCCCGGGACCTGCGCACCCGTCATGATCCGCACGGCGGTCCCGGGCTCGAGCGCTGCGGGATCGCCGGCCGCGGCGGCGATCTCGCCGGCGATCGGCAGCGTCACCGGGGCATCCGCCACGTCGACGGCACGCACCGCGAAGCCGTCCATCTGCGAGTTGCGGAACGGCGGCAGCGCGATCGGCGACTCGACGGGCGAGGCGGTGATGCGGCCCAGGGCGTCGGCGAGCGCGACCCGCTCGGTGGGCCGTGCGCCGAGGCCCGCGAGCAGCGAGCGCACGAACGCGGCGTGCTCGTCGACGGAGATGCGTTCGGCCATCAGCTGCTCGCCATCTCAGGACCTCGTCATCTCAGTACCTCGTCATCTCAGGACCTCGCCATCTCAGGACCTCGTCATCTCAGTACCTCGCGACCGCGGGGTCGACGGTGCGCGACCAGGCGTCGATGCCGCCGACGAGGTTGCGCACGTTCGCGAAGCCCGATCCGGCGAGGAGGCGCGCGGCGTATTCCGAGCGGACGCCGAGGTGGCAGTACACGACGACGGATGCCGCGCGGTCCAGCTCCCCTGCCCGGTCGGCGAGCTCGGGCAGCGGGATGAGCGTGGCGCCCTCGATCGTCGCGATCTGCGCCTCCCACGGCTCGCGCACGTCGAGGAGCAGCGGCGGCGCGTCGGACGCGAGCTCGTCGGCGAGCGCGGCGGGTGCGATGTTTCCCGGCTCCGCGGGTTGCAGAGCGACCGGCGCAGCCGTATGCGTCTCGAAACCCGCCTGCCTCGGCTCGACCGGCGCCGCGGCATCCGTCGCCCGCCGGTACGCGATCTCGCGCGACCGGCCGCTGAGGCCGTCGTACACGACGACGCGTCCGAGCAGCGGTTCGCCGACGCCCGTGAGGAGCTTCAGCACCTCGCCGGCCATCATGCCGCCGGTCACGGTGCACACCGTGGGCAGGATGCCGTCGATCTCGCAGCTGAGGCCGGCGTCGGCGGGCGGCTCGGGGAACAGGTCGCGGTACGAGACGCCGCGCGCGTCCCACGAGACGCCGACCTGGCCCGAGAACTTCGCGGCCGATCCCCACACGAGCGGGATGCCGGCACGGGCCGCCGCGTCATCCGCGGCGTAGCGGGTCAGGATGTCGTCGGTGCCCTCGACGACGAGGTCGGCGCCGGCGAGGAGTTCGTCGGCCACGGTCTCGTCGAATCGGATCGCCGCCGGGACGAGTTCGGTGTCGGGCGACAGGTCGTACGCGGCATCCGCTGCGGATTCGACCTTGAGCCGGCCGACGTCGCCGGGCGCGTGCAGGAGCTGGCGGTGCAGGTTCGTGACGTCGACCTCGTCGTCGTCGACCACGACGACCGTGCCGACGCCGGCCGCGACGAGCGCGGGCACGACGAAGCTGCCGAGGCCGCCGGCACCGAGCACCACGACACGGGCGTCGGCGAGCCGGCGTTGCGCGTCGGCGCCCCAGCCGGGAAGCACGCGCTGGCGGGCGTAGCGGGGCGAGTCGGGATCGATCGCGGGCATGCTCCGATTCTCGCAGGCAGCGCGGTTCTCGCGGGCACCGCGGTTCTCGCAGGCACCGCGGCCCGTCCGGCACCGTCGCGCCGATCCGCAGACACGGATATGATCAGGCTGTGACCACGCATCTGAGGTTAGGATGATGCCCGAGTACCGCATCAGCGAGGCCGCCGCCCTGCTCGGAGTGAGCGACGACACCGTGCGCCGATGGGGGGAGCACGGGCGTCTCACGCTCCGGCGCGGGGCGAACGGCATGCAGGTGGTCGACGGCACCGATCTCGTGGCGCTCATGGCCGAGGCCGGGTCGGGCGCGGCGCTGGCCGAGGCGTTCCCCTTGGCGCGCGCCTCGGCCCGCAACCGCTTCGTCGGCCTCGTCACGCGCGTGCAGCGCGACGGCGTCATGGCGCAGGTCGACCTGCAGGCGGGTCCGTTCCGGGTCGTGTCGCTCATGAGCCGCGAGGCCGCCGACGACCTCGGGCTCGAGCCGGGCATGCTCGCCGCCGCGAGCGTGAAGGCGACGAACGTCACGATCGAACTGCCGGCGGGGAGCGAGGCGTGACCGGTCGCCGCGTGATGGCGCGACGCACGGGCGAGCGACGCCCCGGGCGGATGCCGCGCCGCGACGCCTCGGCCCGGCTCACCGGTCGAACCGCAGTCTCTGCCGCGACCACGCTTGCGGCGCTCGTGCTCGCCGGGTGCGCGTCCACGGGCGCGGGCGGGGCAACCTCCTCGACCGCATCGTCGGATGCGGCCACCGACGCCGAGTCCACCCTCACGGTGTTCGCCGCCGCATCGCTCACCGAGGCGTTCGACGAGCTCGCGGCGACGTTCGAGGCGGAGCATCCGTCGGTTGACGTCATCCTGAGCTTCGGCGGCAGCGCCGCCCTCGCGCAGCAGGTCGTCGAGGGTGCGCCGGTCGACGTGTTCGCGTCGGCAGCCGAACCGCCCATGCAGGCCGTCGTCGACGCCGGGCTCGCGGCGGATCCGGTGGTCTTCGCCACGAACACGCTCGAGCTCGTCGTGCCCGCCGGCAATCCCGCGGGCGTCACCGGCCTCGACGAGCTCGCCGACGCCGACCTCCGGATCGCCCTGTGCGATGCGTCGGTGCCATGCGGCGCGGCATCCGCGAAGCTGCTCGAGCAGGAGGGCGTGGTGGCGGCGCCCGACACGCTCGAGTCCGACGTGAAGGCCGTGCTCACCAAGGTGTCGCTCGGCGAGGTCGACGCGGCGCTCGTCTACCGCACCGACGTCATCGCGGCGGGTGACGAGGTCGAGGGCATCGAGGTGCCCGGCGCGGGATCCGTCGTGAACCGGTACCCGATCGCGGCGCTCACCGAGGCCGACGATGCCGACGCGGCGGCGGACTTCGTCGCGTTCGTGACCGGCGATGCGGGGCGTGCGGTGCTCGCCGAGGCGGGCTTCGGGAAACCGTAGTGGCGTCGCCCGTGTCGGACCGACCCGGGATCGGGCGAGGATCCCGGACCGGGCGCAGCGCGCGGCGCGGTCCGGGCGGCGCCGGGCGGC
>CBFGWW010000300.1:0-3149 GCA_965652625.1 uncultured Agromyces sp.
GTCGCGGAGGAGATCGAGCTCCTGCGGGAGCGGTCGACGCGTGACCAGCGCCGCGACCACGTACCGCTCGGGCGCCTCGACGGTGCCGAGGGTGCGTGGGAGTTCGTCGATCAGGATCCGATCCACCGCGAACGGCTCTGACGGGTCCTGGTAGGTGCCGGGCGGGGCCGACTCAGGCGGTCGATCGTCGGGCTGATGACTGCTCATCTCCAGAGCGTAGGCGCCGAACATGTGCGGGTTCACAGCCTCGCGGCCGGTGGGGGTTGGCCGGATATCGCGCGGACGCGGCAGATGCGCCGGTCGCCGATGTCGGCGGCACCGACCAGACTGTCATGGTGACTCGTCGCGGATTCCTCCTCTTCGCCGCGCTCGGCATCGCCTGGGGCATCCCCTACCTCTTCATCAAGGTGGCGGTGAGCGAGCTCGAGCCCGAGATGGTCGTGCTCGGGCGATCCGCGCTGGCCGCGCTGCTGCTGTTGCCGCTCGCGTTCTTCCGGCGCGAGGTCTGGCAGGTCGTGCGGCGGTGGAAGCCGATGGCCGCCTACACCATCGTCGAGATCATCCTGCCGTGGTACTTCCTGAGCTCGGCCGAGCAGAAGCTCCCCAGCTCGACCGCGGGCCTGCTGCTCGCCACGGTGCCACTCGCCGGCGTGGCCATCGCCTTCATCATGGGCCGACCCGAGCGACTGACGCGCCTGAACTGGCTCGGCATCACGCTCGGCATGCTGGGCGTCGCAGCGCTCGTCGGGCTCGACATCGCGGGGTCCGACCTCATCGCGGTCGCCGAGGTGGCCGTCGTCGTGGTCGGCTACGCGCTCGGCCCGGCGATCCTCGCGCGCTGGATGTCCGACCTCCCCGGCGTCGGCGTCGTCGCCGTGTCGCTCGCCGCCACCGCCGTCGTCTACGTGCCGTTCGTGCTCTTCACGGGCGCGTGGCCGACCGCGTGGCCCTCGACCTCGGTCGTCGTGTCGATCGTCGTGCTCGCCGTGATCTGCAGCGCCCTCGCGTTCCTGCTCATGGTCGCGCTGATCGGCGAGATCGGGCCGGTCAAGGCGACCGCCATCACCTACGTGAACCCGGCGGTGGCGATCCTCGCGGGGGTCCTCATCCTCGGCGAGCGCATCACGGTGTGGACCGTCGTGGGCTTCGTGCTCGTGCTCCTCGGGTCCTACCTGGTCACGAGGAAACGGCAGGAGGTCAGTGCGCCCGAAGGTCCCGAAGAGGCCTGCGCGGAGCAGGAGGCACTCGAGGGCGAACGCGTCGAAGACGCGCGAGCCGAGCCACGGGCGGCGCCGGGCTCCGGCGCGCAGGCCCGCCGCAGCTAGTCGAGCGCCGACGCTGTTGCGCCCGCGGCCGGCCCCGCCGACGGCCGCCGGCCGTCGCCACCGGCCCATCCGCCGGTCGGCATTGCCCCCGATGCCCTGGTCCGGCCAGCATGGGCGCATGGATGTCGAGCCGATCACGCCGCAGCAGTTCCACGACGCCGACGGCGTCGACGACTGGCGGGTGCTCTACTGGGGTGCGCACGCGTTCTTCCGGGCGACGTCGTATGCGCAGGCGGCCCGGTTCGTGGCCGCCGTCGCGGAGCTCGCCGCGCCGACGCGACACGACCCCGACGTCGACCTGCGCCGCGAAGGCGTGGCGGTGAAGCTCATCACCCGCGGCATCCGGAACCTGAGCACTCGCGACCTCGAGCTCGCTCGACGCATCTCGGAGGCGGCACGCGACCTCGGGCTCGACGCCGATCCGTCGGCGCTGCAGGTCGTGCAGGCGGCCATCGCCTCGCCGCCGTCGGCCGACGTCACGCCGTTCTGGGCCGCGGTGCTCGGCTACGTGCAGCCGAACGACACGCACCTCGTCGACCCGCTGCGGCGCAACCCGTCGTTCTTCCTGCAGCGTGAGGACCGCGTCGCGCCGGGCCGCGGGCGCATGCACATCGACGTGAGCGTGCCGCACGACCAGGTGCACGCCCGCATCGACGCGGCCGTCGCGGCGGGCGGGCGCATCGCCGACGACTCGTTCGCCCCCGAGTGGTGGACGCTCGCCGACGCCGAGAACCACGGCGTCGACATCACGACGTGGTGGGGCCGCGACGCCGTGCGGCTCGAGGAGCAGCGCGAGGAGTGACGCGCGCCGCGCGATCGACGCCCGCCGCGAGGTCCGGGAGCGCGGGGCGCCCACGGCGCCGGACGCTCCCGTCCGCCCGGCTCACCACGTGCCGCCGACCGGATGCTCGTCGTCGGTGAACATGCCGCCGATCGGTCCCCGCGGCGCGGGGATGACGGGCGCGGCACCGTCGCGCTCGGTCACGACGCGCACGGCGTCGTCCTGCGGCTCGTACCCGATCGCGCGCCCAACCTCGAGCGAGAAGCGCGCGGGCGCGTTCGCGGAGACGCCCCACACGAGGTGGTGGCGTCCGTCGTCGACGCGCAGCGCGGCCTCGATGAGCCGCACGGCGTCGTCGACCGACAACCACTGCGCCAGGCTGAGGCCGAGCGTGCCGCCCTGACCGGGGTCGGGCGCGAAGTGGCAGATGCGTGCGGTGACGACACTCATGCCGAACCGGTCGGCGTACAGGCTGCCGAGCGCCTCGAGGGCCGCCTTGCTGACCCCGTAGTACGTGTCGGGCCGCGGCAGCAGCGGCTCGTCCTGCCCGGCATCCGCGACCTCGGCGAACCCGACGGCGTGCACGCTGCTCGCGAGGAACACCCGGCGAACGCCCGCCGTGCGGGCGGCCTCGAGCACCTTCTGCGTGCCGTCGACGTTCACGCGGAGCAGGTCGGCCCACGGACGCTCCGAGGCGAGCGCGGCGAGGTGCACGACCGCATCGGCTCCGTCGACGACCCGCCCGATCGCCGCCGCGTCCTCGATCGAGGCACGATGCCACTCGATGGCCCCGAGTGCGCGGTCATCGGATGCCGCGGCGGCATCGTCGGGCACGTCGAGGTCGACCAGCCGCAGCGCGCGGCCGGGCCGTCGCAGCAGTGGCACCACGCGGCGGCCGATGCGTCCCGACGCACCCGTGACGACGACGACCTCGTTCGCGGCATCCGCTGCACCCATGCGCACGATCATGCCAAACGTCGCACGGCGCACGGCGCACGGCGCACGGCGCCTCAGCTCGGCGACGTTCAGGCTGCGCTGGGCGA
>CBFGWW010000301.1:0-3033 GCA_965652625.1 uncultured Agromyces sp.
GCTTCGGTTCTTCCTGCATTTTCCACGGTGGGGCGCCAGGGTCGTCCCGCGGCGGGCGGCGGGGTCCGGGTCGGGCCGAGGTCAGCCTGACGGATGCCGCGGGGGGCGCGGCATCCGTCAGCAGAAGCCCGCGATGCCCGCCCAGGCGGCAGCCGGGCTGGGCACGCCCTCGCGCTCGACGGAGGCCTCGATGAGGCCGTAGGGGCGGTCGGCGGCGTAGAAGACCTCGTTGGGGTTGTCGAGTCCGAAGGGCGAGAGGTCGACGACGAAGTGGTGGTTGTTCGGCATCGAGAAGCGGATCTCGGCGATCTCGGGGTGTTCCTCGAGCACGCGTCGGCCCATGTCGAAGAGCGTCGCCTGGAGTGCGGCCGAGTAGCGCTCGGCGAACGCCTCGAGGAGGAGCGCACGAACGCTCGCGTAGAGCGCGTCGTAGTCGACGCCGACGGTGTCGTAGCGCCAGCGCGCGGCGACGTCGGTGGCGAGGATGCGGTCGCGCGTCTCGGGCAGCGTCGTGTACCGGTCCTTCGGGTAGCCCTCGAAGCCCGAGGCGGTGGTCTTCAGCACCGTGAGGTCCTTGAGGCCCGCGATGACGTGCCGCTCGTCGCCGTCGGCGACCACGACGGCCGTGCGCACCTCCTGCCCGCTCCGGACGAACGCGTGGTCGTGCTCGGCGCCCTGCGCGACGATGCGCTGCCAGGCGTAGCGCTCGGCCTCCCAGCGTCCGCCGGTGACCCAGTCGAACGAACCCGTGAAGTGGTCGGCGAGGCGCAGCAGGAAGGCCTCGGGCGAGCCGATCCCGTCGCGGGCGAACGCGAAGATCGTGTTCTTCTGGGTGTCGGTCGCGACGACATGCGAGTTGTCGCCCTCGAGGTGGGCCGCGGCGAAATCGCCGCGGAGCTGCGACGTCACGTCGAGGTCGTCGATCTCGTGGCGGGCGGTATCGCGCGTGACCTTGACGACGCGCACCTCGGCCTTGCCGTACTGGTTGACGCCGAGGACGATGGCGGGCTCGGACATGGTCAGCTCCCTCGATAGGTCGAATAGGCGAACGGGCTCAGCAGGAGCGGCGCGTGCACGTGGCGGCCGTCGTCGGCGACCGTGACCGTGAGCACGACCTCGGGGTAGAACGTCTCGACGCCGTGCTCGGCGAACCATGCACCGGTCTCGAAGCGCAGCCGGTAGTCGCCGGCCGGCACCTCGTCGGGGCCGATCCGGGTCACCCGGCCGTCGGCGTCGGTCGCGGCGGTGTCGACCGACCGCCACGAAACGCCGTCGAAGGCGAGCAGCTCGACGGCGACGCCCTCGGCGGGGCGGCCGCGCGTGGCGTCGAGGACGTGGGTGGTGATGTGCGACACAGGTGCCGAGGCGCTCATGCGACGAGTCCCTTCAGTCGGAGGACGGCGATCTGGCGGAGTTGGTCGGCGACGACGGGATCCTCCTCCTCGGGCGTGTGCCCGAGCCGCTCGGTGAGGGCGTCGAGGATCTCGCGCGACGACCGCCCCGCCGCGCGGATGAGGAACACGCGCCCGAACCGCTCCTCGTAGGCGCGGTTGCCGGCGGCGAGCGCGGCGGCCACCTCGGCGTCGGCCGGGTCGACGCCCGACTGCTCCGAACGCGACATGGCGGCCTCGGCGCTCGATCCCGTCGGGCGCTCGCCGATGCGCGGATGGTGCGCGAGCGCGCCCTCGACCTCGGCCGGCGTGAACGGCGAGGCGGCCGTCTCGGCCCACGCGACGAGCTCCTCGACCGAGCCGTAGGGCCGCGCGTCGGCGACCTGCTCGCACCAGCGGTCGATGTCGAGGCAGGGTCGCAGCATGGCGATCGCCGCATCGCGTTCGACCTCGTTGAACGTGTCGAGCGACATCGCCGCCACCCTCCGATCCGCCCGCTGCAGCAGGCGTCCGCGCGGCACCTCGCGATCCACGGGCTCGCCCGCGAGGTACGTGGCCCGCACGACGCCGACGAGCTCGCGTCCGTCGTAGGGCGAGATCGGATGCCGGTGCTCCAGCGCCGCGGCATCCACCGTGAACGCCGCGTCGGGCGCGACCACCGCGAGGTCGGCGGCGCGGCCGACCTCGATCGCGCCCTTCGACGAGAGCCCCACCCGGCGCGCGGGCGCCGTGGACATCCACTCCACGACCTGCTCGAGACGGATGCCGCGGCGCCGCGCCTCGGTCCAGACGATCGGCAGGCCGAGCTGCAACGACGCGATGCCGCCCCACGCCTCGGCGAAGTCGCCGTTCCCGGCGAGCTTCAATGCCGCGGGCGCCGGCGAGTGATCGGACACGACGAGGTCGATCACGCCCTCCGCGAGCCCGCGCCAGAGCGCGTCGCGGTTGGAACCCTCGCGGATCGGCGGGCAGCACTTGAACGTCGTGGCTCCGGGTGCGACGTCCTCGGCGGCGAGCACGAGGTAGTGCGGGCATGTCTCGGCGGTGATGCGCACGCCGTCGTGCTTCGCCCACGCGATCGGCCCGAGCGCGTCGGCCGAGCTGAGGTGCAGGATGTGCGCGTCGGCGCCCGTGCGGCGGGCCGCCTCGATGACGGCGGCGACCGCGGCGTGCTCGGCGGCGCGGGGCCGCGACGCGAGGAAGTCGGCGTAGTCGGCACCGTGCTCGTGCGGCGCCTCGTCGATGATCGCGGCGTCCTCGGCGTGCACGATGAGCAGCGAGCCGGCCCCGGCGAGCACGGCCATCGCGCGCTCCATCTCGTCGGCCGACACGGGCGGGAACTCCGCGACCCCCGAGTCGACGAGGAAGCACTTGAAGCCGAACACGCCCTCGCCGACGAGCGGCAGCAGGTCGCCTTCGTTGCCCGGCACGAGCCCGCCCCAGAACCCGACGTCGACGAACACGCGCCCCTCGGCGGCGGCGCGCTTCACGGCCAGCGCATCGACCGAGGTCGTCGGCGGGATGCTGTTGAGCGGCATGTCGACGATCGTGGTGACTCCGCCCGCCGCGGCTGCACGCGTCGCCGACGCGAACCCCTCCCACTCGGTGCGCCCTGGCTCGTTCACGTGCACGTGCGTGTCGA
>CBFGWW010000302.1:0-3025 GCA_965652625.1 uncultured Agromyces sp.
TCTCGGGCGGCCAGCGCCAGCGCGTCGCCATGGGCCGCGCGATCGTGCGCCAGCCCCAGGTGTTCCTCATGGACGAGCCGCTGTCGAACCTCGACGCCAAGCTCCGCGTCCAGACCCGCACCCAGATCGCCTCGCTCCAGCGCCGCCTCGGCGTCACCACGGTCTACGTCACGCACGACCAGACCGAGGCCCTCACCATGGGCGACCGCATCGCGGTGCTCAAGGACGGCATCCTGCAGCAGGTCGGCACGCCGCGCGACCTGTACGAGATGCCGCAGAACGTGTTCGTCGCGGGGTTCATCGGCTCGCCGGCCATGAACCTGTTCCACGCCGACCTCGTCGACGACGGCATCAAGTTCGGCACGGCGACGGTTCCGGTCGACCGTGAGACGCTCGCCGCCTCGAGCGGCAAGGTCGCGACGATCGGCGTGCGCCCCGAGGACATCACCGTCTCGCCCCACGAGGGCGAGGGGCTCGCGGTCGACGTCGACCTCGTCGAGGAGCTCGGCGCCGACGGCTACCTCTACGGCCACTCGACCGTCGAGGGCAAGCGCACCGACATCGTCGCGCGCGTCGACGGCCGCAACCACCCGAACGCGGGCGAGCGCGTCTACCTCACCGCGACGCCGAACCACGTGCACGTGTTCGACGCGGACAGCGGTGAGCGCCTCAGCAAGAAGCCGGTCGTCGCCTGACGTCCACGCGACATCCGATGATGCCGGCCGGGGTTCGCCCCGGCCGGCATCGCCGTCTCGGCGCCGACGCGGACCTGCGGCATGCGTGCGCCTGCGGCATCCGTGCCGCGCGGCTACGCTGAACGAACGATGAGCGGTTCACTTTCGATCACGTCGGCCATGGCCGACCCCGCCCTCCTCGACCTCCCGTGGGACCTTCCCCTGGAGTCGTGGCCGAACGAGACGATCGCGGCGCTGCCCAAGGGCATCTCCCGGCACCTCGTGCGCTTCGCCCACCTGGCGGGGCACGTGGTGGCGATCAAGGAGACCACGGCGGAGATGGCCAAGGGCGAGTACGAGATGCTGCGGATGCTGCAGCGGCTCGAGATCCCGTGCGTCGATCCGGTCGCGGTCATCACGAACCGCTCCGACGCCGAGGGCGAGGAGCTGAAGCCCGTGCTCGTCACCCGGCACCTGCGCTTCTCCCTCCCCTATCGCGCGCTCTTCTCGCAGACGCTGCGCCCCGACACCGCGACGCGACTCGTCGACGCCCTCGCCGTGCTCCTCGTGCGGCTGCACATCGTCGGGTTCTTCTGGGGCGACGTCTCGCTCTCGAACACGCTCTTCCGACGCGACGCCGGCGCGTTCGCCGCATACCTCGTCGACGCGGAGACCGGCAAGCTCTACGAGGGCGGCCTCTCGAACGGCCAGCGTGAGAACGACCTCGAGATCGCACGGGTGAACATCGCCGGCGAGCTGCTCGACCTCGAGGCGGGCGGCCGCGTGGCCGACGAGCTCGACCCGGTGCGCATCTCGAACGGCATCGTCGAGGCGTACCGCAGCCTCTGGAAGGAGCTCACCGGCTCGGAGTCGTTCTCGACGGCGGAGCGGTGGCGCATCAACGAGCGCGTCAATCGGCTCAACGACCTCGGGTTCGACATCGAGGAGCTCGCGATCCGCACCGACGACACGGGCACGACCGTGCGCATCCAGCCGAAGGTCGTCGACGCCGGACACCACCAGCGGCGCCTGCTGCGGCTCACCGGTCTCGACGCGGGCGAGAACCAGGCCCGGCGCCTGCTCAACGACCTCGATTCCTATCGCGCCGCCTACGGCAAGGGCGACCTCGACGAGGAGATGGTCGCCCACGAGTGGCTCATGCGCGTGTTCGAGCCGGTCGTGCGGGCGATCCCGACCGACCTGCGCGGCAAGCTCGAGCCCGCCGAGGTGTTCCACCAGCTGCTCGAGCACCGCTGGTTCATGGCGCAGCAGGCCGGGCACGACATCCCGCTGGCCGAGGCGGTGTCGTCGTACGTGAACACCGTGCTGCGCCACCGACGCGACGAGGCGACCGTGATCGGGCCGCCCACCGGCTCGACGACCGCGATCGACGTCGTCGCGCCCGACACGTCGGCCATCGCCGTGGTCGATCCCGACGACGAGGAGGATTGGCGGCTGAAGGTCTGAGCGCGGCGCGGCGCCGGCGCTCGGCGGGGGCCCGGTCGTCGCTGCGCCCACAGACGAGCAGCCGCAGCGGGTGCTCCACCAGCGCGGTGAAGGCGGCGAGCCAGCGCGCACCGACGGCGCCGTCGAGCACGCGGTGATCGGCCGAGAGGGTCACGGTCATCACGGTCGCCGCGACGAGCGCTCCGTCGTCGACCACGGGTCGCGACGTCGCGGCGCCGACCGCCAGGATGCCCGAGCGCGGCGGGTCGATGATCGCCGTGAACTCCGTGGCGCCGTACATGCCGAGGTTCGACACCGAGAAGGCGCCGCCCGAGAGCTCGGCCGGACGCAGGTGGCCCGAGCGGGCACGGTCCGCGAGGTCGCGTGTCGCGCGCGCGAGGTCGGCGAGCGGCATCCGCTCGACGCCGCGCACGACGGGCGCGATGAGGCCGTCGTCGAGGGCGACGGCGATCGCGACGTCGACGCCGTCGAAGCGCCGGATGGCGTCGCCCAGGAAGATCGCGTTCGCCTCGGGCACCTCCCGCAGCGCCAGCGCCACGGCCTTCACGACGAAGTCGTTGAGCGAGATGCGCTCCCCGGTCTGCTCGAGCAGGTCGGCCCGCAGGCGCAGCAGGGTGTCGACGCGGCAGTCGGCGCGCACCTCGAAGTGCGGCACGGTCGTGACGCTCTCGGTGAGCCGGCGGGCGATGGCCCGGCGCATGGGCGTGAGCGGCTCGTCGGTGAAGCCCGTCTCGAACGCGGCGGCGGCCGCGCGGGCGGATGCCGCGGGCGCGGGTTGCGCGGATGCGGCGGGCGCGGGTTGCGCGGATGCGGCGGGCGCAGGCTGCGCGGATGTCGTCGGTGCGGGCCGCGCCGCCGCCGACGGCTCGGGCGCCGTGCCCGAG
>CBFGWW010000303.1:0-3009 GCA_965652625.1 uncultured Agromyces sp.
GTCGATCGCGCGCTGGATCGCGGCGGCATCCGTCACGTTCGCCTGCACGCCGATCGCGACGTCGCTGTCACCGAGCTCGGCCGCGGCGGCCTGCGCCTTCTCGAGGTCGAGGTCGGCGATGACGACGCACGCGCCCTCGGCGGCGAGGCGGGTCGCGATGGCCTTGCCGATGCCGGATGCCGCGCCGGTCACGAGCGCGATCCGGGTCGCGTGCGTCTTGGGCTTCGGCATGCGCTGGAGCTTGGCCTCCTCGAGCGCCCAGTACTCGATGCGGAACTTCTCCTCGTCGGAGATCGGTGCGTAGGTCGAGAGCGACTCGGCGCCGCGCATCACGTTGATCGCGTTGACGTAGAACTCGCCCGCGACCCGCGCGGTCTGCTTGTTGGCGCCGAATGAGAACATGCCCACGCCCGGCACGAGCACGATCGCCGGGTCGGCGCCGCGGATCGCGGGGGACTCGGGCGTCGCGTACGCGTCGTAGTACGCCTGGTAGTCGGCGCGGTACTGCTCGTGCAGCTCCTTCAGGCGCGCGATGGAGTCCTCGATGGACGCGTCCGCCGGGAGGTCGAGCACGAGCGGCTTGACCTTCGTGCGCAGGAAGTGGTCGGGGCAGCTCGTGCCGAGCGCGGCGAGCGGGGCGAGCTTCTCGTGGCTGAGGAACTCGAGCACCACGTCGGCGTCGGTGAAGTGGCCGACCTGCGGGCGGTCGTACGACGCGAGCCCGCGGATCGTCGGTGCGAGGGCGGCGGCCTTCGCGCGGCGCTCCCCCTCGGGCAGCCGCTCGTAGCCGGGCACGACGGCGCCGAACGGGTCGGCCTTGCCGTGCTCGGCGACGTACGCGGCGGCGGTGTCGATGATCCAGAGCGAGTTGCGCTCGGTCTCCTCCGAGGTGTCGCCCCACGCGGTGATTCCGTGGCCGCCGAGGATGCAGCCGATGGCCTGCGGATTCGCCGCCTTGATCTCGGCGATGTCGAGGCCCAGCTGGAAACCGGGGCGACGCCACGGCACCCACACCACCCTGTCACCGAAGATCGTACTCGTGAGCTCTTCGCCGTCCGCCGAGGTCGCGATCGCGATGCCCGAGTCGGGGTGCAGGTGGTCGACGTGCGCCGCGTCGACGAGGCCGTGCATGGCGGTGTCGATCGACGGCGCCGCGCCGCCCTTGCCGTGCAGCGTGTAGTCGAACGCGGCGACCATCTCGTCCTCGCGCTCGACGCCCGGGTAGGTGTCGACCATCGCACGGAGACGGTCGAGGCGGAGCACCGCGAGGCCCGACTCCTGCAGCGTGCCGAGGTCGCCGCCCGAGCCCTTGACCCAGAGCAGCTCGACGGGCTCCCCCGTGACCGGATCGGTCTCGGTGCCCTTCGCCGACGTGTTGCCGCCGGCGTAGTTCGTGTTCTTCGGGTCGGCGCCGAGGCGGTTCGACCGCGCGATGAGGTCGGCAGCTGCCTGGTTCGTCATGGGGTGATTCCTTCGGTGAGTCGGAGGGTGGTCCGGTGGTGGGTCGCGAGCCATGCGATCCAGCGCACGACGCGCTCGATCGACGCGGATGCCGCGGGCTCGTCGGGTCGGTTCAGGTGGCCGTGCTGCGTGCCGGGCTCAACGACGAGGTCGACCGGGACGCCCGCCTGCGCGAGCGTCGCGGCGAATGCCTCGCCCGAGACGCGGAGCTCGTCGGCCTCGTCGTTGATCATGAGCACCGGCGGGAAGCCGGCGAGGTCGGATGCCGCGGCGGTGCCGGGCACCGCGGGCAGCGGCGCGTCGTCGACGGGCCCGCCGAGGTAGGCCTCGTACATGGCCCGCACGGCGGCGGGGAAGAACCGGTCGGCCTCGGGGTTCGCGTCGAGGAGCGCGCGCAGTGTCGGGTCGGGGGCGGCCTGAACCGCGTGCAGGGTGGGGTAGGCGAGGACGACGCCGGCCGGGATCGGTCGTCGAGGAGGCCGCGAAGCAGCCGTATCGAGACGTGCCTGGTCTCGATACGCGTCGCCTGCGGCGCCGCTACTCGACCCCCGGTCGTGCAGCATCCGCAGCACCGCCCCCGTCACGAGGTTGGCGCCCGCGCTCGCGCCGCCGATCACGATGCGCGACGGGTCGAGGCCGAGCTCGTCGGCGTGGTCGAGCGTCCACGACCAGGCCCCGAGCACGTCGTCGGAGCCGGCCGGGTAGCGCCCCGAGCCGTCGCCGACCAGGCGGTAGTCGGTCGAGACGACCGTGATCCCGCGGGCGGCGAGGGTGCGCGCGACCCAGTCCGCCTCGGGCATGTCGAGGTCGCCCGCGACGAAGCCGCCGCCGTGCGCCCAGACGAGCCCCGGCGTCGGACGGGGCGTCGCGGCATCCGCCGGGTACACCCGCACGAGGCCGTCGGCGGCACCGTACGGCGTCTGCTGCGTCATCCGCTCGCTCCTCTCGTCACGCTCGTCGGTCTCGTGCCATCGATCCGTCGCGGATGCAGAGTGCGACCCTGCATCGGCGACGTTTCGACGTGCAGTACGGTCAGGCTCCCCACCCGGCCTGCACGCCGCCGACGCGGTCGGCCGCGATCTGCTGCAGGTAGCCGGATGCCGCGAACGCGGCCATCGGGTCGGCGGGCAGGCCGCGAGACTCGCGCCACTCGGCGAGGGCCGGACGAACGTCGGTGTAGAACGCGTCCATGAAGATGCGGTTCGCCTCGAGCACGTCGCCCGACACCTGCGCGGCGCGCAGCGCCTCGGTGTCGACGAGCAGCGCCCGCGCGGTCATCTCCTGCACGTTGAGCACCGAGCGGATCTGGCCGGGGATCTTGTCCTCGACGTTGTGGCACTGGTCGAGCATGAACGCGACGTCGGGGTGGTTGAAGCCGCCGCCGCGGATCACCTCGAAGATGATGCGGAACAGCTGGAACGGGTCGGCCGCGCCCACGATGAGGTCGTCGTCGGCGTAGAACCGCGAGTTGAAGTCGAACGAGCCGAGCTTTCCGAGGCGCAGCAGCTGCATGACGATGAACTCGATGTTCGTGCCGGGCGCGTGGTG
>CBFGWW010000304.1:0-2923 GCA_965652625.1 uncultured Agromyces sp.
ACCTCGTCGCACGCGAGCACCAAGCCGGCGCCCGTGTCGAAGAGCTCGCGCTCGACCTTGAGGTTCGGGATCGCCGACGGGCTCATCTCAGCCGGCCCCCTCGTCGACGCCCGCGAACACCTCGGGGTAGTTGCCGAGCCACGCCCAGTGGTCGATCGGCCAGCTCACCACGAACGCGCGGCCCACGACGTTGTCGATCGGCACGAAACCCTCGAGCGGCGTCTCGGTGTTGTAGCGCGAGTCCTTGGAGTTGTAGCGGTTGTCGCCCATGACCCAGAGGGAGTCGTCGGGCACCGTGACGTCGAAGTCGTCGCGCGAGACCTTGGTCTCGCCCGGCGGCAGGGCCACGTAGGGCTCGTCGAGGGGCACGCCGTTGACGCTCATCTGCCCGAGCGCGTTGCAGCAGGTGACGTGGTCGCCGGGCAGGCCGATGACCCGCTTCACGAGGTGGTCGTTCGAATCGGGCGCCGACAGGCCCACGAACGCGAGGAACCAGTCGACCGCGGCGATGAGCGGCGGCTGCTCGGGTTCGACGCGCGCCGGCAACCAGCCCCCCGGGTCCTTGAACACGACCACGTCGCCGTGCTCGATGGGCGTCACCTCGGGCACCAGCTGGTTCACGATGATGCGGTCGTCCATGACCAGGGTCTCCTCCATCGACTGCGATGGGATGAAGAACGACCTGATGAGGAAGGTCTTGATGAGGAACGAGACGAGCACCGCCACCAGGAAGATGACGAGCAGGTCTCTCAGGAAGAGCAGCGTGCTCTTCTTCCTGCGTGCCGATGTCGAGCCCGCGCGGTCGATCCGCGTGGTGCTGATTTCTTCTGTCATTTAACCGCCCGAGCTCCCCACCCAGTCTAGGGGTGGGGAGCTCGGGGAAATGACGCGGTCGCCCGCGACGCGCGGACGGATGCGACGGATCAGCTGTCGCGCTTCTCCTTGATCTTCGCCTTCTTGCCGCGGAGCTTGCGCAGGTAGTAGAGCTTCGCGCGGCGGACGTCACCGCGGGTGACGATCTCGATGTGGTCGATGATCGGCGAGTGCACCGGGAACTTGCGCTCGACGCCGACCTGGAAGCTGACCTTGCGGACCGTGAAGGTCTCGCGCACGCCCTCGCCCGAACGGCCGATGACGACGCCCTGGAAGACCTGGATGCGCGAACGGCTGCCTTCGACGATGTTGACGTGCACCTTGACGGTGTCGCCGGGGCGGAAGTCGGGGATGTCCGACTTCAGGCTCGCGGCGTCGACGTGGTCGAGGATGTGCATGATGGTTCGCTCTCTGCGCCCGCCACCGGTCGAACGCGGATCATGGATGGGAAGTGTCTGGTGCCGCCCGCGCGATCACTCGCGCTGTGCGTACTCCCCGGAGGCAGAGCCCTGCGGCGGCACAATCCTCTATTGTGCCATGTCCCGGCGCCGTGCGCCAAAGCGAGCCGACGGATGCCGCCGCCCGCCGCCTGCGGTCAGTCCCGGACCTCGTGGATGATGATGACGTCGTCGCCGCCGTCGTCGTACGGCGGACGTCGCACCGACGGCCCGCCCGCGGCATCCGTGCCGGACGCACCGGACTGCTGCGCGGCGAGCCGCTCGAACTCGGCCATGCTCGCCTGCACTCGCCGCGCCCCATCCGAGACCAGCTGCCAGATGCTGCTCCAGAACGCGCCGATGGCCAGGAGGATCGCAAGCACGCTGAGGATCGCGGCGGTCTCGCCGTAGAAGCCGACGCCGACGATCGAGAGGTGCCAGGCCCCGACGACGGCGACGTCGACCCACGACACGGCGCGCTCGGCGCGCACCGTGGGGCGCGCCCACACGAGCAGCGCGATGATGCCGAGCGAGAGGAACGCGACGGGCACCGTGATGATGAGGCCCAACGTGCCCCAGCCGCCACCGCCGAAGATCGCCCAGCCGACGCCGAGCCAGACGGGCAGCACGACGACGGCTGCGACCAGCCACCTGAGGAACGCCCGCCGGATGAGCATGCGAGAAGCGTATCGCCGCTGCCTGCGCGTCGGCCGGGTGTTCACTCAGGGCGGACCCGACAGAATGGAGGGCGGAAAGGGATGAGCGTGATCGAACTGAGGACCCCGGCCGAGATCGAGCAGATGCGTCCGGCCGGCCGCTTCGTGGCGAGCGTGCTGGAGGCGACGGCGCAGGCCGCGGCCGTCGGCGTGAACCTGCTGGAGCTCGACGCGCTCGCGCACGAGCTGATCCGGAAGGCCGGCGCCGAGAGCTGCTACATCGACTACCACCCCTCGTTCGGTGCGAGCCCGTTCGGCAAGGTGCTCTGCACGTCGGTGAACGACGCGGTGCTGCACGGACTCCCCCACGACTACAAGCTGCGCGACGGCGACCTGCTCAGCCTCGACTTCGCGGCCGCCGTGGACGGCTGGGTCTCCGACTCGGCGCTCTCGATCGTGGTCGGGACGCCGCGCGACGAGGACCTGCGCCTCATCGACACGACCCGTCGGGCGCTCGACGCGGGCATCGCCGCGGCGCGCCCCGGCAACCGCATCGGCGACATCTCGCGGGCGATCGCGGATGTCGCGAAGGCCGAGGGCTACTCGATCAACACCGACTTCGGCGGCCACGGCGTCGGCCGCACCATGCACGGCGACCCGCACGTGCCGAACAACGGACGCCCCGGACGCGGACTGCCGTTGAAGCCGGGACTCGTCGTCGCGATCGAGCCGTGGTTCCTCGAGACCACCGACCGCATCTTCACCGACCCCGACGGGTGGACCCTGCGCAGCGCCGACGGCTCGCGCGGCGCCCACTCCGAGCACACCATCGCGGTCACCGACGGCGACCCGATCGTGCTCACGCAGCGCGGCTGAGCCGTCTCGGCGAGGCGCCGAGCGAGCGCAGCGCGGCTGAGCCGTCGCGGCGAGGCGCCGAGCGAGCGCAGCGCGGCTGAG
>CBFGWW010000305.1:0-2911 GCA_965652625.1 uncultured Agromyces sp.
GGCCGGCCGCCCCCGCCCCCGCCCCGGGGGGTCCCCCCCGCCCCTCCGCCCGCCGCCGGGCGGCCCGGGCGCCCCCCCCCCCCCCCCCGTCTCTTCGCCCGCCCCGAATCTAGATCGCCGTGTGGGCGGCTCGCCTGGCCCGCCCATACCGCACTGCGCACCGAGCGCGAGCGGCCCGCGGGTCGGGCCGACGTCGCTCCATTTTTGGCACCATGGCGCCCATGAGCTTCGCCGAGGCGCAGGACGCCTTCTTCGCCGACTTCTTCCGCCACTACCCGGTGCACGCCACCGAGGCCGGCAACCACGAGCACGACGACCAGTGGGGAGACCTCACCGACGCGGGCTCGCGGGCGCGCCTGTCGTGGCTGGCCGATGCGCGCCTCAGCCTCGAGTCCGCGGTCGACCTGAGCGACGAGGAGGAGGTCGACCGTCGGGTCCTGCTCGGCGTGATCGACGAGCTCCGCTTCGACGAGGAGGAGCTCGACGAGCTGTCGTGGTCGCCGATCAGCTACTCGTACATCCTGGGTGGCGGCCTCTTCGGGCTCCTGAGCCGCGAGTTCGCGCCGCTGCCCGATCGCCTCGCCAGCGCCGCGGGACGGATGGAGGGCATCCCGGCCACCCTCGACGCCGCCCGTGCGAACCTGACCTCCGGCCGGGGACGTGCAGTGAGCGCGTTCCACGTCGAGAAGGCGATCGTCACCATGCCCGGCGTCGCCGACCTCTGCCGCACCGCAGCGACGATGGCCGCCGACCTCGACGACGCCAACCTGCGCGCCCGCGTCGAGGCCGCCGCCGAACGCGGAGCCGAGGCCGCGGACGCGTTCGTCACGTGGCTCAGCGACGACCTGCTGCCGTCGGCGCACGGCGACTTCCGTCTCGGGACTGAGCTGTACGAGCGCAAGTTCGCCCACGCGTTGAAGGCGACGATCACGCCGGCCGAGCTCGAGGCCCGCGCCGCCGCCGCCTACGAGACGGTGCGCGCCGAGATGGCGCGGCTGGCTCGCGAGCTGTGGGCGGAGAAGGTCGGCGACGAGCCGATGCCCGACGACCCGAACGAGGTCACGCGCCGCGTCCTCGACGCCATCGGTCAGGAGCACCCGAAGGCCGACGAGCTGCTCGACTTCTGCCGCGAGGAGCACGAGCGCATCCTGGAGTTCTGTCGCCAGCAGGACCTCATCGGCCTCCCGGACGAGCCCCTCCAGATCATCTGGACGCCGCCGTTCCTGCGCGCCTTCGGCGGTGCGATGCTCATCCCGCCCGGGCCGCTGGACAAGGGCCTCGACAGCTTCTTCGCGATCACGCCGCCGCCCGACGACTGGACCGATGACCAGGTCACCTCGATGCTGCGCGAGCACAACAGCCGTGCCCTGCGCGTGCTGACGATCCATGAGGCCACGCCCGGCCACTACCTCCAGCTGGCCTGGTCGAACCGATGCGCGTCGCTGGCGCGATCGGTGTTCGGATCGGGCGTCTTCGCGGAGGGCTGGGCGGTGTACGTGACGCAGGTGATGATGGACGTCGGGTATCGCGCCGACGATCCGGCCCAGATGCTCGCCCACTGGAAGTACTTCCTGCGCGCGACCACGAACACGCTCATGGACATCCGCATCCACACCGGCACGATGACCGAGGAGGAGGCGATGGCCCTGATGGTCGAGGGCGGCTTCCAGGAGGAGTCCGAGGCCCGCGAGAAGTGGAGCCGCGCCCGGCTGTCGAGCACCCAGCTGTGCTCCTACTTCCTCGGCAGCGTCGAGATGACCGAGCTGGAGAAGGAGGCCCGCCGGCGGGAAGGCGACGCGTTCGAGTGGCGTCCGTTCCTCGAGTCGGTGATCGGCCACGGCACGCCGCCGATGCCGGTCATCCGCGACATCCTGTTCGGTGGGGCGTCCGCCTAGGAGTCGAGCGCCAGCCTCAGCAGCGACGGGCCGCCGAACGCGGGCCGAGCCCGCAGCATCCCGACCAGGTCGACGTTCGTGCGGTTCACGAGGATCGCGACCGTGACGTCGTCGGCGGGAAGGTGCACGAGCATCGCCGTGTACGTGTTCAGCAGCCCGGTGTGCCCGTAGGCCCGGTGCGGCTCGAGCTCCTCGAAGCGCTTCACCCCGAGTCCGTAGTCGTCGCGGTTGAACCGGAGCATCGACCGGCCGATGTCGGCACCGAGAACGGTGGCCGACGCCCCGGCGTCGTCGTACAGCGCGTCGCCCCAGCGGGCCAGGTCGCCCGCCGACGAGACCATCGCGCCGGACGACCAGAAGATCGTCGCCCACGCGGGAGAGAGCGGGCTCGCCGGGTCATCCGCGCCGAGCATGTGGGTCGCCGACAGGTCGTACCGGTCGAGGAATCGGCGACCGACCTCGTCCTCCAATGTCGAGCCCGTGATGCGCTCGATGACCATCCCCAGCAGGTAGTAGTTCGTGTTCGCGTAGGCCCATCCCTCGCCGGGCTGGTACCACGGGGCGTGGAGCGAGGCGAACAGCCGTGTGGCGCTCCAGGGCCGCTCCGGGTGCTCCTCGAGCCCGCGCCGGGTCGAGTCGTTGAAGACGTCGGCCAGGCCGCTCGTGTGGTCGAGGAGCTGGCGGATCGTGATCGCCCGGCTCACCTGGCGGATCTCCGGCAGGTGCGTCCGCACCGAATCGCCGAGTCCGAGCCGGCCCTCCTCGACGAGCTGGAGGATCGCGGCCGCGACGAACGTCTTCGTGATGCTGCCGATGACCATCGTGCTGTTCGGTCGAAGGAGCGTCAGACCGTCGCGTGCGACGCCGCTGCTCCCCGACCAGACCAACCGTCCGTCACGCACGGCCGCGAAGGTCACGCCGTACGCCCCGGCGCCGTAGCGCGCCGCATCGAGTGCGGCCTGGAAGCGGGTCGCGACGTCCGCGCTTGCCGTCGATGGCTCGTCGGCGACGACGAT
>CBFGWW010000306.1:0-2906 GCA_965652625.1 uncultured Agromyces sp.
AGCGTGGTCGTCGGCGCGGCCGACACGTTCCGCGCTGCCGCGGTCGACCAGCGCGCGACGTGGGCGGCCCGCGCCGGCGTCGACGGCGTGCGCCCCGAGCGTGAAGGCCAGGACCCGGCATCCGTCGCGTTCCAGACCGTCGAGAAGGCCAAGCAGGACGGCATCGAGATCGTCATCATCGACACCGCAGGGCGCCTGCACACCAAGGGCGGGCTCATGGACGAGCTGTCGAAGATCCGGCGCGTCGTCGAGAAGCAGGCGCCCATCAGCGAGGTGCTGCTCGTGCTCGACGCCACGACCGGGCAGAACGGCCTCGCGCAGGCCGACGCGTTCATCGAGCACGGCGGCGTGACCGGGCTCGTGCTCACGAAGCTCGACGGCAGCGCGAAGGGCGGGTTCGTGCTGGCCGTGCAGGAGAAGACCGGCCTGCCGATCAAGCTCATCGGCCAGGGCGAGGGCATCGGCGACCTCACGGGCTTCACGCCGCACGTGTTCGCGCAGAAGCTCGTCGGCTAGGCGGGGAGGCACCATGGCGACCGAGCACGACTACTTCGGCATCGTCGGCGACTACTGGTCGGAGATGATCGAGTACGGCGACCAGCGCGTGGAGGTCGTGCTCGACGCCGAGGACGAGGCCGTCGCCACGACCGCACTGGATGCCGCGGCCGCCCTCGTGGGCGAGCTCGAGCTCGTCGACGACGAGCTGCGGTCGGCGTTCGTCAGCCAGCTCGACTCGGGCGGCACGCCCGTCGTGCGCTTCCTCGACGTGCTGCTCGACCCCGACCTCGAGCAGGCGGAGGAGGTCGAGGACGCGATCGGCCGGGACTCGGGGGACCGCCAGCTCGACGCGCTGCGCTCCATGAGCCTCGTGCGCGTCGACCTGCGCCCCGAGGCCGACGGCGAGGGCGAGCCGTTCGCCGAGTTCGAGTACGCCCTCGCGCCCGAGGAGACCGACGAGCGCCTCGTCGCGGTGATCGACACCGGCCGCGAGATCGTCGACGTGCGCTTCGAGGGGTAGTTCCGCCCGCGCAGCGGGGAGGCATCCGCGCTCGCTTAGAATCGAACAACCATGGCTACCTTCGGAAACCTGTCTGACCGCCTCGCCGAGACCTTCAAGAACCTCCGCACCAAGGGCAAGCTGTCGGCGGCCGACGTCGACGGCACGGTGCGCGAGATCCGTCGCGCCCTGCTCGACGCCGACGTCTCGCTCGACGTGGTCAAGCAGTTCACGGCGCACGTGCGCGAGCGCGCGCTCGGCGACGAGGTCAACAAGGCGCTGAACCCCGCGCAGCAGGTCGTGCAGATCGTCAACGAGGAGCTCGTCGCCATCCTCGGCGGCGAGCAGCGCCGGCTGCAGTTCGCGAAGAACCCGCCGACCGTCATCATGCTCGCGGGCCTCCAGGGCGCCGGCAAGACCACGCTCGCGGGCAAGCTCGCGAAGTGGCTCGTGAAGGACGGCCACACCCCGATGCTCGTCGCGGCCGACCTCCAGCGTCCGAACGCCGTGAACCAGCTCCAGGTCGTCGGCGGCCAGGCCGGCGTTCCGGTCTTCGCGCCCGAGCCCGGCAACGGGGTCGGCGACCCGGTGAAGGTCGCGAAGGACGCCGTGGCGCAGGCCGTGCGCTCGCAGCACGACGTCGTCATCATCGACACCGCCGGCCGCCTCGGCGTCGACGCCGAGATGATGAAGCAGGCGGCGAACATCCGCAAGGCGACCAACCCCGACGAGGTGCTCTTCGTCATCGACGCGATGATCGGCCAGGACGCCGTCACCACGGCGAAGGCGTTCCAGGACGGCGTCGACTTCACGGGCGTCGTGCTGTCGAAGCTCGACGGCGACGCGCGCGGCGGTGCTGCGCTCAGCGTGGCATCCGTCACCGGGCGCCCCATCATCTTCGCGTCCACCGGCGAGGGACTCGACGACTTCGAGCCGTTCCACCCCGACCGCATGGCGAGCCGCATCCTCGACCTCGGCGACATCCTCACCCTCATCGAGCAGGCGCAGCAGGCCTTCGACGAGGAGGAGGCGCTCAAGGTCGCCGAGAAGCTCGCGAGCGAGCAGTTCACGCTCGAGGACTTCCTGCAGCAGATGCAGCAGCTCCGCGGCGCCGGCTCGATCAAGAAGATGCTGGGCATGCTTCCGGGCGCGGGCGGCATGAAGCAGCAGCTCGAGAACTTCGACGAGCGCGAGATCGTGCGCACCGAGGCGATCATCCAGTCGATGACGGTCGCCGAGCGACGCAACCCCAAGCTCCTCAACGGCTCGCGGCGCCTGCGCATCGCGAAGGGCTCCGGCATGACCGTGACCGACGTGAACCAGCTCGTGCAGCGCTTCGAGCAGGCCGCGAAGATGATGAAGACGGTCGCGCGCGGCGGCGTGCCGCAGGTTCCCGGCATGGGCCCGATCCCGGGCGTCGGCACCTACGGCGGCGGCAAGCGGCAGGCGGCGAAGGGCAAGAAGAAGCCGTCGGGCTCGCGGTCGGGCAACCCCGCGAAGCGCGCGGCAGAGAACGCCGCGATCGCGTCGGGCGTCGCACCGGCCGGCCCGTCGTCGGCCCCCACCGGCTCGGGCTTCGGCCTCGGCGGTGGCGCAGCGGCGAAGGGGGCTCCGAGCGAGGAGGAGCTCGCCGCGCTGCAGAAGTTCCTCGGCCGCTGACGTACGCACGCCCGTCCCGGCTCGCCTGACCGTCGAGGGTCGGCCGGGCGGATGCCGCGTGGCCGACGTCAGCCCGCGGGCAGGCGCGCCTCGATCTCGAGGAGCCGGTCGATCTCGAGCGCCTGCGCCGTCGCGATCGCGCGCGCCCAGCGGCTGACGGCCGAGTCCCCGCGCTCGGTGAGCCGCGCCTCAGCCATCTCGATCGCGCCGCGGTGGTGCGGGACCATCGCCTCGATGAACAGCCGGTCGA
>CBFGWW010000307.1:0-2881 GCA_965652625.1 uncultured Agromyces sp.
CACCGAAGGCGGTGACATGCGACTCGTCCTGCACATGCGGTGAGGTGGAGATCGACTCCACAGGCGGGTCGGATGCGAGCTCCGCCCGCGGCCCATCCCGGAGGCTCGAGGCGTGGAGACCGCGATCGGCGTCGTCCGACGCCTCGGGGGAACGTGTCGCACGCAGGACCTGCGGGCGGCCGGCTTCGACGCCCGCGAGATCGCCGCTGCCGTGGCATCCGGCAGCATCGAACGAGCTCGCGTCGGACACTTCGTCGCCCCCGAGCTGCCCACGGCGGTGAAGCAGGCGGTCCGAGTGGGCGGTCGGCTCACCTGCGTCTCCGCGGCTCAGGCAATGGGTCTTCGCGTGCTCGCCCCGGATCCGATGCTTCACGTCGAGGTGCACGAGCATGCATCACGTCTGCGCCGGCCCACCGATCCGCACACGAGGATGCGAGGCAAGGAGGCCGGCACGGCCCGCCCGCAGCCGGTCGTCCTGCACTGGACGACGGAGCTGCACCGCGGCGGTGTCTTGCCGCCCGTCGAGGATGTGCTCGCGCAGGTCCTCACGTGCGTGGACCCCCTCGCGGCGCTGTGCGTCCTCGATGCAGCGCGCGAGTCCGTTCCATGGAACGCGGGCCCGCCGATGCTCGACGATGCGGGTTTCGACCGTCTCCTGACGAAGGTCCCGCTGGCCGCGGGAACGCTCGCCCGCCGATCGTCGACGCTCAGCAACGCGATCGGCGAGACGGTGGCGCGGATTCGCCTGGCCGAGGCCGGCATTCACGCGCGTCCCCAGGGGAGGCTGCCGGGCGGGTTCCGGGCGGACCTGCTCATCGGGCAGCGTCTCGTGTTCGAGTGCTTCGGCCACGCGGCGCATTCCGACGGAGCGGTGTTCGAGGAGGACCACGCTCGCCTCACGTGGCTGCGCGCCTGCGGATATTCCGTGCTGACGTTCACGCATCGGCAGATCCTCCACGACTGGCCGTCGGTGCTCGCCGCCGTGCGCGCGTCGATGCGCCGCGGCGATCACCTCGCGGCCTGACTTCGACTCCCCGAACGCACCTCGAGCGCCTCGCAATGTTCGCGGATTCGGTGTTCCGGGTCGACACGCCGTGGGTCCGGGGCGCGAAGCGGCGTGTCGGGGGAGAACACCGAATCCGGTGACAGGACACGGAGGACGGGGCGGGGGCACCGTGCGGAGCGCGGAACGCCGCGCGGAGCGCGGAGGGCGGGGCACCGCGCGGAGGGTGGAACGCCGCGCGGAGCGCGCAACGCCGCGCGGAGCGCGGAACGCCGTGCGGAGCGCGGCGCCGGACGCGCGGCTACAGCGTGTGGCCGAGCTTGAAGCCCTTCGCCTCGTCGCCCTTGCGCGTGTACGAGAAGCCGTCGGCGCCGATCGTGACCTCCATCTCGGAGTCGTCGGTGCGACTGACCACGGGCTGCGGGTTCCCGTCGAGGTCGAGCACGAGCGAGGCTTCGGTGTACCACGAGGGCACGACGGGATTGCCCCACCAGTCGCGGCGCTGGTTGTCGTGCACGTCCCACGTGACGACGGGGTTGTCGGGGTCGCCCGTCCAGTAGTCCTGGGTGTAGATCTCGACGCGGTGGCCGTCGGGGTCCCGCAGGTAGAGGTAGAACGCGTTCGAGACGCCGTGGCGGCCCGGGCCGCGCTCGATGACGTCCGACATCCGCAGCGCGCCGAGCTTGTCGCAGATCGCGATGATGTTGTGCTTCTCGTGCGTCGAGAACGCGATGTGGTGCAGGCGGGGTCCGTCGCCGCCGGTCATCGCGGTGTCGTGCACCGTCGGCTTGCGGCGCATCCAGGCCGCGTACGTCGTGCCGGCCTGGTCCTGGATGTCCTCCGTCACGCGGAAGCCCAGGTCCTCCATGTACTTCACGGCACGGGGCACGTCGGGCGTGACCTGGTTGAAGTGATCGAGGCGCACGAGGCATCCGGGGGTCTGCAGGTCGTAGCGCCACGCGAGCCGCTCGACGTGCTCGACCTCGTGGAAGAACTCGTAGGGGAAGCCGAGCGGGTCCTCGACGCGCACCGAGTCGCCGATGCCCGTCGCGAACCCCTCGGGGCGGCGCTCGACGCGGCATCCGAGCTCGGTGTAGAACGCGACGGCGCGGTCGAGGTCCTCGGGGGTGCGCACGCGATACGAGAACGCGGCGGCGGCGGCGACCGGGCCCTTGCGCAGCACGAGGTTGTGGTGGATGAACTCCTCGAAGCTGCGCAGGTAGATCGCCTCGTCGTCCTCCTCGGTCACGACGAGCCCGAGCACGTCGACGTAGAACGCGCGCGACGCGGCGAGGTCGGTCACGACGAGGTCGAGGTAGGCGCATCGCACGACGTCGGGCGGCGTCGCGGCCGGGGTGGGGATCGGGTTCGAGGCGGCGATCGGGTCGGTGCTCGTCACGACGGGCTCGGGGCCGTCTCCGGTGACGACGTGGTCGGTGCTCATGTCTGCGTCCTTGCTTCGAGGGTCCGTGGGTCCGTGGGTCAGTGCGTCGTGCTCGCCGCGTGCGTGCCGAACCGCGGCGAGTGCGCCTCGTTCAGCGTGATGTGCACCGCCTGCTGGTCGGTGTAGAAGTCGATCGAGCGGTAGCCGCCCTCGTGCCCGAGGCCCGACGCCTTGACGCCGCCGAACGGCGTGCGCAGATCGCGCACGTTGTTCGAGTTCAGCCACACCATGCCGGCCTCGACGGCCTGCGAGAAGTTGTGCGCGCGCTGCAGGTCGTTCGTCCAGATGTAGGCGGCGAGGCCGTACTTCACGCCGTTCGCGAGCGCGAGCGCCTCCTCGTCGGTGTCGAACGGCGTGATCGCGACGACCGGGCCGAAGATCTCCTCCTGGAAGATCCGCGCGTCGGGCGCGACATCCGCGAACACCGTCGGGGC
>CBFGWW010000308.1:0-2836 GCA_965652625.1 uncultured Agromyces sp.
CATCGCGACCTCGGGCGTGCTCGTCGCCCGCATGCGTGCCATCCTCGACCACACCATGGCGAGCGCATGACCGCCCCTCACCGCCTCAGGGCCGTCCTCGCGGTCGACCTCGGCGGCACCAGCATGAAGGGCGCGGTCGTCGACGAGCACGGGCGCACCCTCGCGCGGCGGACCGTCCTGACCCCGTCGCGGGACGTCGAGCTCGCGCTCGTCGAGCTGTTCACCGAACTGCGCGAGCTCGCCGTGACCGCGGCGACGATCCCGGTCGGCGCGGCGATCGTCACGCCGGGATCGGTCGACGAGTCGCGCGGCGTGGTGCGGTACGCGTCGAACCTCGGCTGGCAGGACATGCCGCTGCTCGACGTGCTCGCTTCAGCCCTCTCGCTGCCGGTGGCCGTGGGTCACGACGTGCGGTCGGCGGGTCTCGCCGAGCAGCGCTTCGGCGCCGCGCGGGGTCGCGACGACTTCGTCCTGATCCCGATCGGCACCGGGGTGGCCGCCGCGTTGGTGACCCGCGGCGGCACGGTGACCGGGGCGACGGGTGCCGCCGGTGAGTTCGGCCACATCCCCGTCGTCGCCGGCGGCGAGCCGTGCGCCTGCGGCCAGCGCGGATGCCTCGAGGTCTACGTGTCGGGCGCCGGACTCGCCAGGCGGTACGCGGCGGCCGGGGGCGGCGAGCGCAGCTCTCGCGAGATCGTCGACCGCCTGGGATCGGATGCCGTCGCCGATCGCGTCTGGTCGGAGGCGGTCGACGTGCTCGCCCAGGGACTCAACATCCTCACCCTGCTGCTCGATCCCGGTGTCATCGTGCTCGGCGGCGGGTTCTCGCGCGCGGGCGACGCGCTGCTCGAGCCGCTCGCTGCGCGGATGTCCGCCGGCCTGGCGTGGCGCGAGCGACCCGAGCTGCTCACGAGCGAGCTCGCCGACGAGGCGGGCCGCGTCGGCGCCGCGATCCTCGCGTTCGAGGCGGCCGGCCTCGGCGACGTCATCGACACCTGGTCCGCGGCATCCGTCATCGGGCCCTCGCAGACGACGACTCGGCGTTCACCGGCACCGGTGCCGTGAGCACGTGGTCGGCGAGCCCGTAGGCGACCGCGTCGGCCGCCGGGAGGATCAGGTCGCGATCGGTGTCGTGCCGCAGCGTCAGCACATCGCGCCCGGTGTCGGCCGCGAGCGCCGCCTCGAGGTCGGCGCGCACGCGCAGCACCTCGTCGGCGTGCAGGATGAGGTCGGGCACGGTGCCGCGTCCCTGCGTCGAGGGCTGGTGCAGCGTGACCTTTCCGTGGGGGAGGATCGCCCGCTTCCCCTTCGCGCCGCCCGCGAGCAGCACCGCCGCCGGGCCACCGGCCTGGCCGACGCACGTCGTCGCGACATCCGGCCGGATGTGCTGCATCGTGTCGTAGACCGCGAGCGCCGCGCCGGGCGAGCCGCCGGGCGAGTTGAGGTAGAGGCTGATCGGCACGTCGCCCGACTCCGACGCGAGGTGCAGGAACTGCGCGATGAGCACGTTCGCGACGCCGTCGTCGATCTCGGTGCCGAGGTAGACGATGCGCTCGGAGAGCAGGCGGCTGTAGACGTCCATCGTGCGCTCGGCGTTGCCGCGCTTCTCGACCACGTACGGGATCGTGTAGGTGCTCATGCCTGCACCCGCAGTCCGGCCACGGGTCGTGCGCTGCCGCCGAAGAGCTCCTCCGACCCGTGCACGACGCGGTCGATGAAGCCGTAGTCCACGGCCTGCTCGGCGGTGTACCAGCGGTCGCGCAGCGAGTCCTGCGTGATGCGCTCGAGCGGCTGGCCGGTGAGCTCGGCGGTGATGCCGAGCACGAGGTCGCGCGTGTACCGCAGGTCGTCGGCCTGCAGCTCGACGTCGACCGCGGTGCCGCCGATGCCGGCCGATCCCTGGTGCATGAGGATCCGCGCGTGCGGCAGCGCGAACCGCTTGCCCGGCGTGCCCGCGGTGAGCAGGAACTGCCCCGCGCTCGCCGCCCACCCGACGGCGATCGTCGTGACGTCGTTCGGGATGGCGCGCATCACGTCCATGATCGCGAGCATGGCCGGCACCGAGCCGCCGGGCGAGTTGATCCAGAAGCGGATGTCGCGGCGCGGGTCGTCGGCCGCGAGGGTGAGCAGCTGCGCGATGAGCCGGTTGCCGCCGGCCTGGTCGAGCTCCTCGCCGAGCACGATGATGCGCTCGTGGAACAGGCGCCGGGTCAGCTCGGCGTCGATGGGCTGGACAGGTGGTGGGGTCTCGTGATCGCTCATGTCCCCAGCCTGCGACGCGAGCGGATGCCGCGGGCCCGACGCTGCCCACGGCAGCACTGCCCTCGGCAGCGCTGCCCTCGGCCGCACTGCCCTCGGCAGCGCGCCGACTCGCGCCTGGTCGCGCCCGCCAGGGCCCGGCCGGCCCCGGATTGTCGAAAGTGCTCGGAATGCCGGAATGGCGCGCGGATACCGACCGTTCGCGCACTCTCGACGGTGCGGGCGCGGATGTGTCGCGTCGGTCAGCCCATGCGGGCGGCGGCCGGGCCCTCGCTGAACTGGCACGAGGTGGCGGTGAGGCGCTCGTCGGGGTCGAGCCGGGTGAGCACGGCGCCCGCGATCTGGTAGAGCTGCTCGAGCTGCTCGGGCGAGAGCGCGTCGAGCACGTTCGCGCGCACGGTGTCGACGTGGCCGGGCGCGGCCGAGGCGAGCAGCTCGAGGCCCGCCTGCGTGATCGTCGCGTTCGTGGCCCGGCGGTCCTCGGGGCACGGGAAGCGCTCGATGAGTCCGCGCTCCTCGAGTCGGCGGGCGACGTGCGAGAGGCGTGGAAGGGTCGCGTTGGTGCGCGAGGCGAGCT
>CBFGWW010000309.1:0-2820 GCA_965652625.1 uncultured Agromyces sp.
CGGTCGAACATGTTCGCGCTGTTCGGTGCCGCCGCGGCATCCGCGACACGCTCCACGAAGGCCTCGATCGAGTCGACGCTCACCGCGTCGCCATTCGTTGCATCGCCGTTCGTTCGCCGCCGGCAGATGCCGCGTGACCTGCGCGCATGTCCTCCACCGTAACCGCCGCAGCACGGGCAGTCCCGCATCGCCGGGCGGCTCCGAATCGATCGACTGCAAACGCTGTCAAGGGGTCGCCAAACCGCGCATCATCACGATTGCATGGACTGTCGGAACCTTCGACACCCTGACTGCGGGACCCGAACCCCGAACGGAGACGAACTGATGCACGAACTCACGGAGGGTCACCATAGCGACCGGCTCACGAACCGGGCGGCCGGCGGACTGCTGATCGCCTTCCTCACGGCGGTGATCCTGGTCCTCACGGTCGCGAACACGATCCCCGCCACCGCCGACGACGCGGACACCGGCGGCCATCATCACCAGACCGCCGTGAGCCGCTGATCCGCTCGCCTCGGCTCGGGGCTCGGGTCTCCGGGCTCCGGTCGCGCGCAGTGTCGTCGTGCGGAAGGAGGGACTTGAACCCTCACGCCCGAAGGCACAGGAACCTAAATCCTGCGTGTCTACCGATTCCACCACTCCCGCGAGTGCCCGTTCAGTCTAGGCGTCTGCCTCTGCGGCACTGGCGGGGGCGGCCCGCGCCGTGGGACGATCGGCCACGAGCGGTCGGGCGCTGAAAGCCCGGCCGAGCGACGGGGGGCCACGATGGCGACGAACGCGGATGCCTCGAACGGAACGACACCGGCCACGGATGCCGCGAGCGGCACCGACGCGACGGATGCCACGACCGCGGCAGGGGCGCCGACCTCCGCGAACGCGCCCGCGGACCGCATGTTCGCCAGCCGCGAGGGCGCGTCCGGCGCCCGCGGCGACGTGCTCGTGATCTTCGGACTCACGGGCGACCTCGCACGCGTCATGACCTTCCGCTCGCTCTACCGACTCGAGCGCCGGAACATGCTCGACGTGCCGATCGTCGGCGTCGCCGTCGACGACTGGACCGTCGACCAGCTCATCGAGCGCGCCCGCACCTCGATCGTGGCCACGGGGGAGCCGCTCGACGAGGACGTCTTCGCGCGCCTCGCCGCCCGCTTCAGCTACGTCTCGGGCGACTTCGCCGACGACACCACGTACGCCAAGGTCGCCGCGGCGATCGAGGGCAAGCGGCATCCGGTGTTCTACCTCGAGATCCCGCCGAGCCTGTTCGCGACCGTCGTCAAGGGCATCGCCGGCGCAGGGCTCGTGACGGGCGCCCGCGTCATCGTCGAGAAGCCGTTCGGCCACGACCTCGCGTCGGCCCGCGCACTCGCCGCCGACCTGCACCAGTACGTCGACGAGTCGCAGCTGTTCCGCGTCGACCATTACCTCGGCAAGATGGGCCTCGAGGAGATCCTCTACCTGCGGTTCGCGAACACCATGCTCGAGCCCGTCTGGAACCGCAACTACGTGAAGTTCGTGCAGATCACGATGGCCGAGCGGTTCGGGCTCGACAACCGCGGCCATTTCTACGATCCGGTCGGCGCGCTGCGCGACGTCGTCGTCAATCACCTCATGCTCGTCGTCGCGGCCACGGCCATGGAGGCGCCGGCGGGCGGGGACCCGACCACCCTGCAGGACATGCAGACGTCGCTGTTCCGCGCGATGGCGCCCGCAGATCCGCGCAGCTACGTGCGCGGCCAGTTCGAGGGCTACCACGACCTCCCGGGCGTCGCGCCCGATTCGACGACCGAGACGTTCGCGGCCCTGAAGCTCGAGATCGAGAACTGGCGCTGGTCGGGCGTCCCGTTCCTCATCCGCACGGGCAAGCTGCTGCCGCTCACGCAGACCGAGGTCCGCCTCGTCTTCAAGCCGTCGCCCAAGCTCGGGTTCGGGCTGCAGAACGCCTCGACCGCGCCGAACGAACTGGTCTTCCGGATCGACCCGAACACGGGTGTGCGCATCGTGCTCAATGCGAAGCGAGCGGATGCCCCGCTCCCGAGTCCTGTCGACCTCGACATGCAGTTCGCGGCGGAGGGCGGCGACGGGCCCACCCCCTACGAGGTGCTGCTGCACGCCGCCCTCATCGGCGCGACCCCGCGCTTCGCCCGGCAGGACACCGTCGAGGCGGCCTGGCGGGTGCTGCAGCCGTTGCTCGACGCCCCGCCGCCCGTGCACGCCTACAAGCCCGGAACGTGGGGTCCGCCGCAAGCCGAGTCGGTCGCCGCCGACCTCGGCGGCTGGCGCGCACCCTGGACGGGCGACTGACCGGCGACCGGCGGGCGACTGACCGGCGACTGGCGGGCGGGTCGCTCGCGGAATCCGCCCCACCGCTGTGCACGAGACGGATGCCGCGGTGCGCTTGACTGGAGGGATGACCCACGGACTCACCGACCACTTCGCCCGCATCCTCGACGCGCCCGTCTTCGGGCACCTCGCCACCGTGCGCAGGCACGGCACCGTGCAGGTGAATCCGATGTGGTTCGAGTTCGACCGCGAAGCGGGCGTCATCCGCTTCACGCACACCACCAAGCGGGCCAAGTTCCGCAACCTGCAGCACGACCCTCGCATGACGCTCGAGGCGCTCGACCCCGAGAACCCGCTCCGGTACGTCGAGGTGCGCGGCCGCCTCACCGAGGTCGTGCCCGACCCCGAGGGCGCCTTCTACGTGCACCTCGCGAACCGCTACGGCGATCCGGATGCCCCGGCGCCGGCCGACAAGGCCGACCGCGTGATCCTCGTGATGCAGGTCGAGAAGGTCAACGGGCGCTGAGCTCGTGCCTCGGG
>CBFGWW010000310.1:0-2814 GCA_965652625.1 uncultured Agromyces sp.
CGATGTCCGGCACGGGAGTGTCCGCGTAGCCCTCCTCGCGCAGCTTCACGAACCAGGCGTTCTCGGCGAAGCGGCAGGCGTCGAGGAAGAGCGGCACCTCGCCGCACGCCTCGCGCACGGCGCGCAGGTTCTCCATCGAGACCGGCTGCCCGCCGCCCGAGTTGTTCGTGAGGGTCATCATCACGACGGGCACGTCGCGCTCCGCGAGCACGCGCCGCAGCGCATCCACGTCCATGTTCCCCTTGAAGGGATGGCGCGACGACGGCACGTGGGCCTCGGGAACCGGCAGGTCGAGCGCCTCCGCGCCGCTGAACTCCACGTTCGCGCGCGTGGTGTCGAAGTGGGTGTTGTTCGGGATCGTCTTGCCCGGCCCGCCGATCGCGGTGAAGAGGATCTTCTCCGCCGCGCGCCCCTGATGCGTCGGGATCACGTGCTCGAACGGGAACAGCTCGCGCACCGAGTCGCGGAACCGGAACCAGGACGCCGAGCCGGCGTAGCTCTCGTCACCGAGCTGCAGCCCGGCCCACTGCGCGGACGACATCGCCCCGGTGCCCGAGTCGGTGAGCAGGTCGACCAGCACCCGCGGGCCGGGGACGTTGAAGAGGTTGTAGCCCGCACGCACGAGCTCCTGCTCACGCTCGTCCCGGGTCGTCATAGCGATCGGCTCCACCGAGTGGATGCGGAACGGCTCGATGATCGTTCGAAAGGCGTGCATACGGCGACCCGTGTCCGTAGTCTTTCCACATGAGCGCCGCGGCGGTCGTGCCGCCCGTCGAGGCCCCGCCCGCACCGCCGGAGCGGCCGAGCTTCCTGGCGGTCGCGTGGGCCACTTTCCTGGGCTACCTCGTGACGGCCGTTCTGGCTCTGGCGATCGGGATGGTGGGCCTGCTCGCCGGCGGGCCGCTCTGGAAGGACGCGCAGGCCCCCGGTCGCGGACTGTTCTACGCCTACGACGTCTGGAGCTGGGCCGCCGAGGCATGCGCGGGGCTGCTCATCCTGTCCGTCACGGCGGTGATCGTGGGCTCGAGCCTGCGTGAGCGGACCGGCTGGGAGGTGGGTTTCGGCACGATCTTCCTCACCCTGTTCGCCACCGGCTACGCGCCGGCCCTTGCGATCACCCCGCTGTACGGCGCGACCGGCCTCGTATCGCTTCTGCTCGCGGCGCTTGTGCTGCGCCGCCTGGCGAGGCCGTCCGGCGCGGAGCCGCGCACGGCGCTCCAGCAGGTGCCCGCTCGCTGGCGGCGGCCCATCGCCATCGGAGTCGCCATAGCCGTGCCGGTGATGGCGCTCTACACCGTCGGCTACGCGGTCACCCATCCGCTCCGCGACTGGGACACGGGCGCGCGCACGGTCCTGAAACGCGACCCGGGCGCGGTGAACCGCGTCGAGTTGCAGATCCACCAGACCGGTCGCTCCGCGGTGACCGATCCAGAGCTCGTCCGCGTCGAGGGCAGCCCGGCGCTGCAGGTGGAGCGCGCCCGGATGGCAATCAGCACAGACGACGACTTCCGGCGCAGCGTGCTGGTGCTGCGCCAGGGCGAGTCGTGCCCGCCCGGCCTGGCCACGCTCGACGCCGTCTGGGTGCGCTACACCGTCCTCGGAATGGGACACGAGCAGCGCATTCCGCTTCAGCGCGGTCCTGCTGTGCGTTGCCGCTAGGCTTCCCGCCCTCATGACGACCGAGCGCCTGTCCGACAACGAGTTTCTGTTCACGTCCGAGTCTGTGACCGAGGGTCATCCGGACAAGATGGCCGACCAGATCTCGGACGGCGTCCTCGACGCCGTGATGGCCGAGGACCCGAACGGCCGCGTGGCCTGCGAGACGCTGGTGAACACGGGCCTGGTCGTGGTCTCGGGCGAGATCACCACCGACGTCTACGTGGACATCCCGAAGATCGCGCGCGAGACGATCCGCAAGATCGGCTACTCGGGCGGGCGCTACGGGTTCGACTGCCAGAGCTGCGCTGTGATCACGGCGATCGACGAGCAATCGCCCGACATCGCGCAGGGCGTCGACAAGGCGTACGAGGCGCGCACGGATCCGGCCGACGACGACGTGCTGGACGTGGCGGGCGCGGGCGACCAGGGGATGATGTTCGGCTTCGCGACGCGCGAGACGAAGGAGCTCATGCCGCTCCCGATCTCGCTGGCGCACAAGCTCGCTCATCGGCTCGCCGAGGTGCGCCGGGCTGAGCTGATGCCGTATCTCGGGCCGGACGGCAAGACGCAGGTGACCGTGCGCTACGAGAACGGGCGCCCGATCGAGATCGAGCGGATCCTGATCTCGACGCAGCACAAGGACGGCGTGGACGCCGAGACGCTGATCAAGCCGGACCTGTGGGAGCACGTCGTGCACCCGGTGCTGCCGGGCGAGCTGTACGACGAGAAGAAGCTGCTCGACGACGGCGGCCACAACTTCCTCGTGAACCCGACCGGCAAGTTCGTGATCGGCGGCCCGGTCGGCGACGCGGGGCTCACGGGTCGCAAGATCATCGTCGACACCTACGGCGGCATGGCGCGCCACGGCGGCGGCGCGTTCTCCGGCAAGGACCCGTCGAAGGTGGACCGCTCCGCGGCCTACGCGGCCCGCTACGTGGCGAAGAACGTGGTCGCGGCCGGCCTGGCCGACAAGTGCGAGGTGCAGGTGGCCTACGCGATCGGCGTGGCGCACCCCGTGTCGGTGATGGTCGAGACGTTCGGAACCGAGCGCGTCGCGAGGGCGCAGATCGCTCAGCTCGTGGACGAGCACTTCGACCTGCGCCCGGGCGCGTTCCGCCACTACCTCGACCTGCACCGGCCGATCTACCAGAAGAC
>CBFGWW010000311.1:0-2778 GCA_965652625.1 uncultured Agromyces sp.
CGCGGCATCCGTCGCTTGGTTCGTCAGCGTGTCGGTCATCACTTGCCTCCCGTGGCCGCGGCGAGCGCCTGGTCCAGATCGTAGATGATGTCGTCGGCGTCCTCGATGCCCACCGAGAGGCGGATGACGCCGGGCCCGACGCCCGCGTCGAGCAGCTGCTGCTCGGTGAGCTGGGCGTGCGTCGTGGACGCCGGGTGGATGATGAGCGTCTTCGCGTCGCCGATGTTGGCGAGGTGGCTGGCGAGGTTCACGGACTCGATGAGCTCCTGGCCGACGGCGCGGCCGCCCTTCACCTCGAAGCTGAACACGGAGCCCGGCCCCTGCGGCAGGTACTTCTGCGCGCGGTCGTGGTGCGGGTGGTCCGGCAGGCCGGCCCAGAACACGCGCTCGACGCGTGGGTCCTGCTCGAGCCACTCGGCGACCGTGCGCGCGTTGTCGACGTGCGCCTGGATCCGGTACGGCAGCGTCTCGACGCCCTGCGCGAGGAGGAACGCCGAGTGCGGCGCCAGCGTCGGGCCGATGTCGCGCAGCTGCTCGGCGCGCAGGCGGGTGAGGAACGCGTACTCGCCGAAGTTGCCCGACCACTGCAGGCCGCCGTAGTGCGGCACCGGCTCGCCGAAGAGGGGGAACGTGTCGGAGTGCCAGTGGAACCGGCCCGACTCCACGACGACGCCGCCGAGGGTCGTGCCGTGGCCGCCGAGGAACTTCGTCGCCGAGTGCGTGACGATGTCGGCGCCCCACTCGATCGGGCGGTTGAGGTACGGCGTCGGAATCGTCGAGTCGACGATGAACGGGATCCCGTGCGCGTGCGCGACGTCGGCGAGCGCCTCGAGGTCGGCGATCTCGCCCGACGGGTTCGCGATGGTCTCGACGAAGAGCGCCTTCGTGTTCTCCTGGATCGCCGCCGCGTAGTCCTCGGCGTCGGCGCTCGCGACGAACGTCGTCTCGACGCCGAAGCGGCGCAGCGTCACGTCGAGCTGCGTGATCGAGCCGCCGTAGAGGTTCGCGGAGGCGACGATGTGGTCGCCCGCGCCGACGAGGCTCGCGAAGGTGATGTACTGCGCCGAGAGGCCCGATGCCGTCGCGACGGCGCCGAGTCCGCCCTCGAGGCTCGCGACGCGCTCCTCGAAGCTCGCGACGGTCGGGTTGGCGAGGCGCGAGTAGATGTTGCCGTACTTCTGCAGGGCGAAGCGGGCCGCGGCATCCGCCGTGTCGTCGAAGACGAACGCGCTCGACTGGTAGATCGGCAGCGCGCGGGCCCCCGTCACCTGGTCGGGGATGTTGCCCGCGTGGATCGCACGCGTCTTGAAGCCGTATTCGCGGTCTGCCATGCGGTCCACGCTAGCCGTGCGCCGGGTGCGGCTCGCGCGCCGCCGTAACCGGGGGCAACGGGCGCCTCAGCCGACCACGTCGTCGGTCGACACCACGCGCGCGAAGTCGCCGCCGTCGAGGTTCACGGCGGTCGCGCGGGCGAGCTCGGCGGCCGTGAGCCGGATGCCGCCCGGCCCCTCGAGGTCGAACGTGTGCGTCGCGTCGAGCGGCACGATCACGTCGTAGCCGAGGTTGCCGCCCACGCGCGCCGTGGTCTCGACGCACATGTTCGTCTGGATGCCGCAGACCACGAGCTGGCGGATGCCGCGGGCACGCAGCCATGCATCGAGGTCGGGCGTCCCGTGGAAGGCCGAGTTCACCTGCTTCGTGACGAAGAGGTCGTGGGGCACGCCCGCCACGACGTCCTTGAGGGCGTTTCCCGGGGAGCCGGCGGCCAGCGTCGACCCGGGTTCGATCGAGTCGTGGCGGACGATGACGACCGGCCGCGCGGCATCCGCCCACGCGGTGACGAGCCGGCCGATGTTCGCCTCGGCGTCGGGGTTGTCGCGCGGTCCCCAGCCGGGATGGTCGAACCCCCGCTGCACGTCGATCACGAGGAGGGCGGCGTCGTCGGCGATGTCCATGCGTCCATCCTGCGTCGGCGCGCCCGGGCGCGGGCCGCGAATGCCTGCCGATCGTCGTCGGGATCCTGCCGCCCCGCGGGTCGCGGGCGAGGGTTCGCGCCGCCCTAGGCTCGGGGGATGATCCTCGAGCACGCGATCCTGCCCGTCGTCCCAGGCCGCGAGGCGGACTTCGAGGCGTCGTTCGCCGAGGCGAAGCCGATCATCGCGTCGATGCCGGGCTTCATCGACCTCACGCTGTCGCGCTCGATCGAGACGCCGAACGCATACCTCCTGCTCGTGCACTGGGAGAGCGTCGTGGCGCACGAGCAGGGCTTCCGCGGCTCACCCGAGTACGAGCGCTGGCGCGCGCTGCTGCACGGGTTCTACGAGCCGTTCCCGGTGGTCGAGCACTTCGCCGAGGTCGCCCGGGCCTGACGCGCCGGCGAGCTCGCGCCCGCTGCCGCTCGCGGTTGCGCCACGTGCGCGGCCTCTGCGCCACTTGGACTGGCGCGGAGGGCGCCGAAATGGCGCAGTGGGCGAGCACGGTCGTGCACGGGCGAGCACGGACGGGCACGGGAGCGCCCGGGCGGGCACGGATGCCCCGCGTAATCCGCTGCACAGGCCTTGAGAAGGCCGGCTTGCTAGCCTCGAAGCAGGTCGCAGCGCGCGGCCCCGGACGAGGGAACCCAGTACCCGGAACGCGACAAGACTGGCACTCAGGAGAGTGGACCGTCATGGCTTGGGTCATCCTCATCGCGTCCGGCGTGCTCGAGGCCGTCTGGGCGACCGCGCTCGGCAAGTCCGAGGGCTTCACGAAGCTCTGGCCGTCGGTGATCTTCTTCGG
>CBFGWW010000312.1:0-2777 GCA_965652625.1 uncultured Agromyces sp.
GGCGATGACGCGCGCCAGCGCCTCGGCGATGGCCGCGCGCACGGTCGCGCGGCGGATGGCCTCGCGATCCCCCTCGAAGGCGAGCTCCACGGCGTCGATCGCGTCGAATCCGGCGACACCGACGAACACGGTGCCCGGCTCGCGGCCGTCCTGACCGTCGGGTCCGGCCACGCCGGTGGTCGCGAGCCCGATGTCGGCGGGTCTCCCGTCGATCGCGAGCGCTGCGCGGACACCGCTCGCCATCTGCCTGGCGACCTCGGGATGCACCGCGCCCTCGCGTGCGAGCAGCGTGCGGTCGACTCCCAGCACGGATGCCTTCAGGGCGGTGTCGTAGGCGACGACGCCGCCCGAGACGGCGAGGGATGCGCCGGGGATGCGCGTCAGCTCCGCGATCACGAGCCCCCCGGTGAGCGACTCGGCGACGGCGATCCGGAGCCCTCGTCGGGTGAGTTCCGCGAGGAGGATCGCCGTCGGGTCACCCGTCGGGTCGCCGTCGCCGCCCGCGGCATCCGTCGTCATCGGCGTCACGCCTGCGCGCGGTGCTCGCGCGAGAGACGCACCGCGTCGCGCACGTAGAGCAGGCCCGACCAGACCGTGAGCACGAGCGCGATCGCCATGAGCACCGCGTTGACCCACGCCATCCACTCGCCGAGCAGCGCGGGCAGCGGCGCGAGCGCGAACGAGATCGCGACCGATTGGGCGAGCGTCTTCAGCTTGCCGCCCGACGAGGCGGGCACCACGTTGCCGCGACCGAGCTCGACGAAGCGCCAGATCGTGATGCCGACCTCGCGCACGACGATGAGCCCGGTGACCCACCACGGCACCTCGCCGAGGATCGAGAGGCACACGAGCGCGCCGCTCGTGAGCAGCTTGTCGGCGATGGGGTCGAGGATCTTGCCGAGATCGGTGACCTGCCCGCGGCTGCGCGCGAGGTAGCCGTCGAGGCCGTCGGTCGAGATCGCGACGACGAACAGCACGGTGGCGATCCAGCGGAGGGTGCCGCCCTCGCCGGCGTCGGCCAGCAGCAGCCAGAAGAAGACGGGTGCGAGCAGGATCCGCACCACGGTGATCGCGTTGGGAAGGTTCCAGTTGGCCGAGCGCGCCGGGCTGCCGGCGGAGGAGGTCATAGGGCCAAGGATAACGGGCGGCGGTCAGTCGCGACCGGTCAGTCCCCAGGCGTCCTCGTCGGAGTCGCCGTCGACCTCCTCGAGACCCTCGGTGATGCGCCCCACGGGGTCGTCGTAGCGGTCGTCGGCGGCCTGCTCGGCGGCCGCGTGCGCCGCGGCCGACGCGCTCATGCCAGCGGCGGGCGCAGCGGATGCCCCGCCGCCCGCGCTGCCCGCGGGCTCCTCGCCGCGCAGCCGCGCGAGCACCCCGGGCAGCTGCTCGGCGGTGACGAGCACGTCGCGGGCCTTCGATCCCTCGGACGGACCGACGATCTCGCGCGACTCGAGCAGGTCCATGAGGCGCCCGGCCTTCGCGAAGCCGACGCGGAGCTTGCGCTGCAGCATCGACGTCGAGCCGAACTGGGTCGACACCACGAGCTCGGCGGCGGCGAGCAGCAGCTCGAGGTCGTCGCCGATGTCCGCGTCGATCTCCTTGCGCTCGACGGCGGCCGCGACATCCTGTCGATACTCGGGCCTCGCCTGCCGCGTGACGTGCGTGACGACCTTCTCGATCTCGGCCTCGCTCACCCACGCGCCCTGCACCCGGATCGGCTTCGACGCGCCCATGGGCAGGAAGAGCCCGTCGCCCTGGCCGATGAGCTTGTCGGCGCCGGGCTGGTCGAGGATGACGCGGGAGTCGGTGACGCTCGTCACGGCGAACGCGAGCCGCGACGGCACGTTGGCCTTGATGAGGCCCGTGACCACGTCGACCGACGGACGCTGGGTCGCGAGCACGAGGTGGATGCCGGAGGCGCGGGCCAGCTGCGTGATGCGCACGATCGAGTCCTCGACGTCGCGCGGCGCCACCATCATGAGGTCGGCGAGCTCGTCGACCACGACGAGGAGGTACGGGTACGGCTTGAGCTTGCGCTCCGAGCCGGCCGGCAGCACGATCTCGTCGTTGACGACGGCCTTGTTGAAGTCGTCGATGTGGCGGAACCCGAACGACGCGAGGTCGTCGTACCGCATGTCCATCTCCTTCACGACCCATTGCAGCGCTTCGGCGGCCTTCTTCGGATTCGTGATGATGGGCGTGATGAGGTGGGGCACGCCGCCGTACGGCGCGAGCTCGACGCGCTTCGGGTCGATGAGCACCATGCGCACGTCGGCCGGCTTCGCCCGCATGAGCAGCGACGTGATCATCGAGTTCACGAAGCTCGACTTGCCCGAGCCGGTCGAGCCGGCGACGAGCAGGTGCGGCATCTTCGCGAGGTTCGCGACGACGTAGCCGCCACCGACGTCCTTGCCGACGCCGATGGTCATCGGGTGCTTGGCGTTCACCGACGCGCCCGACCGCAGCACGTCGCCGAGCGTGACGATCTCGCGGTCGGCGTTGGGGATCTCGACGCCGATGGCGCGCTTGCCGGGGATGGGTGAGAGGATGCGCACCTCGTTCGACGCGACCGCGTAGGCGAGGTTCTTCGACAGCGCCGTGACGCGCTCGACCTTGACGCCCGGCCCGAGCTCGATCTCGTACTGGGTCACGGTCGGGCCGCGCGAGAAGCCCGTGACCTTCGCGTCGACCTGGAACTGTTCGAGCACGCCCGTGATCTGGCGCACGACGTCGTCGTTCGCGGCCGAACGCGACTTCGCCGGCGCGCCGGCCGCGAG
>CBFGWW010000313.1:0-2751 GCA_965652625.1 uncultured Agromyces sp.
GGCGCGGCCGGTGCTGCACCCGCCGCGGCCGAGGCACCCGGCGCGGCGAGCGCCGACGACGGCGGCACGAGCATCGCTCCGACGCCCGCCGCCGCGGCCACGAGCAGGGTGATCCGGCGCGTGCGACGCGACATGGCGTCCTCCCCCCGGCGCCCCTGCACGTCGTCGCCGGGGCGCAGCGATCCGCACGGTACGCCCGTGCCGCCGCGGCCGTCAGCCCCAATTGGGGTGAGGATCACTCGATTCGCGACGGTCGCCATGACGCAGCCGCGAGGATGCCGCGAGGTCGCTGTCAACCACGTCACACACCCCTTCGCGCTGCGTAGGCTGGGCCGGGTGAAGGTCGTCAGTTACAACCTCAGGAAGCACCGCGCGGTCAACGAGCTCGCTGCGCTCGACGAGCGCTATTCGCCCGACCTCATCTGCCTGCAGGAGTGCGACACGACCGACCTGCCGCAGCACATCGGGCGCCTCGAGCTGGCCAGCTCGACGAGCGGCAACCGGCTCGGCCTCGCGGTGTACTACCGGCCAGACCGCTTCGAGTTCCGCATCGTGCGCAGCTTCGCGCTGAAGAAGTCGCTGCACGACCACATCCTGCGCCCGGCGCACGAGCGCTTGGTCGGCGTTCGCCTGCTCGACCTCGAGCACGACCGCGAGGTCGTCGTCGCCTCGTTCCACGCGGCACCGCTCACGGCCCTGAACTCGCTGCGCCGACACCAGATCAAGTCCGCGCTGGCGCAGCTGCAGATCCTGGGGCCCAACCTGCCCACGCTCATGGTCGGCGACTACAACTACCCGGTGTTCAAGGACAACCTCGCCGAGAAGGTGCGCGAGGTCGGCTACGAGCTCACGCTGAGCGACGCGCGCACGTACACGCGGTACAAGTTCTTCCGCGGCCACTTCGACCTCGCGACCTCGGTCGGGCTCGACATCCGCAGCGTCGAGACGCTCCCTCGCGGGTCGAGCGACCACCTGCCGATCCTCGTCGACGCCGACTACGCGGGCGCCGTGGTGCAGCCCGAGGACGTCGTCATCTGAGCAGCGTTCTCGGTCGCCCGCGCGACGGCCTCGCTCAGACCCCGATCGTGAGCGCCGCCGTGTATCCGTTCGCGACCGACCCCGACATGCTGGCGATCTGGTGGATGCCGCCGTCGTCGCCGAACACGTTGTCGCTCGCGAGGCTCACCTGCGACGCGTTCCGCACGCTCTGCTCGTAGCCCGACGTGGCGTAGACGAGGTCGTTGACCTCCTGCGGCAGCGCGATCTGCGACGTCTTCACGATCGGGCCCGACGCGACGGCGTTCGCGACATCCGAGTACACCTCGAAGTGGATGTGCGGCCACCGGCCCGAGTAGCACGCCGGGTAGATCGAGGTGAACCGCACCGTGCCCGTCGCGTCGGTCTCCTGCACGCCGCGCAGGTAGTTCTCGTTCGCGAGCCCGTTCGAGTACAGCGAGTAGCCGCCCTCGCGGTCGCAGTGCCAGAGGTACACGCCGGCGCCGACGAGCGCGCTGCCCGTCGCGGCATCCCGCACCGTGAGCGCGATCGTGAGCGGCACGCCCTGGGCGACCGTGGTCGACGAGCCGAAGCTCGAGCGGATGTCGCTGCGCACGATGCCCGAGTCGTCGAGCACGTTGACGCCGTTCGAGCCGTCGCCCGGGTACGGTCCGCCGGTCTCGTCGGGCACCTCGGTGACGGGCCCGGTGCTCCCTGAGCCCGTCGAAGGGGCCTCGGCCGACGCCGAGGCGCTCGGCGTGCTCGCGTCCGTGGCGGTCGCGCTCGCGGTCGACGACGTGTCAGGACCGGCGCACGCCGCGAGCAGCGCGGTCGCGCCGATGCCGCCGAAGATGCCGAGGGCGCGGCGGCGATCGACCAGCGTGCGGATGTCGTAGACGAGTCCGCGGTGGTCCTCGTCGATCTCGTTGCCGTGCTCGTCGATCCAGCGGGGGTCGGTGGCCATTGGTCGCTCCTTCCGGGGTGGAGTCCCCAGCATCGGCGCCGGCTCCAGCAGGCCGCTGTGCGTCGCCCATGCGTTCCCGATGAATGCCGATGCCGCTTCCTGTGAGCAGCCGTCCCGCCCTCGAATTCTTCGGGGGGCGTGACTAGCGTGGCACCGGGGGAAGGAGCACACCATGGGCATTCTCGCCGTCGACCTCTTCATCACCCTCGACGGGATCTACCAGGCGCCCGGCGGTCCCGACGAGGACCGCGAGGGCGGCTTCGAGTACGGGGGCTGGCAGGGGGCGTACTTCGACGACGAGTCGGGCGCCGTGATCGGCGCCGGCATCGACCGCATCGACGCGCTCCTGCTCGGGCGCAAGACCTACGACATCTTCGCGGGCTTCTGGCCGCGGCAGGGCGCAGACGATCCCATCGCCGGACGGTTCAACGCCGTGCCGAAGTTCGTCGCCTCGCACACGCTCACCGATCCGTCGTGGGCCGGCACGACGGTGATCACGGATGTCGCGAACGAGGTGCGGGCCGTCAAGGAGCGCTTCGACGAGACCCACGTGATCGGCAGCGGCGACCTCGTCGGCTCGCTGCTCGAAGCGAACCTCGTCGACCGCCTCAACCTCTACGTCTATCCGCTCACGCTCGGCACCGGCAAGCGCCTCTTCGACCGGGGCACGATCCCAGCGGCGTTCTCGCTCGTGCAGCAGCCGATCGCGTTCCCGAAGGGCGCGATCGCCCTCGTCTACGAGCACACGGGCGAGCCGGTCACGGGCATCGACATCTCCGAGCTGGAGTGAC
>CBFGWW010000314.1:0-2723 GCA_965652625.1 uncultured Agromyces sp.
GGCTGCGTCGCCGACGCGAATGCCTGGGGTGCGGCCCTGGAAGCCGCGAAGTTCGACGTCGAGTACCTCCGGGACGGCGACGCGACGCGCGACGAGATCCTCCGGGCGATGCTCGACAAGGTCTCGACCGCGCGGGACGGCGACATCATCGCCATCCAGTTCGCCGGGCACGGCACGTTCGTCCCCGATCTCGACGGCGATGAGACCGACGCGTTCGGCGCGAGCGACGAGGCGCTCTGCCCCGTCGACTTCCGCGGCGGCGAGCTCATCGTCGACGACGACCTCGCTGCGATCTGGGATGCGATCCCCGACGGCGTCGCGGCGACGCTCTTCTTCGACTCCTGCCACTCCGGGACCGTCAACCGCGGCCTGACGCGCTCGGAGTTCGGCACGAAGCAGTACCCCGCCGGCGCGACACCCCGCATGACGGTGCTCGACGGCGAGGAGGAGGAGGCCTTCCGCAGCAAGCGGGCGGCCGCCCTCGGCGACGAGTTCCGCCGCGCCGCCTGGGATCGGGTCGTCGCCGTCGAGACCGACCGCGCGGCCGAGGCCCCCGCGCCGCGCGGAGACCCGCGCGAAGTGCTCGTCAGTGCGTGCCAGCCCGACCAGGTGGCGCTCGAGACGAACGGTCACGGCGTCTTCACGACCGCGGCTCTCGCCGTGCTGGCGAAGAGCCCCGGCCTCACCAACAGCGAGTTCGTCGCCGCCGTGTTCGACATCATCGACGACGACTACGAGCAGCGGCCCCTGCTCTCGGCGGCCGGACCACTCGCGTCGCGAGTGCTGCTGACGTCGCTGCACGATGTCGTCGAGAAGCAGAAGCTCGTCACCGACACCGACACCGACGGCGGGCGTTCGCCGGCGGACGTGCGCACCGCCGCGATCGTCGCGATCCTCAGGGCCACGGCGGATCTGCTGGAGTCCGCCACCGAGTAGCCGATCCGGTCGGGGGCGTCAGGCGGCCGGGCGTGCGTGGCGGAAACGGATGCGGGTGCCCGGTCGGGCCTGGGCGACGAGATCGAGGCTCGCATCGGTCACGACGGCGATGACGGGGTAGCCGCCGGTCACGGGGCCGTCGGCGAGCAGGATCGTGGGCCGTCCGCTGGGCGGCACCTGCAGCGCTCCCGGCACCATGCCCTCGCTCGCGAGCTCGCCCGGGCGCACGCGCGAGAGCTCCGGCCCGTCGAGGCGTGCGCCGACGCGGTCGGCGTGGTTCGAGACGCTCCACACCGTCTCGTAGAGCGTCGCGAGCGCCGCCGGGGCGAACCAGTCGGCGCGCGGCCCCGGCGCGAGCTCGAGTTCGAGCTCGTCGTCGTGCGGTGCGCCCCAGCCCGCAGGGGGCGCCACCGGGATCGGTGCCGCCGCCTCGGCGCGCACGCCGACGACGTCGCCCGCGCGCAGCGCCGCGGGCCCGAGTCCCGCCAGCAGGTCGGTGGACCGCGAGCCCAGGGCGACGCGCGCATCGAGCCCTCCCCGGACGGCGACGTATCCCCGCGCGCCATGCGCGAACCAGTCGAGGTGCAGCTCGGTGCCGGCTGGCCACGCGTGGGCCTCGTACGGGTCCACCTCGCGCCCGTCGACGCGCACCGTGCCCCAGGCACCGGTGACCGCGACCCAGAGGTCGGCGTCGGCCGTCGCACGCAGCCCGCCCATCGTCACCTCGAGCGCCGCAGCGCCCTCGGCGTTGCCGACCAGTCGATTCGCCGTGCGCAGCGCCCCGCGGTCGAGCGCCCCCGACACCGCGACGCCGACGGACGCGGCGCCCTCCCGCCCGAGATCCTGCACGGTCGTGAGCAGTCCCGGTTCGACGACACGGATGCTGCGACCGGCGGTCGCAGACCCTCCTCGCTGGTGTCCGAGATCAGGAGATCCGGCGGACGCAGGAGGACTCGGCGTGAACCGCCCTGTTCTCGCCAGATCTCCTGGTTCCGCCGACGCCCGTCGCGCGCGCGGCCGGAACCGCACCCTCGCCCCCGGTGCGAGCAGCGCAGGGGACGCGGCATCCGGGTCGAACAGGCGTGCCGCGGTCGTGCCGATGAGCCGCCAGCCGCCGGGCGTGTCGCGAGGGTAGGCGCCGGTGAAGACGCCCGCGAGGCCCACCGAGCCGCCCGGCACGCGCGTGCGGGGTGACTCGAGCCGGGGCACGTCGAACGGCCAGTCCTCGCTCACGAGGTAGCCGAAGCCGGGGGCGAACCCGGTGAAGGCCACCCGCCACCGGGCGTCGGCGTGGCGCCGCACGAGCTCGTCGACGTCGACGGCCAGCAGTCGCGCGGTATCGGCCAGATCGGCCCCGTCGTACGCGATGTCGAGCTCGACGAGCGGGGACGCGGCATCCGATTCCCCGATCGCCGTCGTCGCGGCGGCGAGGGCCCATGAACGGGCTGCCGACAGCGGCAGCACCCGCGGATCGATCCGCACCAGCACGGTGCGGGCCGCGGGCACGAGGTCGGTCACGCCTTCCGGACGCGATGCGGCGAGGGCGGTGTGCAGGGGGAGCACGTCGTCGAGCGCGCCGACCTCGAGGAGGAACGCCCGCTCCCCCATCGGCCGGACCCGCGGGGTCACCACGGCGCCCGCACCTGAACACCGGCGACGTCGAGCGCCGCGCGCACGGCGCGAGCCAGCTCGACGGCCGACGGCGAGTCGCCGTGCACGCACAGCGAGGCGGCGGCCGCTCGCACCAGGGAGCCGTCGACGGCCTCGACCACGCCCTCGCGCGCGAG
>CBFGWW010000315.1:0-2700 GCA_965652625.1 uncultured Agromyces sp.
CGACTCGATCGAGGCCTTCGTCGAGCGTGTCGCGGATGCCGCGGCGGCACCGAACAGCGCGAACATGTTCGACCGGTCCGACCCGACGAACGCCGTGCGGCGGCGCAACCTCACACGCTACCTCGAGCAGCTCGCCGAGCGCGGCGCGACGACGCTGCTCGTGGGCGAGGCGCCCGGCTACCGCGGGATGCGCATCACCGGGGTGCCGTTCACGAACACGGCGATCCTCGCCCGCGGCATCCCCGAGTTCGACCTGCTGGGCACCGCGAACGGCTACGAACTGCCCGATCCGCTGCCGGCCGTCGCGGCCGAGCCGACCGCGACCGTGATGTGGACGACGCTCGTCGAGCTCGACTTCGTGCCCGTGCTGTGGAGCGCGTTCCCGCTGCATCCGCACCGGCCTGGCGCGCCGCTCACGAATCGCAAGCCGACCGCCGTCGAGACCGCAGCTTGGGCGTGGTCGTGGCAGGAGCTCGAGCGGATCTTCCCGATCCGATCGGTCGTCGCGGTCGGCAACGTCGGCGCCGAGGCGCTCGCCCGCGCAGGCCGGACGGTGCCGCGCGTTCGGCACCCGGCGCACGGCGGACGGGTCGCGTTCGCGAACGGGCTGCGGTCCTTACTCGATGATGGCGTGATCGGCTGACCCTGTTCTAAAATCGAACGCGCCGTTCGACTACTGAAGCAGGAGCCCATGCCCGCCGCCACCGACGAGACCACGCCCGGCACCCAGTCGCAGACGTTGTCGCGCGGCATCCGGGTGCTCGAGATCCTCGCCGACGCACGCGAGCCGCTCTCGATCGACGAGCTGGCGCAGCGGCTCGGCGTGCACCGCTCGGTCGCCTACCGGCTGCTGCGCACGCTCGAGGCGCACCGCCTCACGGTGCGCGACGCGCGTGGACGCATCACGCTCGGAGCGCGGCTGGCGGCGCTCGCGGCGGGCGTCGCACACGACCTCCAAGCCGAGGCCCTGCCCGAGCTCACGGCCGCGGCGAACGACCTCGGCATGACGTGCTTCCTCGCCGTGCTCGACGGGGACGAGATCGTGACCCTCACGAGCGTCGAGCCGCGCCACGCGATCGCGTCGGTCGCGCAGCGCCCCGGCACGCGGCACTCGATCGGCGTCGGGGCGCCGGGCAAGGTGATCCGCACGCTCACGCCGCAGGGCGAATGGCCCGACGACGTGGATGCCGCGCACCGGGCGGAGCTCGAGGAAGCTCGCTCCCAGGGCTACGCGATCAGCCACGACGAGGTCATCGCCGGGCTGCGCTCGACCGCCGTGCCGCTGCAGCTGCCGAGCGGGCAGCCGGCGGCGCTCGCGGTCGTCTACGTGTCGAGCGGCCGCACCGACCCCGAGATCGCCGAGCGCCTCACGGCCGCGTCGCGGTCGATCCGCAGCGCCCTCGGCGCCTGACGACCGACCGCGCACGCGAGGCCACGTGGCCCGCGGCCGCGGCCGCGAGCGTCAGACGCTCACGCCCCCGCCGGCTGCGCCTGCCGCGCCGAGAGGATCGGCCGGAAGAAGGCCGCGAGTTCGTCGGTGGCCGCGAGCGGCAGCACGTTCGCCACGTACTGGTCGGGCCGCACCACGACGACGGCTCCCCCGCGGTCGATGCCGCGCTGCTCGAAGATGTCGTCGGCAGGGTCGGCCGCGTACACCTTCTCGTAGTCGGTGAGCTGGAACGGCCCGCTCGACGGCAGGAACACCTTGGGCACGGCGCCGAGGTCGACGTCGGTGTAGGCCTGCTGGTAGACGACCTTCACGTCGAACCACGCGTCGCGATCGGCACCCTCGGGCGTGGCCGCGAGCGGCGAGTCGGGCGCGGTCGCGAGCCACTCGGCCAGGTCGGCGACGGCGGATGCCTCGCCCGCGCGCGCCGCGTCGGCGAACACGTAGATGCGCCACCGACCGTCGGCCGTCGCATGGTGGCCGAGGTGCACCGGGTTGCCGTCGCACACGCGGGTGACCATCGCCGACTTGAATCGCTTGCCGATCGGGTAGCCGTCGGCGAGCGCCTGGTGCTCCCCCTCGCCCACGATGAGCGACGGCGCGTACTGGGTCATGAAGCCCGCCGGGAACTCGAACGTCGCCGCGTAGAACTCCTCGAGCTCGTCGGGCGACGCGAACTCCTCGGGCTTCTTCGCCATCATCGACGACCACTGCTTGTCGAAGTCGATCAGGCTCTGCGCCACGACCTGGCGCTCGGCGGAGTACGTGGCGAGCAGCGCCTCGGGGGCGCGGCCCTCGAGCACGTGGCCGAGCTTCCAGCCGAGGTTCCAGCCGTCCTGCATCGACACGTTCATGCCCTGGCCGGCCTTCGCGCTGTGCGTGTGGCAGGCGTCGCCGGCGATGAACACGCGCGGGGTTCGGGTGCCTGCGGCATCCGTCTCGACGTCGTCGAACCGGTCGGTGAGGCGGTGCCCCACCTCGTAGACGCTGTGCCACGCGACGTCCTTCACGTCGAGCGTGTAGGGGTGCAGGATCTCGTTGGCCCGGGCGATGATCTGCTCGATCGTGGTCTGGCGCACGTGGTGGTGGTCGTCGAGCGGCACCTCGCCGAGGTCGACGTACATGCGGAACAGGTAGCCGCCCTCGCGCGGGATGAGCAGGATGCTGCCGGCCTCCGACTGGATCGACGCCTTGAGGCGGATGTCGGGGAAGTCGGTGACGGCGAGCACGTCCATGACGCCCCACGCGTGGTT
>CBFGWW010000316.1:0-2696 GCA_965652625.1 uncultured Agromyces sp.
CGCGGCTGCCGCGACATCCGCAAGCACGTCGCCTGGTACTTCAAGGGCTACCCGGTGGGCGGCGAGCTGCGCGCCAAGCTCGCCACGGTCGAGTCGCTCGCCCAGCTCGACGACCTCCTCGGCACCCTCGACTGGTCGATGCCGTACCCGGGCGAGGGCGCCGAAGGCCCGCGCGGCCGCGCCGGCACGCCGAAGAACCCGTCGCTGCCCGACGGCTGGCTCACGTCGCAGGAACTCGCCGGGCACGATCGGGTCACGCTCGTCGACGCCGAGCTCGACACGAGCGGCGGCTGACGTGCGCGAGCGACTCTTCGGCGGCTACGACGACGCCGACACCCAGCGCTGGCTGCCCGAGGAGCACACCAGCCGCCGCAGCGACTTCGCGCGCGACCGAGCCCGCCTGCTCCACTCGAGCTCGCTGCGCCGCCTCGCGGCGAAGACGCAGGTGCTGAGTCCCACCGCCGGCCTCGACTTCGCACGCAACCGGCTCACGCACTCGCTCGAGGTCGCCCAGGTCGGGCGCGAGCTTGCCGCGAGCCTCGGACTCGATCCCGACGTCGTCGACACGGCGTGCCTCGCGCACGACCTCGGCCACCCGCCGTTCGGCCACAACGGCGAGCGCGCCCTCAACACCTGGGCGGCCGACGTCGGCGGGTTCGAGGGCAACGCGCAGACCCTGCGCATCCTGACGCGCCTCGAGCCGAAGGTGTTCGGCGACGACGGCCGCAGCTACGGACTGAACCTCACCCGTGCGAGCCTCGACGCGAGCTGCAAGTACCCGTGGCCCGAGGCGACGTCGGTCGCCGATCCGAGCGGGCGCGCGAAGTTCGGGTTCTACCGCGACGACCTCGAGGTGTTCCGCTGGATGCGCGCCGGGGCCCCCGAGCGCCGGCTCTGCATCGAGGCGCAGGTCATGGACCTCTCCGACGACATCGCCTACTCCGTGCACGACTTCGAGGACGCGATCGTCAACGGCTACGTCGACGTCGAAGCACTCGGCGCTCGCGTCGACCACGACGCGCTCGTCTCCTCGATGCACGACTGGATCGGCGGCGCGATCCCGCACGACGAGCTGATCGCCGCATTCGACCGGCTCGACTCGCTCGACGGGTGGCTCGAGACGTGGAGCGGCAGCCGGCATGAGCAGGGGCAACTGAAGAACCTCACGAGCCAGCTCATCGGGCGCTTCGCGCACGCCGCGACCGAGGCGACGCGGTCGGCGTTCCCGCTCGCGAGCCTGATCCGGTTCGACGCCGACGTGGTCGTGCCGCGCGACATCCAGGCCGAGATCGCGGTGCTGAAGGGCATCGTCGCCGCCTTCGTGATGTCGAGGAACACGCGGCAGCCCATCTACACGCAGCAGCGACAGGTGCTCACGTCGCTCGCCGACGTGCTCTTCGCCTCGGGCGACGAGCACCTCGATCCGGGCTTCGCCGCCGACTGGCAGGTCGCGTCCGACGATGCCGCGCGCAGGCGGGTCGTCGTCGACCAGGTCGCGAGCCTCACCGACCAGTCGGCGCTCGCGTGGTACGAGCGGCTGTGCCAGTAGCCGTCGGCGGCCGGCCGCGGCATCCGTTGCGCGGAATAGGATGAGAGCCATGGCGGGCCGCATTCGACAGAGCGATGTCGATGAGGTGAAGGCCCGCACGAACATCGCCGACATCGTCGGCGAGCACGTGAGCCTCAAGTCGGCGGGCGTCGGCTCGCTGAAGGGCCTCTGCCCGTTCCACGACGAGCGCAGCCCGAGCTTCCACGTGCGGCCGCAGCTCGGGTACTACCACTGCTTCGGATGCGGCGAGTCGGGCGATGTCTACACGTTCCTGCAGCGCATGGACCACGTCACCTTCGCCGAAGCCGTCGAGCGGCTCGCCGGCCGCATCGGCTACGAGCTCCACTACGAAGACGGCGGACCCGCGTCCGACCACGGCAACCGAGCGCGGCTGCTCGCCGCGAACCAGGCCGCGTGGGAGTTCTTCGTCGAGCGCCTGTCGTCGCCCGAGGCCGAGCCCGGACGCCGCTTCCTCGGCGAGCGGGGGTTCGATCCCGAGGCGGCGCGCCACTTCGGGGTCGGCTTCGCGCCGAAGAGCTGGGACGCGCTGACGAACCACCTGAAGGGCCGGGGCTTCAGCACCGAGGAGCTCGCCGCCGCCGGGCTCGTCTCCCAGGGCGACCGGGGCGTGTACGACCGGTTCCGCGGACGACTGATCTGGCCGATCCGCGACGTGACCGGGCAGACGGTCGGCTTCGGCGCCCGGCGCCTGCTCGACGACGACCAGGGCCCGAAGTACCTGAACACCCCCGAGACCGCGATCTACCACAAGGCGCAAGTGCTCTACGGGCTCGACCTCGCGAAGCGCGACATCGCGAAGACCCGTCGCGTGGTGCTCGTCGAGGGCTACACCGACGTCATGGCGTGCCACCTCGCGGGCGTCACCACGGCCATCGCAACCTCGGGCACGTCGTTCGGCGTCGACCACATCAAGGTGCTGCGCCGCGTGCTCGGCGACGACTCGGGCGTCGGCGAGGTCGTGTTCACGTTCGACGGCGATGCGGCCGGGCAGCAGGCCGCCATGCGGGCCTTCGCAGAGGAGCAGCGCTTCGCCGCGCAGACCTACGTGGCCGTGGCGCCCGACGGGCTCGACCCGTGCGACCTGCGGCTCGCGCGCGGCGACGCGGCGGTGCGCGCGCTCGTCGAG
>CBFGWW010000317.1:0-2694 GCA_965652625.1 uncultured Agromyces sp.
GGACTGCTACGAGGCGCGAGGGGCGCGGCGCCGGCGGAGCTCGACGGCGACCCGGGCCGCGACGGTGGTCAGTACGACGGCGGCACCCGCGATGATCGCGGCGATGCCGGTCACGGTCGACTCCGGCGCGTCCGTGAGGCGCGCGATCGCGATCCAGGAGAGGCCCCACGCGAGCGACAGGGTGGGGGCGATGCGCCCGCGATCCCAGACGGCGAGGGCGATGCCGACGAGGCCCGCGACCGCGACCACGACGACCGCCCAGGTCTCGGGCGGAATGCCCCAGCCGTCGAAGCCCGCGGCGACCAGCGCGGCCGTGACGTTCGCGGCGGTCGCCACGATCACCCAGCCGAGGTAGAGCCCGACCGTGCCGTCGGTCACCAGGGCGTCGAGCGCGCTGCGGGGCGGGAAGGCGAGGCAGCGCCGGAAGGCGGCGATGAGCACGACGAGGAGCGCGACGATGATCGGCACGCTGAGCCGGAGCAGGTCGAACTGGATGCTGAGGATCCACGCCGCGTTGAGCAGCAGCGAGGCCGCCACGAGGTAGCCGATGCGTCGATGCCGCTCCGCGGTGCGCTGCGACGGCAGGAACTGCCAGACGGCGTACGCGAGGAGCCCGAAGTAGATGAGCGACCAGATCGAGAAGGCGCCCGACCCCGGGGCGAGCAGGGTCGCGTCGGCCGCGAGTGCGCCGCCCGCAGCATCCTGCACCGGAGTTCCGCCGGCCGCGCCCGACCCGATGAAGGAGCCGATCACCGCCAGCAGGGCGCTCACCGCCACGGTGAGCTGCCTGGCGAGGTCGCCGCCTCGAGTGGTCGTTGCCGTCGTGCTGGTCGTCGTCATCTCCGCCACTCCTGCCGTCGTCTCGTGGACCCCGGTCGGTCGCCCGCCAGCCTAGGCATGCGGGCGTGCTCACGCGTCGAACTTCCGATGGACGACCGGGCGAGCGCGGGAGGGGTCACTCCTCGGCGCCGAGCTCCTCGCGGATGCGGCGCAGGTCCTCCATGAGGGAGCCGACGAGGATCCAGTGCGCCGACTTCGGCGCCGCGATGACGAGCGCCGAGGTGAGGGCCGGCGTCTCGGAGGTGAGCGGCTCGGGCTCGGGCTCCGCGACGCGGGCGGCGAGGCGCACGTCGTGGGCGACCCGGCGGAGCTGCTCGGCGATGGCGCGCACGGTGGGCTCGTCGTGGAGGCTGGCGTCGTAGTGATCGGCGAACGCGCGGGTCATGCCGATGAGCTGCGTGACGATCGGGCTCAGCTGCTCCAGCAGCTCGCGGAGCTGGGCGAGCTCCTCGCGGTGGGCGGAGCGCCGCGGGTTGAGCGTGAGCGACTCCTGGCCGTCGTCGATCGCGGCATCCGCGGCATCCCGCATCGGACGCAGCAGCCGCGCCTCGATCATGAGCGACTCGAGTTCGGCCGGGGTTCGATTCGTCTCGAGCGCGTGGGCGAGGCGGTCGACGGATGCCGCGAGCTCACCGCCGAGGCGCGCGAGCGCGTCGCGGGCCGGGGCGACGGCGACCGGCGGCACGATGAGCGCGTTGATGATGATGCCGATCGCCGCGCCGATGAGGGTCTCGAGCACGCGGTCGAGGGCGTACTCGGGCGAGGAGGCGCCGAGGGCGAGCACGAGCATCGCGCTGATCGCGACCTGGTTCGACGTGCCGGGCGTCATCTTCAGCGCCCACGCGACGAGCATCGCGACGACGATCGCGACGAGGATGACCCACGTCGTCTGGCCGAAGGCGAGCGAGATGCCCGTGGCGATGAGCACGCCGAGGATGACGCCGATCGAGCGCTCGATCGCCTTGCCGAGCGACTGGTTCACGCTCGGCTGCACGACGAGCAGCGCCGCGATCGCCGCGAACACCGGCAGCGGCCCCGGGATGAGCCAGCCGGCGACGAGCCAGGCGGCGATCGTGGCGACCGCCGACTTCAGGACCTGCAGGATCGGGACGCGCTTGGTGGCCCGGAACGTCGCCGTGATGCCCATGCCCTCAGGCTACGCGGCGCCGGTGGTCAGCCCAGGGCGGCGAGTGCCTCGTCGATCGGATCGTCGCCCGAGACGACCTCGAACTGCGTGCGCGACGCCGCGTCCGTCTCGAGCAGCGACGCGATGATCGCCGCGACGTCGGCGCGGGGGATCCGTCCGCCGCCGGGCACGACGTCGGCCGCGCGCACGCGCCCGGTGCCGGCGTCGTTCGTGAGGGAGCCCGGCCGCACGATGGTCCAGTCGAGGTCGCGGGAGCGGACCGAGGCATCCGCTTCGCTCTTCGCCCGCAGGTAGAGCTGGAAGATGTCCTGCGAGTCGGGGTCGAAGCGGTCGGTGTCGATGGCCGAGATCACGATGAGTCGCGGCACGCCCGCGGCCTCCGCGGCGTCGGCGAGCAGGATCGCGGCGTCGCGGTCGACCGTGAACTTGCGCTCGGCGGTCGAGCCGGGTCCGGCGCCGGCGGCGAACACCGCGGCATCCGCGTTCTTCAGCACCTGGCCGACCTCGTCGACGGATGCCGCTTCGAGGTCGAGCACGACGGCGGCCGCGCCCGTGGCGTCGACGTCGGCACGGTGCTCGGGGTTGCGGATGATGGCGACGGGCTCGTGCCCGGCTTCGACGAGCAGGCGTTCGAGGATGAGGGCGATCTTGCCGTGGCCTCCGGCGATGACGACGCGCATCACCCGAGTATCCCACCGGTGGTCGAG
>CBFGWW010000318.1:0-2686 GCA_965652625.1 uncultured Agromyces sp.
CCATCAGCAACCTGCTGCGCGACATGGAGCGTGCGGAGCTGGTGACGCGGCGGGCCGCCGACGACGATCGCCGCCGGGTGGTCGTCGCGGCATCCGATCGCGCCCTCGACCTGCTCGCGCGGTTCGACCGGGCCAGCGCCGTGGTGCTTGCCGAGGTGCTCGGCCGGCTGGGCGACGACGATCGCCGCGCGCTCGACGCCGCCCTTCCCGCGCTCGAACGACTGCGCGAGGCGGTCGAGGACGCGTCGCACCACCGCCCCGAGGGAGAACACCGATGACGATTCCCGAACCGCCGCCCACCGGGCTCGACCGGCTCGCCTCGCCGGCATCGGCGGTGGCTCCATGGGCACATCGGCGCAGGGGGTCGCCGATGTCGGGCCCGGGTGTCAGGATCGAGCCATGAGCACCTGGACGAGCGACGAGCTCGACCGCATCGCGGGAGCGGAGGAGCTGCGCGTCTCCTCCCGCCGCCGTGACGGCAGCTTCAGCAAGCCGGTCATCATCTGGGTCGTGCGCGTCGGCGACGACCTCTTCGTGCGCAGCGCGTACGGGCCGAACAACCCCTGGTACGTCTACGCGCGGCGTCGCGGTCGCGGGCGCATCACCGCGGGCGGCGTCGAACGCGAGGTCGAATTCGCGGATGCCTCGGGCGTCGACCCCGAGGCCGTCGACGCGGCGTACCACGCGAAGTACGACCCGATCAGCAGCCCCCGCATCGTCGCGACGGTCGTCGGTGAGAAGGTGCATCCGCTCACGCTGCGGCTCGATGCGCGCGAGGACTGAGCGCGGCGCGCTCGCCGCGCGACACGCGCCTCAGCGACGGCGCCGCCCTTCAGTCGAGCGGCTCGATGAGCGTCGCGTCGTCGGGATTCGCAGTGCGTGAATTGTTGACCTTGCGGTCGACCTCGTAGCTCGTGATCGACGAGGCGACCTTGTCGGACTCGCCCGTGAGCAGGGCGACCATCTGCTCCTTGCCGGAATCGTCGAGCTTGACGGGCGCGAGGTACTCGTCCCACACGTCGCGCTCGAGGAACACGGGCATGCGGTCGTGGATCTCGCCAGAGGCGTCCTTCGCCTCGCGCGTGATGATCGACATCGAGACCTCCCACTCGTCGTCGACCTTGCGCGCCGTGTAGATGCCGGCGGCTGCGAGCAGCGGCGCCTCGCCGTGCAGGAACCACGCCTGCTTGCTCCCGGGCTCGCCGGTCCACTCGTAGTAGCCCCGCATCGGCACGAGGCATCGCGAGGACGCGAAGGCGCCCTTCCACAGCCCGTTGGAGGCGACCGTCTCGATGCGCGTGTTGAACTGCGGCCGCTTCGAGTCCTTCATGAACGAGGGGTGGAAGTTCCACACCGCGGCGTCGACCGAGCGCGTGACCTCGCCCGTGTCGGAGTTCTTGCGCTCGCGCACGATCGGCACGACCTGCGTGGGCGCGATCGAATAGGAGGGCCTCCAGTCGCGGTAGTCGCCGCCCTCGGCGACGAACTCCTGGATCATCTCGTCGACCTTGGCGTCGTTCGCGAAGCGTCCGCACATGCTGCCAGTCTGCACCCGCCCGCCGACACGGGGGTACTCGTCGAGTGCGGAGCTAGGCTCCCTGCGCCAGCGCGAGCACCTCGGCGTTCGGCAGCGCCGCGAGGAAGGACCCCGGCACGAGCAGCTTCGAGCCGCGGATGCCGCTGCCGATGATGAGCCGCTCGTGCGTCGCGACCGACTCGTCGATGAGGAGGGGCCAGTCTGCAGGGAGCCCGATGGGCGTGATCCCGCCGTACTCCATGCCGGTCAGGGCGACGGCGTCGTCCATCGACGCGAACGAGAGCTTGCGAGCGTCGAGGTGGCGGCGCACGATGCCGTTCACGTCGGCGCGGTCGGAGCCGCGCACGAGGCACGCCGCGTACCACGTGCGCTCACCGCGGCGGGCCTGCACGACGACGCAGTTGGCGCCGTCGTCCATCGAGATCTCGTAGTGCTCGCAGAAGGCGGCCGTGTCGGCGAGGGCCGGGTCGATCTCGGCGACGAGGGCGCCGCCGGCATCCGTCGTCGACTCGGCATCGGTCGCGGCGAGGGCCTCGGCCGTGGTCGCGGCGAGCAGGTCGGGGCGAGCGAGTGCTGGCACGAATTCGAGCGTTCCGAAGCGCATGCAGCGAGCCTACGCGGATGCCGGGGCGGAGAGGCGGGGTGCGGAGGCGGGTGCTGAAGCGGGGCCGGAGTGCGGCGACGGTCGCGGCTCCGCGGTGCAGCAGGTCGAGCCGCACCGGCCGTCGCCGGCCTCGTTCATGCGGGCTGCGGCGGGTCGGGCTCCCCGGGCCGCGTCTCGGCGTCCTCCGCGATGTCGATGCGGGTGACGCCATCGTGCTCGGAGACCTCGACCTGCGCGGGCAGGTCGGCCGGGTCGACGATCTCGCCCACGTCGCCGCCGTGGCCGCTTCCGTCACTCATCGACGTCGTTCCCCGCGGGCTCGGGCGCGCCGCCCGACGCGGTGTCGGCGGCGACCGTCTCGTCGCCGGCGGGGATCTCTTCAGGCAGTGGGATCTCGTCGCCGCTCGGGCGTTCGCGGTCGATGCCTGTGGCGTCGTCGGGATGGGCACCCGGCTCGTCCTCGGGATGGCTCGGGGTGATCTCGGGGTCGTACATGGAACTCCTCTCGCCCGGAGCCCCTGACGGTCGGTCGCCGCGAGGCGCTG
>CBFGWW010000319.1:0-2643 GCA_965652625.1 uncultured Agromyces sp.
ATGGGCACCGGCCATCACGCGGCGGTCTCCGCCGGAGTCGGACCGGGCGACTCGGTCGCGGTGGTCGGCGACGGGGCGGTGGGGCTCTGCGCGATCATCGCGGCGCGCCGGCTCGGGGCGACGACGATCATCGCGATGTCGCGGCATCCCGATCGCCAGGCCCTCGCCCGCGAGTTCGGGGCGACGCACATCGTGGCGGAGCGCGGCGACGTCGGCATCACCGCGGTCCGGGAGCTCACGCACGGCATCGGCGCCGACCGGGTGCTCGAATGCGTCGGCACCAAGGAGTCGATGGACCAGGCGCTGCGCTCGGCGCGACCCGGCGGCATGGTCGGGTTCGTCGGGGTGCCGAACGGCGGCCCAGAGCTGCCGCTGCGACGGATGTTCGACACGAACGTCGGCGTGCGGGGCGGCGTCGCGCCGGTGCGCGGCTACATCGAGGAGCTGCTGCCCGACGTGCTGTCGGGCGCGATCCAGCCGGGGAGGGTGTTCGACCTCGAGCTGCCGCTCCGCGATGCCGCCGAGGCGTACGCCGCCATGGACGAGCGCCGCGCGATCAAGGTGCTGCTGCGGCCATGAGCGAGCTTCACGACCGACTTCTCGCCGAGGACGCCGAACTGCGCTTCGCGACCTTCACGCTCGACGATGCGTGGGAGCTCGGCGTGCGGCTCCGAACGACCGCTGCGGAGCGCGGGCTCCCGGTCGCGATCGCTGTCTGGTTGGGGCCGCAGCGCGTGTTCCACGCGGCGCTGCCCGGCGCGAGCGCCGACAACGACGGCTGGCTCGACCGCAAGCACCGCGTCGTCGAGCGGTTCGGCCGGGCGTCGATGCTCGTCGGCGAGGCGTTCCGCGCCGGCGGCGAGGACTTCGACACCCACGCCCGGCTCGACCCGCGGGAGTACGCCGCGCACGGCGGCGTCGTGCCGATCCGCCTCGAGGGCGGCGTCGTCATCGGCGCCGTCGGCGTCTCGGGCCTGCCGCAGCAGGACGACCACGACCTCGTGGTCGCGCACCTGCGCAGCTACCTCGCGGAGCAGCGCACGGGCTGAGGGACGCTCGTCACAGCCGCGTCCCGTAGGTTTCGGCGACCTCGATGATCCCCGACATCGCCTCCACGGTCATGACCGTGGCCCAGGCCATCGTCGCGACGAACACGGCCACGGTCGACCAGATCGCCACGTGCATCGGCGCCGAGCCGCGGCCGGCCTGTCGCCGTACGAGGACCGATCGGCCGATCACGTACACGAGCGACCACAGGAACGTCCATGCCCAATGGAATCGCCTGCCGTATCCGAGCCGGCCCAGCGCGGCGTAGTCGAAGTAGGCCAACAGCACCGTCGCGCCGTAGGCGACCCAGCCCACCACGACGCTGCCGAGGTACCACGGGTCGAGGTACATCAGCACCATGGCGGTCGGATCGGTCATCGAGCGCAGCATGTAGTCGCTCATGTCGAACCCGAACAGGAGCAGCACGGGGAGCACGGGCACGGCCACCACGAGCCAGATCCAGACGGTGTCGACGGGGGTGCCCGCCGGCACCCGCTGAGGTTCGAGATCCCCTCCGTACGGCCGAAGTGCGGGAACGACGTGGCCGGTCCACCGGGCGCCGTCCCACCAACGCTGCGAGGACGCATCTGCGGGGTCGGGGTACCAGCCTGCGGGCGCCTGCAGGGCGACGTCGTTCGTCATCGAGCCTCCGGGTCGGGTCGTTCGGGTCGGCTCATGCTAGCGGCGCGAACGGTCACAGCGGTGCAACGAAACGAGCGGATGCCGCACCGGGTGGGTGCGGCATCCGCTCGTGTTCGCACGACGCCGCCGGGCGCCGCGGGGTGGGCTACTCGCCCGCGACGACCAGCTCGTCGAGCGGCTTGCGCATGCGAGGAGCGACCTCGCGCTCGCGCAGGGGCTCGGGGAGCGCGTCGACGTCGCCGAGCACGCCGATCGCGGTGATCGAGACGACCTCGAGGTGGTCGGCGAGGCCGAAGGCCTGCGCGATGCGGGCGCCGTCGAAGCCGCCCATCTGGTGGGTGTGCAGGCCCTCGTGCTGCGCCTGCACGGTGAGGTGGGCGACGGCCTGGCCGAGGTCGTAGCGCGCCCAGGGGCGGGGCTTGCCCTCGGCGTCGGCGGTCTCGGCGATGTTCACGATGAGCACCGCGGCCGAGTCGGCCCACGCCTGGTTGAAGCCCATGAGCGCGTCGTGCACGGTGGTGAAGGCGTCGCTGCCGCGGCGGGCGACGATGAAGCGCCACGGCTGGGTGTTGTTCGCCGACGGCGCCCAGCGGGCGGCCTCGAGGATGGTGCGGAGCACGTCGGTCGAGACCTCGGCCGTGGGGTCGTAGGCGCGCGGGCTCCAGCGCTCGACGAGCGGGTGGATGAGCGGCGCGGTGGTGTCGGCCTTGCGGGACGTGAGGTCGGTGACGAGGGTCATGAGCGATCAGCTTTCGTGCGATGGAGCGGTTGGTGCCGGGGCGCCATCGACCCAGTCCATTCCAACGCATGGAAGCTGGAGATATTCCGGATGCCGCAGCGCGGCGTCATCGACCGGGACTCCGAACTGCGGAACTTCGTAGCCTCGGAACTCCGGAACTGGGAACACATGCACTATGGGCACTTGGGCACTTGGGCACTTGGGCACTTGGGCAC
>CBFGWW010000320.1:0-2551 GCA_965652625.1 uncultured Agromyces sp.
CGCTCGGCTCCTGGGTCCCGACGGCCGAGCCCGACACCGAGATCCAGTTCACGCCGGCGCGCGTGGTCATGCAGGACTTCACGGGCGTGCCCTGCATCGTCGACCTCGCCACCATGCGCGAGGCCGTCGTCGCACTCGGGGGCGACCCCAACCGCATCAACCCGCTCTCGCCGGCCGAGATGGTCATCGACCACTCCGTCATCGCCGACCTCTTCGGCAGCGAGAACGCCCTCGAGCGCAACGTCGAGATCGAGTACGAGCGCAACGGCGAGCGCTACCAGTTCCTGCGCTGGGGCCAGACCGCGTTCGACGACTTCAAGGTCGTCCCCCCGGGCACGGGCATCGTGCACCAGGTGAACATCGAGCACCTCGCGAAGGTCATCTACCACCGCACCGTGTCGACTGACGGGGGCGACGGCGTGACCCGCGCCTACCCCGACACGTGCGTCGGCACCGACTCGCACACCACGATGGTCAACGGCCTCGGCGTGCTCGGCTGGGGCGTCGGCGGCATCGAGGCCGAGGCGGCCATGCTCGGCCAGCCCGTCTCGATGCTCATCCCGCGCGTCGTCGGCTTCAAGCTCTCCGGCACCATCCCCGCAGGCGCGACCGCGACCGACGTCGTGCTCACGATCACCGAGATGCTGCGCAAGCACGGCGTCGTCGGCAAGTTCGTCGAGTTCTACGGCGAGGGCGTCGCCGCGGTGCCGCTCGCCAACCGCGCCACCATCGGCAACATGAGCCCCGAGTTCGGCTCGACCGCCGCCATCTTCCCGATCGACGACGTCACGATCGAGTACCTGCGGCTCACCGGTCGCAGCGAGGAGCAGCTCTCGCTCGTCGAGGAGTACTCGAAGGTGCAGCAGCTCTGGCACGACCCCGAGAACGAGGCCGTCTACTCGGAGTACCTCGAGCTCGACCTGTCGACCGTGGTGCCGTCGATCGCCGGCCCGAAGCGCCCGCAGGACCGCATCATCCTCGCCGACGCGAAGGCCCAGTTCGAGAAGGACCTCACCGACTACGCCGACGTCGAGCACGACCTCGTCGACCTCGAGATCTCCGAGTCGTTCCCGGCATCCGACCCGCCCAGCAACACCCCCGAGGACGAGTACAACCTGCACGTCCACCACCACCACTCGCACGCCCCGAAGTCGGCCTCGAAGCCCACGAGGGTCGACGCCGCCGACGGCGCGAGCTACACGCTCGACCACGGCGCCGTCACGATCGCGGCCATCACGTCGTGCACGAACACCTCGAACCCGTCGGTGATGCTCGCCGCTGGCCTGCTCGCCCGCAACGCGGTGAAGAAGGGCCTGAAGGCCAAGCCGTGGGTGAAGACCACGCTGGCGCCGGGGTCGAAGGTCGTCACCGACTACTACGAGAAGGCCGGACTCACCCAGGACCTCGAGGACCTCGGTTTCTACACCGTCGGCTACGGCTGCACCACGTGCATCGGCAACTCGGGCCCGCTCATCGAGGAGGTCTCGGCCGCGGTGCAGGAGAACGACCTCGCCGTGACGGCAGTCCTGTCGGGCAACCGCAACTTCGAGGGCCGCATCAACCCCGACGTGAAGATGAACTACCTCGCGAGCCCGCCGCTCGTGATCGCGTACTCGCTCGCCGGCTCGATGAACTTCGACTTCGAGACGGATGCCCTCGGCACCGACACGGACGGGAACGAGGTGTTCCTCAAGGACATCTGGCCCGACGCGGCCGAGGTGCAGAAGACGATCGACGAGTCGATCAACGAGGAGATGTTCACGCAGCAGTACGCGAGCGTCTTCGAGGGCGATGAGCGCTGGCGCACGCTGCCCACCCCGACGGGTGCCATCTTCGAGTGGGACGCCGAGTCGACGTACGTGCGCCGGCCCCCGTACTTCGAGGGCATGACGCTCGAGACCACGCCGGTGACCGACATCATCGGCGCGCGCGTGCTCGCGAAGCTCGGCGACTCGGTCACCACCGACCACATCTCGCCGGCCGGCTCGATCAAGGCCGACAGCCCCGCGGGCCAGTACCTCACCGAGCACGGCGTCGACCGCAAGGACTTCAACTCCTACGGCTCGCGACGCGGCAACCACGAGGTCATGATCCGCGGCACGTTCGCGAACATCCGCCTGAAGAACCAGCTCCTCGACGGCGTCGAGGGTGGCTTCACGCGCGACTTCACGCAGGAGGGCGGCCCGCAGTCGTACATCTACGACGCGTCGATGAACTACCAGGCGCAGGGCACCCCGCTCGTCATCTTCGGCGGCAAGGAGTACGGCTCGGGCTCGAGCCGCGACTGGGCCGCGAAGGGCACGAACCTGCTCGGCGTGAAGGCCGTCATCACCGAGAGCTTCGAGCGCATCCACCGCTCGAACCTCATCGGCATGGGCGTCGTGCCCCTGCAGTTCCCGGCGGGCGAGACTGCGGACTCGCTCGGGCTCGACGGCACCGAGGTCGTCTCGATCACGGGCCTCGAGCAGCTCAACGAGGGCACCACGCCGCGCACCGTGCACGTGGTCGCCGAGCCGAGCGAGCACTCGCCCGAGGGCAAGCAGACCGTCGA
>CBFGWW010000321.1:0-2546 GCA_965652625.1 uncultured Agromyces sp.
GCCCCTGGATCGCGACGAGCTGGCCCGACGGGATCGTGAGGGTCACGTCCTGCAGCGCGGTCACGGTGCGCCGGGTCTGCGCGTAGGTCTTCGAGACGTTCTCGAGCGTGTACATGGTCGGTCCTTCTCAGTCGTTCGGTCGCGTGCGGCGCACGGCGGGTCGATGCGGGGCGGATGCCGCGGGCGTCATGCGACGCTCCGCAGCGCCTCGGCAGGGCGGAGTCGCGCGGCACGCCAGCCGCCGATGGCACCGGCGAGCAGGCCGCCGAGCACCGCGAGCCCGATGGCGATGGCGATGACGCTCACCGTGACCGGTGCGTTCAGCACCACCTCGGCCGAGCTCGTCGCCTCCTGGGCGATGGCGCCGAACGGGCCGCCGCCCGCACCGCCGGGTCCGCCCGCGGCGACGCCGTCGGGCAGGGTCGAGCCGGTGCTGCCCGCGAGCGTCGGCGAGATGAGGTTGACGATCCAGATTCCGGCCAGTCCGAGCGCGAGGCCGGCCGCGCCGCCGATGAGGCCCTGCACGAGCGACTCGCCCGCGACCTGGCCGGTGATGCGGCGGTTCGACCAGCCGATCGCCTTCAGGGTGCCGAACTCACGCGTGCGGCGCGTGACGCCCTGGATCGTGAACAGGATCGCGATGAGGAAGGCCGCCGCGAGCACCGCGATCGACAGCCACAGACCGAGGTTCGCGATGAGGCTCGACGCCGTCGACAGCGACCCCGACACCGAGGCCGCGAGATCGGACTGCGTCGACACCGTGGCATCCGGCAGCGCCTCCTCGAGGTCGGCCTGCACGCTGTCGATCACGTCGGCGGAGGCGGCCTGCACGTAGATGTCGCTGACCTGGTCAGTGGAGCCCGAGAGCTCCTGCGCGAGGCCGAGCGGGATGTAGACGTTCGACGCCGTCGCGGCATCCGCCGAGGTCGACGTGACGGTGCCGACGACCTCGAACTGCGTGCCGCCGACGTCGATGGTGTCGCCGACCGCCAGTTCGGCGCTCGTGGCGTAGTTCGCGTCGAGCACGGCGACGGCCTGGCCGTCGTCGGATGCCTCGAGCCCGCGTCCGTCCGCGAGCTCCACCGCCGACAGCGGCCCCACGGCCGAAGCCGACGGGTCGATGCCGAGCACCGTGAAGCTGTCGACGTCGAACGCGCTGCCGCCCGCGCCGTCGAAGCCGCCGCTCGGCGGCTGCTCGCCCTCGGCCGGCGCCTGGCCGTCGACGGGGCCGCCGCCCTGGGCGAAGTCGGGGAGCTCGCCCTCGAACGTCGTGTTCGTGAGCGAGAGCGCAGCCGATGCCGCGGCGACGCCCTCCACGGACGTCACGGTGTCGAGCGTCGAGGCGTCGAACGTGGTCGAGCCGAAGCCCGCCGTGAGCCGGGACTGGCTGATCTCGGTCGAGTCGCCGTTCGCGGTCCCGTCGTCGGCGCCGAACTCGAACCGGCCGGGACCCTGGCCAGCCTCGCCCTCGCCCGGCGGCGTGGGCTCCTGCGAGACGGTGAGATCGGTGCCGACGCCGTACACGGACTCGAGCACCGACGCCTGGGCGTCTTTCACGCCCGTCGAGACGGCGTTCACGATCATGACGAGGGCGATCGCGAGCGCCATGCCGATGGCGATGATCGCGGTCTGCCTGCGGCGCCCCGCGAGTTCGCGTCGGAGGTAGGTGAAGAACATGGGGATCCTCGGGGTCGTGGGATGCGCACCGGACGGGGCGCCGATCGCGACGCTATGGACGGAGGCTTTGGTCGGGCTATGACGTGCCACTGGGGTCGCTATGGGTCGCCTCCGAGGGCGACTGCGGCATCCGCACATGCAGGTCATAGGGAACGCATAGGCGGACGCGGATACTGGAGTCATGAGCACCCCGACGACCCACCGCGCCCCGCAGATCACGAAGGGCGACGGCTCCATGGTGCGCGTCCTCGTCGTGGACGACGAGCACTCGCTGACCGAGCTCCTGAAGATGGCGCTGCGCTACGAGGGCTGGGACGTGCGCACGGCCGCCGACGGCTTCAGCGCGGTGAAGGTGGCGCGCGAGTTCCGGCCCGACGCGATCGTGCTCGACATCATGCTCCCCGACATCGACGGCCTCGAGGTGCTGCAGCGCGTGCGCTCCGACGGCACCGAGACGCCCGTGCTCTTCCTCACCGCGAAGGACTCCCTCGACGACCGCATCGCGGGCCTCACGGCCGGCGGCGACGACTACGTGACCAAGCCGTTCAGCCTCGAGGAGGTCGTCGCCCGGCTGCGCGGGCTCATCCGCCGCTCGACGCTCACGCTCGCGCAGGCGAAGGACCCGGTGCTCGTCGTCGGAGACCTCACCCTCGACGAGGACTCGTACGAGGTCGCCCGAGGCGGCACGCCCATCGAGCTCACCGCCACCGAGTTCGAGCTGCTCCGCTTCCTCATGCGCAACCCGCGCCGCGTGCTCTCGAAGGCGCAGATCCTCGACCGCGTCTGGAGCTACGACTTCGGCGGCAAGGAGTCGGTCGTCGAGCTCTACATCTCCTACCTGCGCAAGAAGATCGACGCCGGCCGCGAGC
>CBFGWW010000322.1:0-2531 GCA_965652625.1 uncultured Agromyces sp.
CCAGCGCGCCCGGATGAAGTCGTTCGCCTGGTCGATCGTCATGGTCCAGGCCTGCACGGTCAGCAGCGCGGCGCCGATGTAGGAGAGGTACACGAACACGCCGACCAGCAGGCCGAACACGGCGTAGTACCACCACGCCCCGCGGTTCACGACGGCGGCGAGGAGCGTGAAGCCCACGAACGTCGCGATGACCGGCACCCAGTAGACGGGCTGCGCCACGAACTGGACGAACACCGACCCCGCCCGCGTCGGGTCGCTCTGCGCGAGCAGCACGAGGTAGCCGATGCCCGCGTACAGCAGCGCGAAGACCGCGGCCGCGACGAGCGCGACGACCACGCCGAATCCGCGGTTGCCGCGGGACTTGGGCGGGGTCGGCGCCTGCACGTAGACGGTCTGCGGGGCGGCGAGTGCCGTGGGCACGGCGTCGGGCTCGGGGGCGAGCGTCGCCGCGCCCGCCGCGGTGCCCGCGGCGACCGTCGCGGCCGGCACGTACGTCTCGCGGCGCACGCTGCCGGCGGGCACGGGCTCGGGGGCGCCGTGCTCCCCCACGTCGTCGGATGCCACGGGCTCGGCGTTCGCGCGCTGCACCGCCGCGTCGAGGCGCGACGTGTCGTCGGCGGGGGCGGGTTCCGTCACGGGCGCCGCGGTGGGCTCGGATGCCGCGTGCTCGGTCGCCAGGGGCTCGTGCTCGTGCTCGTCCTCCGGCGCGGCATCCGCCGGCCGCAGGTCGGACTCGGACGAGACGTCGGGCTCGCGCGCCGCCGGAGTATCGGGGGCGGATGCCGCGGCCGCGTCATCGGCACCGAGCGGTTCGTGCGCGTCGGTGTCGGCCGGCACGTGGTCGGGCGACGGCTCGCGGTCGACGGCGTCGGGGTCGGGGTCGTGCGTGCGCTCCGCGTCGGATCCGGGCGTCGTGCTGCTCATGATCGCGCTCCTTCCGGGCGCCCTCGCACCCGCGACTGGGCTCACTGTAGCAACGGGCGCACGGCGCGCCGCGGAGCCGCGCGGGCGTCGTTCAGCCGAACAGTGCGGTCACGATGTCCTGCGTGTAGCCGGTCGGACCGCTGCCGCCCCAGCGCGTGGCGATCCAGATCCCCTCGCGCACGAAGTGCGACTCGCCCCACGTCTCCCCGCCCTCGTCGCCCTCGATGACGCAGCGCGTGCCGCCCGATTGGTCGTAGCAGTCCATGCCGGTCGTGACGAGGTAGTCGAGCGTGCTGCCCTGCTGCTCGGGGGTGAGCGACGCGACGCTCGTGACCAGGAAGACATGTCCTGCTCCGCTCTCGGGCACCCAGTTGCATTCGAGCTGCGTGGTGCCCTCGAGCATCGTCACGAGGCCGACGTCGTTGCTCCCCCACCGCTTGAAGTCGCTCCCGGCGTCGTCGATCCACGCCGGGTTGAGCACGCGCGGTGCGAGGTCGGCCGACCAGTCGCGGGTGTAGATCCCGTCGCACGACGCCGGGATCACGACGACCGCGGGCGCCGGCTCCGGCGGCGGCTCCGGCGCCGGAGCCGGAGCGGTCGTCGGCGGAGCGGACGTCGAGGCGGCGGCGGTCGTCGGCGTGGACGTCGACGCGGCATCCGTGGTGCCCTCGGGTGCGAGCAGCGCGACGACGAGCACCACGGCGATCGCCGCGAGGAGCAGCCCTGCGGCCACTGCGAGCCAGAACGATGGCCGCCGCGCGAGCGGCGGACGAGGGGCGTCGGGAACCTGCGTCAACGGAGATCCTTCCGTCGGAGCGGCTCGAGGTCGAGTCGTCGTGCCCGAATGGTACCGCTCGGACCGCACCGCCCGCTCGTCATCCGAGCGGCGGGTTCGGACGTCCCCGGCACGACGAAGGGCCCCGGATTGCTCCGGGGCCCTTCGTGCGGTTCGGCGACTAGCTGTAGTTGCCGGGGGTGAAGTCGTCGCTCGAGAACGCGTCGAAGTCGACGAAGCTGAGGTCGCCCTCGGCGAAGGCCGCGTCGTCGGCGAAGATGCGGTTCGGGTAGCGCTCCGCCTTCGCCTCCTCCGTGGCCTCGACCGCGACGCTCCGGTACTTGTTCAGACCGGTGCCGGCGGGGATCAGCTTTCCGATGATCACGTTCTCCTTGAGGCCGACGAGCGGGTCGGACTTGCCCTCCATGGCGGCCTGCGTGAGCACGCGGGTCGTCTCCTGGAAGGACGCGGCCGACAGCCACGACTCGGTCGCGAGCGAGGCCTTGGTGATGCCCATGACCTCCTGGCGGGCCGACGCCGTCTTCTTGCCCTCGGTGAGCGCGGCACGGTTGATCTCGTTGTACCGCGAGCGGTCGACGAGCTCACCCGGCAGCAGCTCGGTGTCGCCGTGGTCGACCACGGTGACCTTGCGGAGCATCTGGCGGACGATGACCTCGATGTGCTTGTCGTGGATCGGCACGCCCTGCGAGCGGTACACGTCCTGCACGCCGTCCACCAGGTGCTTCTGCACCTCGCGGACGCCCTTGACCCGGAGGACCTCCTTCGGGTCGACGGTGCCGACGATCAGCTGCTGGCCGAGCTCGACGTGCTG
>CBFGWW010000323.1:0-2511 GCA_965652625.1 uncultured Agromyces sp.
CGTTGCCGGGAGACGACCTGATCACCTGCGTCGATACCCCACGCGGCCGATACGGGCCGGCGCTTCCTACACCGCGAGCTCGCGTGCGACCGCTTCGCGCAGCGCGGGCGCGACCTCGGCCGCGAAGCGCTCGATCGTCGACGCATCGTCGCTCGCGAGGATGAACGTCGCGATGCCGTCGTCGATCGCGTACGGCAGGAGGTCGTCGACCCACTGCGCGGGCGGCCCGTCGAGGAAGCCGGTGCCGTCGGCCGAGAAGCGTCCGACGACGTTGAGGAGGCGCCGGATCTCGCGCGGGTCGCGTCCGGCGTCGGCCGCGGCGTCGTCGATCCGCGCGTTCCCGTCGGCGAGCGCGCCGGGCTCGAGCCGCGCGAGCGACGGCACCCAGCCGTCGCCCTTGCGGCCGGTGAGGCGCAGCATCCGCGGCTTCACGGCGCCGATCCAGATCGGGATGTCGTGCGCCGGAGCGGGTCCGCGCTTGGCTCCGCTGACGTGGTGGTAGGCGCCGTCGACCTCGAAGCGGGTCCGGTCCGCGGGATCCCAGATGCCGCGGATGATGTCGATCGCCTCCGAGAGCGCGTCGACGGCCTGCCCGGGCGAGAGCCGGCGTCCGCCCATCGCCTCGATGGCGTCCCAGAAGGCCCCGGCGCCGAGGGCGAGCTCGAAGCGACCGCCCGAGAGCAGGTCGAGGCTCGCGGTCGCCCGGGCGAGCACGGCGGGCTGGCGCAGCGGCAGGTTCGCGACGTTCGCCGCGAGGTGCACGCGCTCCGTTCTCGCCGCGACCCACGCGAGCAGCGTCGACGTGTCGTGGAACCGCGGCTGGTAGGGGTGGTCCTGGAACGTCACGAGGTCGTAGCCCGCGGCCTCGGCGAGCAGCGCGAGCCGCACTGCGAAGTCGGGCGGATCGTTCCGCGGCGTGACGAAGGTTCCGAACTGCAGCTCGTGGCCGTAGTGCATCGTGCTCCGATCGGTCGAGGTGGGCGGTGTCGGCAGGTGTGCGAGGTCGGCGGGGGCGGATCGGGACGGCTCAGATCGCCCGGTGGTCGACGAACGACATGCGTGGCCCGCGCCGCGGGCGACCGCGCACGCCCGTCGCCTCGAGCAGGCGCACGACGCGGTAGCGGTGGCCGGCCCAGGGCGTCATCGCCTCGAGCATCTCGGCGTCGGTCATGTCGCGGCCCCAGAGCGCGTGGCCGACGTAGTTCGAGAGATGGTAGTCGCCCACCGACAACGCGTCGGCGTCACCGAACGCGCGCTGCGCGACCTCGGCCGCGGTCCACGCGCCGACCCCGGGCATGAGGGTGAGGCGAGCCGCGGCATCCGTCGGGCCCATGCCCGCCGCCTCCTCGAGGCGCGTCGCGTATCGGGCGGCGTTCGCGATCGTGCGTGCCCGTCTCGGGTCCACGCCGGCCTTGTGCCACTCCCACGTCGGGATGGCCGCCCAGCGCGACGGCGACGGCGTCACCCGCATGCGGCGCGGCGTCGGACCGGGCGCCTCCTCGCCGAACCGCCACACGAGCGTTCGCCACGAGTCGTGCGCCTGCAGCGAGATGACCTTCTGCTCGAGGATCGCGGGCACGAGCGATTCGAACACGCGGCCGGTGCGCGGGATGCGCAGGCCGGGGTTGCGCCGGTGCGCGTCGTCGAGGAGGCCGATGCGGGGCGCGAACGACGACGGATCGTCGCGCTCCCCGAGCACGTCGGGCGCCGTCACGACCGCCGCCCGCGCGCCGGGACCCCACCCCTCGCAGCGGAGCTCGTCGGCCGCGGGCTGCGTGAAGCGCAGCGTCGCGACGCCCTCGTCGGTGCGGGTGGTGCGCCACACGGCGCCCGAGGCGTCGTGGACGAACGTGGGGTCGGCCGGGCCGCGTCGCAACGAGCCGATGGTCTGCAGCAGGTCGGTCGGATGCCGCGGGCTCCAGGTCAGCTCGTGCTCGGCGATCACGCGTCCAGTGTGCACCACCGGGCTGACAGCCGGATGCGGCATCCGCTCACCGCCCGTGCACGACGAGCACCGGGCAGTGCGCGTGCTCGGCGCACGCGGCGCTCACCGAACCGAGCAGCAGGCCGGCGAAGCCGCCGTGGCCGCGGCTGCCGAGCACGAGCATCTCGGCGTGCGCCGACTCGTCGATGAGCACCTCGGCCGGACGGCCTCGGCGCGTCCGGGTCGCGAACCACTCGGGGCGTACCTCGCCGAAGACCTCGTCGGCGGCCCGGCCCACGATGCGCTCGGCGTCGTCCTCGGGCGTCCAGTCGAGCTGCGGGTAGTACCCGCCGTAGATGAACGAGGGGTAGTTCCACACGGCGAGCGCACGCACGCGCAGGTCGAGGCGTGGTGCGAGGCCGGCCGCGTAGCGGAGCGCAGCGATCGAGGACTCCGAGCCGTCGACCCCCACGATCATCGCCGGCGGGCCCGGTTCGGGCTCGGGGTGCGGATCGGGCGGCTGCGGGTCCCGAAGGCTCTCGGGCATGTCCGAATCCTCCTCGCCGCGGAGTGGCGCCGCAAGAGCG
>CBFGWW010000324.1:0-2470 GCA_965652625.1 uncultured Agromyces sp.
CCGCGGCATCCGGGACACGACGAAGGGGCGGATGCCGCGGCATCCGCCCCCTCGCATCGGTCGACGCGTTACGCGTTCGGCCGGTTGGCGCGCAGCACCTCGAGGCGCGCCCGGTACTCGGTCTCGTCGATGTCGCCCTTCGCGAAGCGCTCGGCGAGCGTCGACTCGTCGCTCGCTCCTGGCGCCCACGGCGGGCCGTACTCGACGTGCTCCCATGCGCGACGACGGCCGCGGGTGACGAGGAAGATGATCAGCCCGATGACGAGGATCCAGAAGATCGGGATGAGGAAGAAGGCCCAGCCCCAACCGGCCGCCCAGGGGCCGGCGTGGGCGACGACCGCGGTGGTCGCGAGCGTGGTGAGCATGGTGTGATTCCCTTGATCGTGCGGTCCCGGAGCGGACCGTCGACTCCATGCTCGCCACGGCGCGGCCCGCGCGAATCCGCCCGGTGGAGACACCTGTGCTGCTCCCCCGGGAGCAGCACGACTCCCCTGGGAGCCGCGCGGCGCGTCACCGCTCCGACGTGCCCGGCTCCTGCTGCCAGCCGGGCGCGACGAGCCCCGACTCGTAGGCGACGACGACGAGGTGCACCCGGTCGCGGGCGTGGAGCTTCGCCATGATGCGCGACACGTGCGTCTTCGCCGTCAGCGGCGAGAGGAAGAGCCGCTCGGCGATCTCGTCGTTCGTGAGGCCCTGGCCCACGAGGCGCAGCACCTCGCGCTCGCGCTCGGTGAGTGCGGCGAGGAGCTCGGCGTCGGGCGCGTCCCGGAGGCCCACGGCCATGCGCTCGAGCAGCCGCTTCGTGACGCCCGGCGAGAGCAACGCCTCGCCGCTCGCGACGACGCGCACCGCCCGCACGAGGTCCTCGGGCTCGGTGTCCTTGACGAGGAAGCCGCTCGCGCCGGCCCGGATGGCGCGTGCGACGTACTCGTCGAGCTCGAACGTGGTGACGATGACGACGTGCACCCCCGCGAGGTCGGGGTCGGCGGCGATCTGCTCGGTGGTCCACAGCCCGTCGCCGCCGGGCATGCGGATGTCCATGAGCACGACGTCGACCGGCTCGCGGCGCACGAGGGCGAGCAGCTCCTCGCCGCCCGACGCCTCGCCGACGACCTCGATCCCGTCCTCGGCCTGCAGCAGCGCGCGGAAGCCCGCACGCACGAGCACCTGGTCGTCGGCCAGCGCGACGCGGATCACGACGTCGCCCCCCACGGCAGGCGCGCCGTCACGCGCGTGCCGCCGCGCGGCGAGGGGCCGACCTCGACCGAGCCGCCCAGCAGGGCCGCACGCTCGCGCATGCCGAGGATGCCGCTTCCCTCGGCCGCTCCTTCGAGCCCCCGGTCGGCGATGCCCGAGCCGTCGTCGTCGACCGTGAGCATGAGCTCGTCGCCGAGGCGCTCGACGGCGACGACCGCGGAGGTGGCGCCCGCGTGCCGCACGACGTTCGTGAGCGCCTCCTGGGCGATGCGGTAGGCGGCGAACTGGGCCGCGCGGCCCGGCACCGCCCCGTCGAGCCGGTCGACGAGTCCGGCGTCGAATCCGGGCGACCGCACGCCGGCGACGAGCCGGGGCAGCTCGGCCAGCTCGGCCTGCGGTGCGAGCGGGGCATCGCCCTCGTTGCGGATGACGCCGAGCACGCTGCGCACTTCCTCGAGCGCGGTCTTCGACGTCTCCTTGACGGCCGCGAGCGCGGAGCGCGCCTGCTCGGGATCGCGGTCCATGAGGTGCAGGCCCACGCTCGCCTGCACGTTGATCTGCGACAGCGCGTGACCGATCACGTCGTGCAGCTCGCGGGCGATGCGCACGCGCTCGCGTTCCTCGGCGGTCTGCCGGCGCCGGGCGGCCTCGGCGCGCCACTCCGCCGCGCGCTCGCGTCGCACGCGCAGGAACGCGCCGACGCCGAAGCACGCGGCGAGCAGCACGGTCGTGAGCGCGATGCGGAACGGATGCCAGTCGAGCCCGATCACGGCGCCGAGCGCGATCGCGGCGACCCAGGCCACGACGACCGACACGACCGCCCAGGTGATGGCGCCGCGCGCCACGGCGAGGACGATCGCGAATGCGAGCGCGACGTAGGGCGGCCCGATGTCGGGGCCGGTGAGCAGGTCGGCGAGCGCGGCGGCCGCGACGAACGCCACCGTCGGCCCGGGATACCGCCGCGAGGCGAGCAGCGCCAGCGGGCCGATCACGGCGAGCGCCAGCATGCCGAGCCCTGCGGGCACGCCGACGCGGAACCACACCGCGATGCCGATCGCCGCGGGCACCTGCACGAGGAGGCTGACGATCACGGGCGCGAGCAGCACGGCGCCCGGCGGGGGGCGGAAGCGCTCGGGTCGTCCGTCCCAGGGGGGCCGTCCGTCCCACTGGGTGACGGGCATTCCCCGATCGTATCGCCGCGCGCTGCGCGCCGGATCGGCCGCCCGGAGGCTCACGGGGTACTCCCGCGGGAGTAGTCGCGGCATCCGCTCAC
>CBFGWW010000325.1:0-2448 GCA_965652625.1 uncultured Agromyces sp.
TGCCCGGAGGGGTGGGCGGGGTGCTGCTGGTGTTCGGCATCGCCTCGTGGGTGGGAATCCTGCTCGCCGGCAGGTTCGGTGCGCGGACCGCCCGCCTGCTCGTCGCGGGCGCGTTCATCACGGCGGTCGCCGTCGCCGCGCTCGCGATCGCCGGCGTGCACCCTGCGGTCGGCATCGCCGTCGTCGTGGTCTGGGGTGTGGCATCCGGTGCGCTGCCGGCGCTCGCGCAGACGATGATCCTGCGCCTCGCGGGCACCGGGCGACGCTCACTCGCGGGCGCGCTCATCCCCGTCGTGTTCAATCTCGGCATCGCGATCGGCGCGGCCCTCGCCGCGCTCGTCGTCGACGCCTCGGGTGTTGCGGCGCTGCCGCCCCTGGGTGCCGTGGTCGTCGCCGTCGCCGCGGCAGGGCTCTTCCTCGTGCTGCGTCGCTCGCGCGAGGAGGTGGCCTGAGCTACACGTCCACGCCGGGCACGATGCCGACGCCCGGGTTCGAGATGCCCGCGACCCAGTTCGGCGCCATCGGCAGCAGCACGCCGTAGTAGATCGCCATGATGAGCGCGAACATCGCGTACGCCATGATCACCATCGTGAGGATGCCGAGCACGGTCCCGAGCACCGCCGGCCACGACACCGGGTGCTCGATCGCGCGGAAGCGGCTCCGCGCCATGAGCCCGAACCAGATCGCGAAGCCGCCGAAGAACGCGACCACGGCGACGCGCCCGATCTCGCCCGCGAGCGGCACAAGGAACGCCACGGCGAGGGATGCCGCCCCGATGCCGAGCGAGGTCCACGCGAAGAAGCGCGCCCAGCCGGCGCCCGCGGTGTGCTCGTAGGGGATCATCCGAACGATTCTGCCCGGTTCGCGCCCCGCGGCGCGAGGATGGACCCATGCCGACCCGGCTCCTGCTCATCTCCGACACGCACGTGCCGGCGCGCGCGAAGCGCCTGCCCGACCAGGTCTGGCGCGCGGTCGACGCGGCCGACGTGGTCGTGCACGCCGGCGACTGGGTGGATGCCGCGACGCTCGACGCCCTCGAAGCCCGGGCGGCGCGGCTGGTCGGCGTCTTCGGCAACAACGACGGCCCGGCCCTGCGGGCCCGGCTGCCCGAGGTCGCCCGGTTCGAGCTCGAGGGCGTGCGGTTCGGCGTCGTGCACGAGACGGGTCCGGCGACGGGGCGAGGGCTCCGAGCGGATGCCGCGTACGCCGGCCCCGGCGACGGACGCCCCGAGCTCGACGTGCTCGTGTTCGGGCACAGCCACATCCCGTGGGACGCGATCACGCCACGCGGCATCCGCCTGCTGAACCCCGGATCGCCGACCGATCGGCGCCGCCAGCCGGTGTGCACGATGATGACCGCGGTCGCGGACGCGGGGGAGCTGCGCGAGGTCGAGCTCGTGCCCCTTATGCGCTGAGTCGCGGCAACGCTGCTCGCTCGGGCTCGCTCGGGGTCGCTCGTGCCCGTCGTGCGCTGAGAGGGTGGCGCGATCCTTGCGCATGCTGTCGCTCCGGCCACTGCCGCGGATGCCGCGGATCGACGATCCTCGTGGGGTACCACCGGGAACGAAAGGAACCCCCGCATGACCCGCATCGCCGTGAACGGCTTCGGACGCATCGGCCGCAACACGCTGCGCGCCCTCCTCGAGCGCGACTCCGACCTCGAGATCGTCGCCGTGAACGACCTCACCGACCCGAAGGCGCTCGCCCAGCTGCTGCGCTTCGACAGCTCGCTCGGCCGCCTCGGCCGCCCCGTCGAGGTCGAAGGCGACGAGCTCGTCGTCGACGGCCGCCGCATCAAGGTGCTCGCCGAGCGCGACCCCGCGAACCTGCCGTGGAAGGAGCTCGAGGTCGATGTCGTGCTCGAGTCGACCGGCCGCTTCACGTCCGCCGAGGCCGCCAAGGCGCACCTCGACGCCGGCGCGCGCAAGGTGCTCGTGAGCGCCCCTTCCGACGGCGCCGACGTGACGCTCGCCTACGGGGTGAACACCGACGCGTACGACGCGGCATCCCACACCATCGTCTCGAACGCGTCGTGCACGACGAACGCGCTCGCGCCGCTCGCCTCGGTGCTCGACGACCTCGCCGGCATCGAGCACGGCTTCATGACCACGGTGCACGCCTACACGCAGGAGCAGAACCTCCAGGACGGCCCGCACCGCGACCCGCGCCGCGCCCGCGCCGCCGGCGTGAACATCGTGCCGACCACGACGGGTGCCGCGAAGGCGATCGGCCTCGTGCTGCCGGGCCTCGACGGCAAGCTGTCGGGCGACTCGATCCGCGTGCCCGTGCCCGTGGGCTCGATCGTCGAGCTCAATACGACCGTCTCGCGCGAGGTCACTCGCGACGAGGTGCTCGCGGCGTACCGCGAGGCGGCGTCGGGTCGTCTCGCCGGCATCCTCGAGTACTCGGAGGACCCGCTGGTGTCGTCGGACATCACGGGCAACCCCG
>CBFGWW010000326.1:0-2446 GCA_965652625.1 uncultured Agromyces sp.
AGCGACCCCGCGACGGGCGAGTCGTACTGGGTCATGGTCGCGGTCGAGGCGCTGAAGTACCAGGTCGTGCTCTACCGCAGCGACGACCTGAAGACCTGGACGCATCTCAGCGACTTCGGCCCCGCCAATGCGACCGGCGGCATCTGGGAGTGCCCCGACCTGTTCCCGCTCGCGGTCGACGGCGATCCCGCGAACACCAAGTGGGTGCTCGTGGTGAACCTCAACCCGGGCTCCGTCGCCGGCGGCTCGGGCGGGCAGTACTTCGTCGGCGACTTCGACGGCACCACCTTCACGTCCGAGAGCACGGTGCCGGATGCCGCGCTGCCGGCCGGCGAGGTGTTCGCCGGGTTCGACGACGGCACGTACGAGGGCTGGTCGGTCGAGAACGAGCCGGGCAACTGGAAGAACGGCCCGTGGACGGATGCCCCGGCCGCCGGCACGCTCGCGAACCAGAACCCGGTCTCGGGCTTCGTCGGGGCCGGCCTCGTCAACGGCTTCACCGACGGCGACTGGCCCGTCGGCGCCATGGAGTCGCCCACCTTCACGATCGACGACGACTACGTGAACCTGCTCGTCGGCGGCGGCAACCATCCGCGTGTCGAGGGCGCGCAGCTCGCCAACGAGCCGCCCGCGGGCCGACTGCTCTTCGACGGCTTCGAGTTCCCCGACGGAACGACCCTGGCTGACGCGGGCTGGGAGATCACGGGCGACTTCGCGACCGAGCCATGGCGCAACCCGTCGACCGCAGGCGGCGACTACTACCTGGGGGCGAAGCGCCTGAACACGTGGGAGGGCGGCCCGAGGGGCGACGGCAACCTCGGCGACCTCACGTCTCCCGCCTTCACGATCGAGCCGGGCGAGGACCACCTGAGCTACCTCGTCGGCGGCGGCAAGCGGATCGACGGCACCCTCGAGGTGCGGCTCATCGTCGACGGCGAGGTGGTGCGGACGGCCACCGGTCCCGAGGCCGGTCAGCTGAACTGGCAGTCGTGGGACGTGTCCGACCTCGCCGGCGCGGAGGCGCGCTTCCAGGTGCACGACGACGCCACGGGCGGCTGGGGCCATCTCACGGTCGACCACCTCGTCCTCGGCGCCGATCCGGCGCAGGTGCGATCCGACGAGACGAGCGTCAGCCTGGTCGTCGACGGCGAGGTCGTGCGCACGGCGACGGGGCGCAACAGCGAGCACCTCGACTGGGTGAGCTGGGATGTCGCCGAGTTCGCCGGCCGCGAGGCATCCGTTCGCATCGTCGACAACAACCGGTTCGGCTGGGGCCACGTGCTCGTCGATCAGGTGATGTTCTCGGATGCCCCGGCCGCACCGCGCATCGAGGGCTACGACTGGCTCGACTGGGGCCGGGACTACTACGCCACCGTGTCGTTCGCCAACGCGCCCGACGGACGCCGGGTCATGCTCGGCTGGATGAACGACTGGGACTACGCGAACGACATCCCGACGGGCACCTGGCGCAGCGCCATGGCCCTGCCGCGCGACGTCTCGCTCGTGACCACCGAACGCGGCCCGCGGCTCGTGCAGCAGGTCGTGCCCGAGTTCGCGCAGCTCGAGCAGCGCGAACTCGCCTACGCGGATGCCGCGCGGCCGATCGCGCCGGGCTCGGAGACGCTGCCCGTGGCGGGCGACGTCGTGCGCATCGACGCCGTGCTCAGGCCGGGCGACGCGGACGCGGTGGGGATCAGCGTGCTCGGCGACGACGAGGCCGCGACGCGCATCGGCTACGACGCGGCATCCGGGCGGCTGTTCGTCGACCGCCGCGACTCGGGGAACACGGGCTTCCACCCGGCGTTCGCCTCGATCGAGGACGCGCCGGTGCCGCTCGTCGACGGCCGGATCGCGATCACCGCGTACGTGGACCGCGCCTCGGTGGAGGTGTTCACCGCCGACGGGCGCACGACGATCACCGACCAGGTGTTCCCGAACGCCGGGGCCGACGCGATCGGGCTCTGGGCGGAGGGCGAGGGAGCCGCGCTCGAGTCGCTCACCGTGACGCCGCTGCACGGCGCGATGTACCGGGAGGCGGGCATGGACGGGGCCACGGCGCCGCCGCCCGCCGCGGACGTGACGGCCCTCACCGGGCCGAAGCGCGGGCCCGACGCCGATGGCGACTACGTCGTGAAGGTCAAGGTGGGCAAGGGCCAGGCCACCACCGTCGTGCGGCTCGTCGAGGACGGCTCGGTCATCGGCCGGGTGCACCGCTCGGCGTCCTCCGATCGGGTCGTCGAATTCCCGATCACGGATGCCGCGCCGGGCGAGCACCGGTACACGATCGAGCTCGAGAACTCGGCCGGCACCACCGACGGGGGGACCCTCGTCGTGGGCGTCGCCGGCTGAGCCACGCGGGGGGGGTGGGCGCTGGGGTCCGCGCCTCCCCCCCGCCGGGCGCTCCCGCGGCGCGGCCGCGACGACGACCCCCCCCGGGCGGGGCGCG
>CBFGWW010000327.1:0-2416 GCA_965652625.1 uncultured Agromyces sp.
CGAGGCGCCACGAGGTGCATGCGCGGGAATACGGATGCCGAGGCATCCGTTGCGCTTCAACGTGACGTCCCCCATCAAGATCGACATCTGGTCCGACATCGCCTGCCCGTGGTGCTACATCGGCAAGCGCCACCTCGAGGGCGGCCTCGCCGCGCTCGGCGACGACGCGCCGGAGGTCGAGATCGAGTACCACTCCTTCGAGCTCGCCCCCGACACGCCCGTCGACTTCGAGGGCTCGGAGGTGGACTTCCTGGCGGGGCACAAGGGCATCCCGATGGAGCAGGCCCGCATGATGATCGACCGGGTCACCGGCGTCGCCGCGCAGGCCGGCCTCGACTACGACTACGACGCGCTGCAGCACACCAAGACGCTGAAGGCGCACGAGCTGCTGCACTTCGCGAAGGAGCAGGGCAAGCAGCTCGAGCTGTCGGAGCGACTCTTCCGCGCCTACTTCACCGAGGGCCGACACGTCGGCCGCACCGACGAGCTCGTCGAGCTGGCCGCCGAGGTCGGGCTCGACACGGATGCCGCGCGCGAGGCGCTCGAGTCGGGCCGCTACGGTGCCGCGGTGCAGGCCGACATCGCACAGGCCGGCGCCTACGGGATCCGCGGCGTGCCGTTCTTCGTGTTCGAGGGCAGGTACGGCGTCTCCGGCGCCCAGCCCGCCGAGGTGTTCTCCCAGGTGCTCACGCAGGTCGCCGGCGAGCGCGACGGGGCCGCGGCGTGAGCGCGGAGCCGGCGCCGTTCGCCATGCTCGGCGGCGAGGGCGTCGTCTGCGAGGGCGACGTCTGCTACGTGCCCGGGTTCGGTGAGGCAGGCGCTGAGTCCGCCTCGGCGATCGCGGAGTAGTGTCTCGATACGCGTCGGCCCGCGGTGGGCGCTCCTCGACGACCAGCGGGGCTACTCGGGCTCACTGATGTCGGCGACGGTCGCGTCGAGGGCCTCGACGAGCCGGTCGGCGTCGACGAACAGGCTGCGGCCGTGCTCGCCGGCGCCCATGGACACGCGTCGTCCGGGGATCGTCTCGTCGACGACGACGGGCCACGCCGTCGTCGAGCCGAGCGGCGTGATGGTGCCGCGCTCGTAGCCGGTCGCCGCGAGGGCGAGCGAGGCATCCGGCAGCTGGAGCTTGTTCACGCCGAGGAGCGCCCGCAGCTTCGGCCACGAGATCTTGCGACCGCCGGGCACGAGTGCGAACACGTACGTGTCGTCGCTGCGCTTCACGACGAGCGACTTCACGATGTCGGCGGGCGTGATGCCCATGAGCTCGGCGGCCTCCTCGAGGCTGCGTGCTGCCGGACGCTCGATGATCTCGACGTCGAGGCCGCGCGCCGCGGCATCCGCTCGCACTCGGTCGGCACCGGTCAGCCCGTCGGAGCCCGTCGCCTGCCCGCCGTCGCCCATCTCGTCCTCCACACGTCGTCCTGCAGGTGCATCCTAGGCGCGCGGCGGGGGCACCGGGCGACCGGCCCCGGTTCTCTGGGAGAATCGAGGGTGATGTCCGCTTCAACCACCCTCCCGGCCGGTCCGCTCGCGATCGGCGACCTCGCCCTCGACGTGCCCGTCGTGCTCGCGCCCATGGCGGGCATCACGAACACCGCGTTCCGGCGGCTCTGCCGCGAGTTCGGTGCCGGGCTCTACGTCAGCGAGATGATCACGTCGCGCGCGCTCGTCGAGCGCACGCCCGAGTCGATGCGGCTCATCACGCACCACGAGTCCGAGACGCCGCGGTCGATCCAGCTCTACGGCGTCGACCCCAAGACCGTGTCCGAGGCGGTCACCATGCTCGTCGCCGAAGACCGCGCCGACCACATCGACCTGAATTTCGGATGCCCCGTGCCGAAGGTCACCCGCAAGGGCGGGGGAGCGGCGCTGCCGTGGAAGAGCGGGCTCTTCCGCGACATCGTCGAGGGCGCCGTGCGGGCCGCGTGCGACGTGACCCTCACCGTGAAGATGCGCAAGGGCATCGACGCCGACCACCTCACGTACCTCGAGGCCGGCCGCATCGCCGAGGGCGCGGGCGTTGCCTCCGTCGCCCTGCACGCGCGCACCGCGGCCGAGTTCTACTCCGGCCAGGCCGACTGGTCGGCCATCGCCGAGCTCAAGCAGACCGTCACGAGCGTTCCGGTGCTCGGCAACGGCGACATCTGGTCGGCCGAAGACGCACTCCGCATGGTCGCCGAGACCGGATGCGACGGCGTCGTCGTCGGGCGTGGCTGCCTCGGGCGTCCGTGGCTGTTCGGCGACCTCGCGGCGGCGTTCCGGGGCGAGGACGCCAAGGCCCAGCCGAGCCTCGGCGATGTCGCGCGCACGTTCCGCCGGCATGCCGAACTGCTCACCGAGTTCTTCGACAGCGAGGAGCGCGGCTGCCGCGACATCCGCAAGCACGTCGCCTGGTACTTCAAGGGCTACCCGG
>CBFGWW010000328.1:0-2367 GCA_965652625.1 uncultured Agromyces sp.
ACGGCCGCGGGCACCACGGTGGACGCGGCATCGAGGTCGGCGAGGTCGACCTGGAGCAGCAGCACGCGGGCGCCGGATGCCTCGCAGGCGCGCCGCACGGCCTCGGCGTTCTGAACGCGGTCGCGGTAGGTGAGCACGAGGTCGTGGCCGTCGGCGGCGAGCCGTTCGGCGATGGCGGCGCCGATGCCACGGCTGCCGCCCGTGACGATCGTGACCGGGCGGTTCGCGGCATCCGTCTGCATGCCACCACCCTACGAGGCGGCGCGGATGCTGGCGTGCCTCGGGGGAGCGGGCGTACCATCGGGCCCATGACACGCGACGCGGCGGGTCGCTCAGGCGACGGGAACGCCTTCTCCAGATTCTTCGTCCGGGTCGACAATGCGCTCGAGCCCATCTTCACGACGACACCGCTCGTCGACGACTCGCCGCCGGCCGACGAGCAGGAGCTGCGCTCCCGTCCGTGCCCGGTGTGCGGTCGGCCGATCTCCGAGCACGCGTTCGAGGAGACGAACGGCAACGTCATCATGGAGTGCCCGACCGACGAACGGCTGCCCGAACCGCTCGCGAACGGACCGCTCAACGAGTTCGGCATGCCCGCGACCGGGCGGCGGCTCGAGAAGTACGAGGAGCGCCAGGCGCGCGAGGAGGCGGAGCGCGAGGCCCAGCGCGAGGCGCGCGAGGAAGCGGAGGCGGAGCGCGCGTAGTCGGTCGTGCTCCACCGAGCCCGGACCGTGACCGAACACCACATCCGCACCGCGCTGGTCCTCGGGGGCGGCGGATCGACCGGCAACGCCTGGCTGATCGGCGTCGTCGCCGGCCTGTTCGACGCCGGCATCGACGTGACCGACGCCGACCTCACGGTCGGGACCTCGGCCGGATCGACCGCTGCGGCCCAGTTCGCCGGTGCGACGCCGACGGAACTGCTCGCCGCCGTCCTCGCCGTCGAGTCCCAGCCTCGGACTGATCCCGGCAGACCCGACCGAGGACGCCGTGCGGCCGGATCCGTTGCGGACCACCTCGAGCGCATGCGTGCGCTCATCGCCTCCGCCGAGGATCAGGCCGACCTGCGTCGCAAAGTGGGTGCGCGGGCGCTCGAGATGGAAGCAGCGTCGGGCGGAGCACGGCAGGCGCAATGGCGCGCGACCGTCGCCTCGCGCCTGCCCAGTCCCGAGTGGCCCCGTCGACGCATCCTGATCACGGCGGTGGATGCCGAGACCGGCGAACCGATCGTGTTCGATCGCGACAGCGGCATCGACCTCGTGGATGCCGTGGCCGCCAGCTGCTCCAGCGGCGCCGCCTATCGGGTCGACGGCCATGCGTACATCGACGGCGGCTTCCGTTCCAACGCGGAGAATGCCGACTTGGCCGCCGGGTGCGCACGCGTGCTCGTGTTGTCGCCGTTCGGCGGTCGGTCACTCGCACCGGCATCCTGGGGCACGCACCTCGCGACGCAGGTCGACGAGCTGCGCGCACGGGGGAGCAGCGTCGAGACGATCGTCCCGGACGACGATGCCGAGCACCTCTTCGGCGCGAACGGGATGGATCCCGCGCTGCGCCCGCCTGCGGCCCGAGCCGGATACGATCAGGGCCGGGCACTCGCCGACCGCGTCGCCGAGTTCTGGCGCTGAGGCGCGGGCGGATCCGGTGCGGATGGCGCGCCGGATCCGCTCAGGCGAGCGGGGCGTGCGTCTCGTAGCGCGCGACCATGGTCCGAGCCGCTTCGTCCACCACCCGCTGGGTCTCCGCCTGGGTGAGCGACCAGCCGACGTGCACCAGGCGAGGCCAGAAGACGACGGTGGCGATCATGCCGAGGAACTGCGTCGCCGCCATGTCCGGGTCATCCACGTGTGCGGTTCCCGCAGCGTTCTCCGCGCGGAAGTAGCGACCGAGCGCCGCGAGGACGGGAAGGGTTCCGAAGTCGAATGTGCGCGCGCGCAGCTCCGGGAACTTCGGGGACTCGGCGATCACGGTCCGGATCAGCTCGACGATGCGGGGCCTTGACAGCAACTCCGCGTACGCGCGGCCCAGCACGACGAGACCCGCATGCAAGTCGCCGAGTCGCGGGACGTCGATCTCCTCATCGGGCGAGTCACCCGCCGCGAGCACCGTCGCCTCGAAGAGCGCCGCTTTCGTCGGGAACTGCTTGAACAGCGTCGCCTTGGAGACGCCCGCACGCTCCGCGACCTGCGCCAGCGAGGTCCGGTCGTAGCCCGACTCGAGGAACAGGTCCGCGGCCGCGTCGAGGATCGCCACGCGGTTCGCCGCAGCGATCCGTCGATGGTAGGCCGAGGGTTCAGGTGACATGAATCCAGTCTGCCATGAGGTGAGTCGGTTGACTCACCACGAAACGCTCGGTAGAGTCGGGAG
>CBFGWW010000329.1:0-2318 GCA_965652625.1 uncultured Agromyces sp.
GAGATGCGGCCCAGGTATCGACGCCGCATGATCGGCGTGCACGTGCACTCCACGCCCTTCAGGCCGTGGTTGCCGCACGGGCACGGGTTCGCCGCCACCACGAGTTGGAAGCGCGCCGGGAAGGACGCCACCGAGTTCGCCCGGTGGATGCTGATGGTGCCCGACTCCAGCGGCTGCCGGAGCACGTCGAGGACCGCCGACGGGAACTCGGGTGCCTCGTCGAGGAAGAGCACTCCGTGCGAGGCGCGCGACGCGGCACCCGGACGGATCAGGCGGCTGCCGCCTCCCACGATCGCGGCGGCCGTCGCGGTGTGGTGCGGCGCCTCGAACGGCGGCCGTACGGAGAGCGCATCGCCGACGGAGCGGCCCGCGAGCGAACGGATCGACGAGACCTCCAGCGCCGCGTCGGGAGGGAGGTCGGGCAGGATGCCGGGCAGCCGGGAGGCGAGCATGGTCTTGCCCGCCCCCGGTGGGCCCAGGAAGTAGACGTGGTGACCGCCTGCCGCGGCGGTGAGGAGCGCATCGACCGCGTCGTCGTTGCCCGCGACGTCGGCCAGGTCGCCGGCCGGTGCCTCCGCATCGTCGCCGCGCGCCGTCGCCGCAACCGGCTCCACCGGTCGCTCCTCGAACTCGCCGCCGTGGCGGATGGCCGCCTCGAGCAGCGACGCGACGCCGATCACCTCGACCCCGGGCACCAAGGCGGCCTCGGCGGCATTCGCGGTCGGCACCATCACGGTGTCGTGCCCGGCGCGCGATGCCGCGAGGACGGCGGGGAGGATCCCGTCGATCGGGCGCAGCCGCCCGTCGAGGCCGAGCTCGCCGAGGTGCACCACCCGGTCGACGGATTCGACGGACACCTCGCCGGCAGCAGCCAGACAGGCCACGGCGATCGCGAGGTCGAAGCCCGATCCGTGCTTCGGGAGCGCGGCCGGCGAGAGGTTCACCGTGAGCTTGCGCGGCGGCAGCGGGCAGCCGGCGTTGGTCGCGGCCGACCGCACGCGTTCGCGCGCCTCGGCGAGGGCGGCGTCGGGCAGTCCGATGATCGAGATCCCGGGAAGCTGCGACGAGAGGTCGGCCTCGACCTCGACGATGGAGCCCGCGAGCCCGAGCAGGGCGACCGAGCGGGTGCGTGCCACCGGCATCAGCCGATGCCCTCGAGGTGCTCGATCATGGCCGGCGCCTCCGTCGGTGCGAGCACGGCCACCGCGTCGATGCGGATGCGGGCCACCGGGGCATCCGCCGCCTCGCACCAGGCCACCGCGAGACGTCGCAGCCGCGCGAGCTTCAGCGGCGTGATGGCCTCGAACGGGTGCCCGAAGTCGTGGCTCGTGCGGGTCTTCACCTCGACGAACACGGTGTCGCGGCCGTCGCGGGCGACGATGTCGATCTCACCGAGCCGGCAGCGCCAGTTGCGGTCGACCACCGTCATGCCGCGACCGAGCAGGTGGTCGACCGCGAGCTGTTCGCCGCGCCGACCGAGTTCCGCGTTGTGGGCCATCCGCACCACCTCCGCGACCAGCGTGGCGGCGCGACTGCGCACGGACCCGAGGTTCGACGCCCAGGTCAGACGGAGCTCATGGAGTCCTCGGTTGTCGAGGACGAGTGCGGATCATTCGACGCGACGGCGGGATTCGAACCCGCGACGCACCCGATAGAGCATGTGCCCCGGTCCACCCGGAACGTCGCGATGCGGCGATGTTACCTTTTCGTTATCTTTCGCCGCGAGTCCTCCTTTCGGAGGACACGACTCACTCGTCGAGCGCGAGCTCCTTGGGCAGCTCGAACTCGCGCGTCGCGAGCTCCTCGACGTTCACGTCCTTGAACGTGAGCACGCGCACGGACTTCACGAACCGGTCGGCGCGGTAGACGTCCCAGACCCAGACGTCCTTCATGTTGAGCTCGAAGTAGAAGTCGTGCTCGGTGTCGCGGCGCACGAGCTCCACCTCGTTCGCGAGGTAGAAGCGCCGCTCCGTCTCGACCACGTACTGGAACTGCGACACGATGTCGCGGTACTCCCGGTACAGGGCCAGTTCGACCTCTCGGTCGTAGTCTTCGAACTCGTCCTCATCCATCGTGGATCATCCTACGCCGAGCTCGAACAGCGCCGGCTCCGCTTCCGCTGGGCGCTCGTGCAGCCAGGTGTGGCGGTGCAGGTCGCTCGGGCCGTGCTCGTCGAGCGCGGCGAAATGGCCGCGGCTCGAGTACCCCTTGTTCTCGTTCCAGCCGTACAGCGGCAGCTCGTCGTGGGACCGTCGCATGCCGCCGTCGCGGTGCACCTTGGCGATGACGGATGCCGCGGCCACCGACGCGCAGTCGCG
>CBFGWW010000330.1:0-2293 GCA_965652625.1 uncultured Agromyces sp.
AGACCCTCGAGGCCACCTTCGACCACGGCGAGATCCGCGGCGACACCGTCACCGGCTCCTACGCCGAGGCCCGCGCGGTGCTCGACGCGCTCGCCGGGGTGGGCGTGGACTACGACGACGTCACCGCCGTGCTCGAGCGAGAGGGCGTGGAGAAGTTCTCCGTCTCCTGGAGCGAACTGCTCGACACCGTCCGCACCGCGCTGGAGGCGGCCCGATGAGCCTCGGGCGTCGGCGCTGACGAGGAGGCTGCCGCCTCAGGTGGCGGTGGCCGCCCGGCGGGTGTGACTCCGCGCGTGCTCGACCGCCGCAGGGAGGTCGTCGAAGAGGTGGTTGCGGTGTCGCAGCGAGTCGATGACGCCCACGCGTCGCGCGAGCTCGAGGTGACGCGGTTGCACGCCCTTCACGAGCACGGTGACGCCCCGGCGCTCGAGGGCGCGGATCAGCTCGGTGATCACCTGCGCACCGGTCGCGTCGAGCAGCTGCAGCTGCGACATCCGGATGATGACGACGTCGACGTCACGCAGCGTCGCGACCCGTTCGAGCATGCGCTCGGCCGCGCCGAAGAACAGCGCGCCGTCGAGCCGGAACAGGGCGATGCGCTCGTCGGCAGGTTCGGCCGGCCCCGGAAGCTCCTCGCGGTGCACGCCGCTCGAGCGCGCGACCGCGCGCAGGGCGAGGAACGCGGCGACCACGATGCCGACGAGCACGGCGGTGATGAGGTCGACGCTGACGGTGATGATCGCGGTCGCGACGAACACGGCGGCATCCGCCCGCGACGACCTCACGACGGTGCGCACGGTCGCGAACGAGATCATGCGCGTCGCGGTGACCATCAGCACGCCCGCGAGCGCCGCGAGCGGGATGGAGGCGACCACGACCGCGCCGACCGCGACGATCCCGGCGAGCAGCAGCGCGTGCACGATCGCCGCGACGCGGGTGCGCCCGCCGGTGCGGACGTTGACCGCCGTCCGCGCGATCGCGCCCGTCGCGGGCATGCCGCCGAACAAGGCCGAGGCGATCGACGCGAGCCCCTGGCCCACGAGCTCGCGATCCGCGTCGTACGGCCCGGTGTCGGCCATGGTCGCCGCGACCCGGGCCGACAGCAGCGACTCGATCGCGGCGAGGGCGGCGACGGTCGCGGCGGGCAGGAGCAGGCTCGTGAGGGCCGCGGGTTCGAAGACGGCACGCCGGCGAGCACCGTGACGGCGGTCACGACGACGATCGCGAGGATGGAGCCCGGAACGAGCGGATGGATGCGCGGCGCGACGAGCATGATCATGGCGACCACGGCGACGACGCCGAGCGACCACGCGGCATCCGGCCACGAAGCCTGCAGCACCGCCTGGATCGCGCCGACCACGGCGTTCGCACCCTCGGTCGCGGGCACGCCGAGCGCCGACGGCACCTGCTGCAGGAAGATGATGACGGCGATGCCGAGCGTGAAGCCCTCGATGACCGGCCACGGGATGAACGTGACCGCGCGGCCGAGCCGCAGCGCGCCCGCGACGAGCACCATCGCGCCCGCGAGCAGCCCGACGATCGCGAGCGCGCCGGGCCCGTGCGTCGCGATGATGGGCGCGAGCACGACGACCATCGCGCCCGTCGGCCCCGACACCTGCACGTTCGACCCGCCGAACACCGCCGCGACGATGCCGGCCACGATCGCGGTGACGAGCCCGCTCTCGGCGCCGGCGCCCGAACTGACGCCGAACGCGAGGGCGAGCGGCAGCGCGACGATGCCCACGGTGACGCCCGCGATGAGGTCGCCCTTCCACGTGCGGCGCAGGTCGCGGTAGTCCGCGGCCGCGGGCAGCAGCGAGCGGATGCCGCTCGCGACGCGCCGCACGGTCGTGCCGGTCGTGCCAGTCGTGCCGGTCGTGCCAGTCGTGCCGGTCATGCGCGGGCAGCCGCCTTCGGAAGCTGCGGCAGCTGCGGCAGCTCCGGGAGCTCCGCCTGCGCGACGAGCTGCTGCTCGGTCGTCTGGAGGATCTCGCCGAGCAGGACGCGCGCGACGCGGAGCAGGTCGGCGACCTGCGGATACGCCAGCCGGTAGAGCACCTGGTTGCCCCGTCGCTCGGCCGTGACGAGCCGGTGCGTCCGAAGCACGGCGAGGTGCTGCGACAGGTGCGACGCCTCGAGGCCGGTCGCATCGAGCAGCTCGCCGACCGGCGTCTCCTCCCCGTTCGCCGCCACGAGCACCTCGAGCACGCGCACGCGCAGCGGGTGCGCGAGGCCCTTGAACAGGTTGGCCTTCACCTCGTACAGCGGCCGGCTGGCATCCGTGAACACGGCG
>CBFGWW010000331.1:0-2262 GCA_965652625.1 uncultured Agromyces sp.
GATCGGCTCGCGGAAGATCACGCCGCCGAGGATGTTGCGGATGGTGCCGTTGGGCGAGCGCCACATCTTCTTGAGGCCGAACTCCTCGACGCGCGCCTCGTCGGGCGTGATGGTGGCGCACTTGACGCCGACGCCGTGCTTCTGGATGGCGTGGGCCGCGTCGACCGTGATCTGGTCGTCGGTCTCGTCGCGCTTCTGGATCGAGAGGTCGTAGTACTCGAGGTTCACGTCGAGGTACGGGTGGATGAGCTGGTCCTTGATGGCCTGCCAGATGATGCGGGTCATCTCGTCGCCGTCGAGCTCGACGACGGTGCCTTCAACCTTGATCTTGGACAAGTTGAGTTCTCCTTGGATCTCTCGTGGGGAATGAGGAAGTCTCGTGGGCGGACACGCCGCCTGCCAGCTTACCGCCTCGCGCGAATATCTCGACATCGAGACAACTTGCGCCGTCGGCGCCCCTCGCAGGCGGCCGTCCGCAAGCTCTGCTTCCTGACGCGGGCCGCCACGGGTTAGCCTTAGCGGCATGGCTGAACTGCGACTCGAAGAACTGAACGCGACGAACATCGTGGCCGCGAACAACCTGTCGCTGAAGCCCGGGCAGGAGCAGTTCATCGCCCCGGTCACCTACGCCGCCGAGGCCTCGGTCGTGAACCCCGACACCGCGTGGCAGCGCGTGGCCCTCGCCGAGGACCGCGTGGTCGGATTCATCCACGGCAACTTCGACCCCGAGAACGTCCACGAGGAGTTCCGCGCCTGCATCTGGCGCATCAACGTCGACGCCGAGGTGCAGGGCAAGGGCGTGGGCCGGTTCCTCGCGCACGCCCTCGCCGAGGAGGCCAAGCGCCGCGGCTTCGACCGCATCACGGTGCTGTGGGAGCCGGGCGCCGAGGGCCCCGGCGAGTTCTTCCACCGCATCGGCTTCCAGGACGTCGGCGAGACGCAGTACGGCGACGTGATCGGCGCCCTCGAGCTCTGAGCCTGCGCATGCCGCAGGGCGAACGGATGCCGCGGGCCGCCGCCGCACGTCGTGGTCCCGAGCAACCGGCGGGCTTCGTCGAGGCCGTGCTCGCCGTCGTCGACGACATCCCGCCGGGCTGCGTCGCCACCTACGGCGACGTCGCCGCGGTCCTCGGGTCGCGCGGCGCGCGCGCCGTCGGGCAGGTCATGGCCAGGTACGGCTCGGATGCCCCGTGGTGGCGCGTCGTGCGCGCGGGCGGGCGTCCGCCGTCGGGGCACGCCGCCTCGGCGCGGCCGCACTACGACGCCGAGGGCACGCCGCTCGTCGCCACGACCGACGAGGACGGCTACCGCATCGTCATCGCCGCGTGCCGTTGGCGTCCCTGACGCCGGTCATCCCCGGTCGAGCGGTCCGCCGAGCGGGATCCGCACGGTGAGGGTCGTTCCCGCGCCGGCCGGGCTGTCGATGGCGAGCGTTCCGCCGACGGCGTCCACGCGGTCGGCGACGCCGAGCATGCCCGTGCCCTTGTCGAGCGATGCGCCGCCGACGCCGTTGTCGCGCACGGCGAGCTCCAGGTCGTCGCCCTCGACGTAGGCGCGCACCCACGCCCGGCTCGCCCCTGAGTGCTTCGCCACGTTCGCGAGCGCCTCGGAGAGCACGAAGTACGCGGTCGACTCGATGAGCTCGGGCAGTCGGCCCTCGGCCTGCACGTCGACCTCGACGGGCACCGGGCAGCGTCCGGCGAGCTCGGGCACGGCGAGCGAGAGGCCGCCCGACGAGAGTAGGCTCGGGTGGATGCCGTGGGCGAGCTCGCGGAGCTCGCGCAGCGCCATGTTCAGCATCTGGATCGTGCCCTCGAGCTCGGTCGCGAGCTGCACCTCGTCGGTGTCGCGCGCCTCGTTCGCCGCGAGCCGCAGGCGCATGCCGAGCGACACGAGGTGCTGCTGCGCGCCGTCGTGCAGGTCGCGCTCGATGCGCCGCCGCGCCTCGACGCCCGCCTCGACGATGCGCTGGCGGGACTGGCGGACCTGCTCGAGGGTGCGCTCGATCTCGGATCGCAGCCGGCCGTTGTCGACCGAGAGCCGGAGGGCGCTCGACACGCCGTCGAGCAGGCGCGAGTTGTCGGTGAGCACGCGGTCGTGCCGGATGAGCGCGATCGGGGCGCCGAGCGGCGACGCGACGGGGAGGATGCTGTGGCTGCCCCGGGGATCGGCATCGGCCGCGTCGATGGGCGTGCCCGCGGCATCCGCGTACCGGCCCTTCTCCTCGTCCCACCAGTAGACGCGCACCGACGCGTCGCGCAG
>CBFGWW010000332.1:0-2256 GCA_965652625.1 uncultured Agromyces sp.
GCGCTACGGCGAGGCCGCCGCCTCGGCGGTCGCGGCCGTGCTCGCGGCGGCCCGCGGCATCCGCTCACCCGTCGTGCTCATCGACGGACCGAGCGGCGCGGGCAAGTCCACGCTGGCCGATGCGGTGATCGAACGCTGGCCCGGACCGTCGCCGACCCTCGTGCGGCTCGACGACGTGTACCGGGGGTGGACCGGGCTCGAGCGCGCCGGCTCGGACCTCGCGCGGACGCTCGTGCCGCCCAGCCGGCGCGGAGCCGTCGGCAGCTGGCGACGCTGGGACTGGGCTCGCGACGCACCGGGCGTGCTCGAGCGCGTGCGGCCCGGCCGGAACGGGCTCGTCGTCGAGGGGTGCGGCGCCTTCACCGCCGGTGCGCCCGCCGACGACGCGGTGCACGTGTGGGTCGACGCCTCGGATGCGACGCGCAAGCGACGGGCGCTCCGACGCGACAAGGGCGCCTTCGACCCGTACTGGGAGCTCTGGGAACGGCAGTGGCGAAGGCATGTGCGGCGCACGTCGCCCGAGCGTCGAGCGACGGTGCGTCTCCGTGCGGCGCCCGACGGGCGCATCGAGCCCGGGACCGTGGCGGGCGCGGTGGCTGTGCACGCCGGAGCGTGAGGGCTAACGTAGTGCCATGAGCGCAGACACGGGTCCAGCAGAGTACGTCGCCGAGTTCATCGACGGCCCGCTCGAGGGCGAGTTCGAGCACCGCGTCCTCGTCGGCGGCAAGGCCGAGTCGCGCGTCGGCATGATGGCCGCCGTCGACGGCCTCGAATCGCTGTTCTGGTACGACGCGGTCGACGAGCGCCAGGTCAACGGCCAGTTGCGGGTGCGCTTCCGGTTCGACGCCGGCGACTCCGACCCCGTGGAGTTCGACGAGGACGACAACGACTGAGGCCGCCGCGAAGGCGGTGACGCCGTCGGGTCAGGAGGCCTGACCCGCGAGGAACGCGCCGATGACCGTCGCGGGGTTCGTGAGCCGCCACACAGGCCCCGGGTCGTTGATGTCGCCCGTGAGCCGCAGCGGCGAGGCGAGCTCGCCCGTCGCGGTCGCCACCGAGACTCTGCCCACCTCGCGGCCCTCGGGCGCGGTCGAGAAGTCGTCGACGGTGAGGGATGCCTCGCCCGGAGCGGAGCCCCACGCGGCATCCGTTCGGCTGACCGACGCCACCAGCTCGGCCTCGTCGCCCCACGGCGCGACGACGCGCGCGTAGGGCGTGCCCTCGGCGATGACCGTGACGGGAGCCGAGGCGGCGGCGGCCGAGTCGACGGCCGCGGTCACGGCCGGGTCGAGCGTCTCGTAGTCGGGCATCAGCAGCATCGCGCCGGTGATGCGACGGAGGCCCTCGACGCCCGCGACGGCGGGGAGCTCGGTCGTGAAGACGTAGCTCAGCGCCGCCTGGTCGGTGAAGCTGCGGGTGATCGCGCGCACGGCGCCGTCGTCCGCGCGGCCGACGAGGTCGGGCACGACGCGTGCGCCGGGCGGCGCCGCCTCGGGGTCGTCGAGCATGGCCGGGAGCTGGTCGTCGGCGAGCACGAGGGCGGCCAGGCGCGCGAGCTCGTCGGCCGTGCCCACGTTGTCGCCGGAGAGCCCCGTGGCGTCGTCGACGCGCGTGGCGGTGAAGCCCTGCTCGGCCAGCCACGCGTTCGCCGCCTCGACGTAGGCGTCGGGCGAGCCGAACGCCCAGCGCACGAGCGTGTCGGCGTGGTTGTTGCTGGAGGCGAGCAGGATCGCACGCACGACGTCGCGCTCGGTCCAGGTCTCGCCCGGCGAGACCTGGATCGCACGCGAGCCCTCGCCCGAGTACCGCAGGTAGTCGACGTAGTCCTCGGGTCCGATGGGGATGGTCGGACCGGCGCCGTCGGCCGGCAGCGGGAGCGAGTCGAGGGTCACGAGGAGCGTGACGAGCTTCGCGGCGCCGCCGATCGGCACGGCCGCCGGGTCGCCTGCGGTCGCGACGGTCTCGGCGGTGCCGTCGTCGCCGACCACGGCGACGGCGCTCGCCCCCGTCTCGGGCAGCGTGATCGCGGGAACCTCCGCCGGGGCGGCGGCCGCCGCGGCCGGCCGGACCGTCACGTCGGGGAGCGGGCCCAGCAGCATCGCGGGACCGTACACGCCGATGCCGAGGATGGCGAGCGCGCCGACGGTGATGCCGATGATCCGGCCCGGGGAGGTCATGCGTTCAGCGTAACCGGAGGGTGGTCAGGCCCAGCCCAGCTCGTGCAGCCGGTCGTCGTCGATGCCGTAGAAGTGGGCG
>CBFGWW010000333.1:0-2236 GCA_965652625.1 uncultured Agromyces sp.
CGTGCACTCGTAGAACTGCACGGTGCTCGTGTCGATGAAGATGTCGCCGTCGGTCGTGCACGTCTCGGGGTCGGGCACGCCGGTGCCCAGGAGCACCTGGGTGCCCGGCGTTCCGGCCTCGCCCTGCGCGCCCTGCTCGCCCTGTGCGCCCTGCTCGCCCTGTGCGCCCGGCTCCCCCTGCGGGCCCTGCGCGCCCGTGAGGTTCTCGGCCGCGTTCTGGCGGATGTTGCCGACGAGGGTCCATTCGCCGTCCTGGAACAGGTACACATCGGAGTTCGAGATGTCGATGTAGACGTCGCCCTCGTAGCCCTTGCCCGCCTCGGGGACACCGGTGCCGGCGCGCACCGCCGAGCCGGCGGGCAGGATCTCCTCGATCGCCTCCTCGTAGGCGGCCTCGTCGACCTCCTCGACCGTGGGCGTGGGCGTCGGGGCGGCCGCGGTCGTGTCGCCCGAACGGGCGAGCCACGATCCGAGGAACGCCGCCACGAACGACAGCGCGACGATCGCGACGCCGAACCAGATCAGCGCCGCTCGGCTCACGGATGCCGCGGGCTTCCCTCCGTTCGATGCGTCGCCGCGCGGCGCCGAGGCGGCGGACGGAGTGGGCTGCGGGCTACGGTCGTCGCTCATGTGCGCCTCCACACCGCGCTCCCGCCCGGCCCCAGGCAGCCGCGCCGGGGAGTCGCGTCGCGCTCATGCTAGCGGTGCGACTCCCCCGTGACTAGGAAGCGAGCTCCGCGTCGTCCGTTTCGGCGGCGGTCGCGTCGACCGACGTGCGCTCGAGCTCGGCGTGCAGGTCGTCACCGAGGCGGACGTCGACGAAGTCGACCTCGATCTCGGCGCGGCCGAGGAGCTCGGCCATGCGGCGCTGGCGGTGGCGCGGGATGAGCGTCACGACGCGACCGGTGCGTCCGGCGCGACCCGTGCGGCCGGAGCGGTGCAGGTACGTCTTGTACTCGTCGGGCGCGTCGGCCTGGATCACGAGGTCGATGTCGTCGACGTGGATGCCGCGTGCCGCGACATCCGTGGCCACGAGCACGTCCACCCGGCCGCTCGTGAGCTGCTGCAGGTTGCGCGTGCGGCGCGACTGGTTGAGGTCGCCGTGCAGCGACACCGCGGGGATGCCGGCGTCGTCGAGGTGGTCGGCGAGGTCCTCGGCGAACGCGCGGGTGCGCGCGAACACGAGCGTCTTGCCCTCGCGGCCGGCGAGCTGGGCGACGATGTCGCGCTTGTCGCGGTGGTCGATCACGAACACGCGGTGGTCGATGGTCGACGACGACTGGTCCTCGCCGGCGACCTCGTGCACGGCCGGCTCGACGAGGAACTCGTCGACGAGCGCGGCGACGCCGGTGTCGAGGGTCGCCGAGAACAGCAGCTTCTGGCCGCCCTCCGCGGTGCGGCGGATGATGCGCTGCACCGGCTCGAGGAAGCCGAGGTCGCACATGTGGTCGGCCTCGTCGAGCACCGTGATGACGACCTGCGAGAGGTCGAGGTGGCCCTGTTCCACGAGGTCCTCGATGCGACCGGGCGTCCCGATCACGATGTCGACGCCGCGCTGGAGTGCGCCCACCTGGCGGCCCTGCGGGACGCCGCCGTAGACCTGCGTGGTGAAGAGGCCGACGCTGCGGGCGATCGGCTGCACGGTGCGGTCGATCTGCAGGGCGAGCTCGCGGGTGGGGGCGAGGATGAGCGCACGCGGGCTGCGGCCCATCTGGCGCTTCACTCGGGCGGTCCCTGAGCCCGTCGAAGGGCCGGATGCCGCCCAGAGCTGCATGAGGCGCTCCACCGTCGGCGCGCCGAAGGCGATGGTCTTGCCCGAGCCCGTGCGGCCGCGGCCGAGCACGTCGCGGCCCTCGAGGACGACCGGGATCGTCGCCGCCTGGATCGGGAACGGCGTCTCGGCGCCGAGCTCGGCGAGCGCGCGCACGACGTTGCCGCCGAGGCCCAGGTCGGCGAACGTCACGCCGTCGACCTCCTCGGCCCGGATCGCCTCGGCCTCGAGGCGCTCGAGCACGACGTCGTCCTCGGGCGTGAACGGCGCGCGGGCATCGCGCGTGTCACGTGCGGGGTGAGCGGGGTAGAAGTTCGACGCGCGGCGCTCGGAGTCGCGGAAGCCGGGCCGGTCGAACTCCCGGCGAGCCGGGCGCTCGTCGCGATCGAAGCGACGTGGGGCACGCTCGTCGCGGTCGAAGCGGCGCGGCGCACGGTCGTCGCGGTCGAAGCGGCGCGGCGCACG
>CBFGWW010000334.1:0-2233 GCA_965652625.1 uncultured Agromyces sp.
GCGAGCCTCACCGCACCGGTCGCCGACGACACCGCGACGCGTGCGGCGACGGTCGCGCTCATCCGCGCGTGGCTCGCCTTCGACCCCCACGCCTGACATCGCTGCACCGACCCGAAGCGAACCCGACGCCCCGAGACGCAGGCCTCAGGCAAACCCCCAGGCACGCCCGTCAGGCGCCGCCCTCGAATCGCGCGGCGCCCCGACCGTCGACCGCGGCCGCGATGCGCCGCCGCTGCTCAGCGCTCATCGCGGGCAGGCGGTCGAGCGGGTGCCAGCCCACCTCCGTCATCTCGCCGTCGGCGGGGAACGGCTCACCCTCGAGCCACGTGCACCGGAACGTCAGGTCGAGGTAGTCGGCCTGGTCGCCGTTCTCGTAGGTGATCCGCGGGATCTGGTGCACCCACGCCAGGTGGTCGACGCGGATGCGCACGCCCGCCTCCTCGAGCGCCTCGCGCCGCGCGGCATCCGCCGGCTCCTCGCCCGGATCGACGATGCCGGTGACCGGCGTCACGGCGCCGTTGTCGGAGCGCCGGCCGAGCAGCACCTCATCGCCGCGCAGGATCACCGCCGTCACGCCCACGAGCGAGAGCGGGAGGGTGCCGACGTGGCGGCGCAGTTCGAGCACGAAATCGGGCGTGGGCATGCCTCGACGCTACGCGACTCGCGCCACCCCGGTCTCCGCCACTTGTCAGTGCACTGACGCCCTCGCCTCTCGATCCGTCGCAGATGCATGGTGCCACCCTGCATCCGCGCCGGTTCGACGGCGCCGCGGCCTCCGGATGCCGCGACCGCTCACCGCACCGACGTGACCGCTCATCGCATCCGCACTTCCGGAATGCGTCATCCATGCGCTATGGTCGAACACCTGACCGAACGATCGGTCAGGAATTGCGGCGCACCACCCCAGTGCCGGTCCCCTACCCGCAAGCATCAGAACAACGGAGTTCGCAATGTCGACATCTGTCCAGGAACAGGAACGCACCGGGAACGTCACCCGCGAGGAACGCAAGGTCCTCGCGGGCACGCTCGTGGGCACGTCCATCGAGTGGTACGACTTCTTCATCTACGCGCAGGCTGCCGGCCTCGTGCTCGCCCCGCTCTTCCTCGCCCCGGTGGCCGAGTCCAACCCCGGCCTCGCGCAGGTGCTGTCGTTCGCCACGATCGGCATCTCGTTCCTCTTCCGCCCGCTGGGCGCCGTCGTCGCCGGATACCTCGGCGACAAGCTCGGCCGCAAGAAGATGCTGGTCTTCACGCTGGTCATGATGGGCATCTCGACCGCGCTCATCGGCTTCCTGCCGACGTATGCCGCGATCGGCATCGCCGCGCCGATCCTGCTGATCCTGCTCCGCATCCTGCAGGGGTTCTCGGCGGGCGGCGAGTGGGGCGGCGCGGCGCTCATGGCCGTCGAGCACGCCCCCACGCAGAAGCGCGGCTTCTTCGGCGCGTTCCCGCAGATCGGCGTGCCGGTCGGCATGATCCTCGCGACCTCGACGCTGTTCATCCTCACCTCGTCCATGTCGCCCGAGGCGTTCATGGAGTGGGGCTGGCGCATCCCGTTCCTGCTCTCGATCGTGCTCATCATCGTCGGCTACGTGATCCGTCGTGCGGTCGAGGAGAGCCCGATCTTCGAGGACCTGCTGCGCCGCCGCAAGGAGTCGTCGGCCCCGCTCGGCCAGCTCTTCCGGCACAACACCAAGAACGTCGTGCTCACGGCCATCATCTTCATCGGCAACAACGCGGCGGGCTACCTGCTCATCGCGTTCTTCGCGACCTACGCGGTCACGGTGCTCGAGATGGACCGGCCCACGGTCCTGCTCGCCACGGCCCTCGCCTCGTTCGGCTGGCTCATCTTCACCCTGTGGGGCGGCGCGATCTCCGACCGCCTCGGCCGGGTGCGCACGTTCCAGATCGGCTACGGGTTCCTCGCGCTGTGGGCCGTGCCGATGTGGTTCCTCATCGACACGGGGAACATCGTCTGGTACTTCGTCGCCCTGTTCGTGATGACGTTCGGCCTCGGCCTCTCGTACGGCCCGCAGGCGTCGCTCTACGCCGAGATGTTCCCGGCGAACGTGCGCTACTCGGGCGTCTCGATCGGCTACGCCCTCGGTGCGATCCTCGGCGGCGCGTTCGCCCCGATGATCGCCGAGGCCCTCATGGGCGCGACCGGCCAGTCGTGGACGATCGGCGTCTACATCGCGATCGCCGCGATCGTCTCGCTCATCGGCGTCTCGCT
>CBFGWW010000335.1:0-2157 GCA_965652625.1 uncultured Agromyces sp.
CCGACAGGGGTCGTCGCTCGGGGCATACGGATGCCGCGACCGACGCCGTTCAGAGTGCGGAGCCGCCCCCGGCGATGAGCCCGACCCCGGCCGTGATGAGCGCGGCGGTGAGCGCCACGACGCCGGCCCAGAGCAGCCAGATCAGGCGGTTGGGACGCTCGGGATCCTTCCCCAGCACCGACAGGAAGAACCCCGCGGGCATGAGGATCGCGGCGATCGGCACGCCGAGGCGCGCGAGCTGCATCCAGAAGCCGTCGAGCGCGGCGTACGAGATGACCGCCAGGATCGCGATCGACAGCACGAGCAGCACCGCGGCGTGCGCGTGACCCGCCCGGAAGAAGCTCATCTGCAGCCGGTTCGCCGGGGCGTGCCCGCGCACGACGCGGGTGAGGAAGTAGCCGCCGCTCTCGACGGTGACGAGCGCGAGCAGCAGGATGCCGATGAGGATGAGGTCGTTCGGCGACGGCATGGCGGAGTCCTTCCGACTCGGGGAGATGATTGGATAGTGGTACTCTCCAATACTAGAGAGTGGCACTATCCAATGCAAGGAGTCCGGATGCGCATCTCCGCCCTCGCCGCCGAAGCTGGCCTGCCCGTCGCGACCGTGAAGTTCTACCTGCGCGAGGGGCTCCTGCACCCCGGCGTCGCGACCTCGGCGACGCAGGCGAGCTACGACGCGTCGCACGTGCGGCGGCTCCGGCTCATCCGCGCCCTGACGGGGTCGGTCGGGCTCAGCGTCGGGCAGGCGCGCACGATCCTCGGCCTCGTCGACGATCCCGGCGACGACCTCTACGCCACGCTCGGCTGCGCGGTGAGCGCGCTTCCGCCGGCCGTCGACGCGGCATCCGATGACGACCCCGACCCGTATCCGCGCGCCCGTGCCGCCCTCGAGGCGCTCGGCCAGGTGTACGACCCGCGGTTCGCCGCGGTCGCGCAGCTCGAGACGGCGCTCGCGGCGGCCGAGGCGGCCGGCATGCCCATCAGCGAGGATCGGCTGCTCGAGTACGGTCGCGGCCTGCGCGACATCGCCGCGTTCGACCTCGAGCGGATGCCGCAGGAGCCGCATGCCGCCGTCGAGTACACGGTGCTCGGCACCGCGCTCTACGAGCCCGTGCTCCTCGCGCTGCGGCGGCTCGCCCACCAGGACGTGGCGGCCCGGCGCGACCTGGGGCGCTGACGCGGGCACGGCGCGCCCAGCGCCCGAGTCGGACGGCCGCGCTCAGGCGCGGGCGGGCTCGAGGGCGACGCTCAGCGACCGAGCAGTCGCGCGAGCGCCGGCAGCTGCTCGGGATCCTCGAGCGCCGAGCCCATCGCGACGGTCCGCACGCCCGCGTCGAGGAACGCCCCGGCGTTCGTCGCATCCATCCCACCGGTCGCCACGAACCGGGCACCGGGGAACGGACCGGCCATGGCGCGGAACCAGGCCGGGCCGAGCAGCGACGCCGGGAACGCCTTCAGCCACGTGAGCCCGAGCGCCAGGGCCGCCTGCACCTCGCTCGCGGTCGCGACGCCGGGCAGCGGCGGCAGGCCCGCGGCGATCGACGCGCGCACGATGTCGGGGTCGAACCCGGGGCTCACGGTGAACGCGGCGCCGACGGATGCCGCGAGCTCCACGTGCCGGGTCGTCACCACGGTGCCCGCCCCGACGTGGCGCCCCTCGGCGCGCCCGGCCGCGACGACCGCGGCGAGCGCCTCGACGTCCTCGTCGGACTGGATCGGCAGCTCCACCGCGTCGATGCCGAGGTCCCAGGCACGCCGGGCGAGCTCGAGGCTGCGCTCGACGCCGAGGCCGCGGAAGATGGCCATGAGGGGTCGACCGGCGAGGAGCTCGTCGAACGCGTCGTTCCGGAGTGCGATCACGTCGTTCCTCCTGTAGGCGGCCGGCTCGGACTCCGGCCTCGGGAAGTCGGCGGTGTCGGCGAGCACGAGCACGGCACGTTCGTGTCCGGCGCGCAGGCGCTTCTCCGCGGGTGCACCGCCGAGCCAGGCGTCGAGCCACCCGGCCGCGAACGCGTCGCCGGCGCCGACGGCCTCGACGAGCTCGACCGCGAGCGCGGGCACGTGCTCGGCGCCGTCGGCGTGGAACTCCGTCGCGCCGACGGCGCCGTCCTTCACGACCAGGTGGGCCGGCTCGGGCAGCATGGCGCGCACGTCTTC
>CBFGWW010000336.1:0-2106 GCA_965652625.1 uncultured Agromyces sp.
CGAGGATCTGGCTGTAGATGACGTACGGCTCCTGCCAGAGCAGGTGCGAGTCGAACGTCCACACGTGCGAGAAGCCGTGGACCTCCGCGAGCTTCGCGAGCTGGATCGTGCGCGACGCCGGCGGGTTGGTCTGGAGGACCGCTCCGAATTCCATGGTGTTCCCTTCGCTTCCGGTGGTCGAGTAGCGCCGCGCGTAGCGCGACGCGTATCGAGACCCGGTGTTCAGATGAGGTACTGGCTGAGCCCGCGCTTCAGGTACTTCCCGTCGCCCTTGGCGCCGAGGTACTCGTCGCCGTCGACGACGACCCTGCCGCGCGAGAGCACGGTGTCGACGTGGCCGTCGATCTCGTAGCCCTCCCAGGCCGAGTAGTCCATGTTCATGTGGTGGGTCTTCTCGAGGCCGATCGAGGTGTGCCCGTTCGGGTCGTAGACGACGATGTCGGCGTCGGCGCCCGGCTGGATGACGCCCTTGGTGCCGTAGAGGCCGAACATCCGCGCCGGCGTGGTGCTGGTGAGCTCGACCCAGCGCTCGAGCGTGATCTCGCCCGTGACGACGCCCTGGTACATGAGGTCCATGCGGTGCTCGATCGAGCCGATGCCGTTCGGGATCCTCCGGAAGTCGCCGAGCCCGAGCTCCTTCTGGTCCTTCATGCAGAACGGGCAGTGGTCGGTGGAGACCATCTGCAGGTCGTTCGTGCGCAGCGCCTGCCACATCGCGTCCTGGTGGCGCTCCTCGCGCGAGCGCAGCGGCGTCGAGCACACCCACTTCGCGCCCTCGAAGTGCCCCCACTGCTCGCTCTCCGCGCCGAGCTGCTCCTCGAGCGACAGGTAGAGGTACTGCGGGCACGTCTCGCCGTAGACGTTCTGGCCCTTGTCGCGCGCCCAGGCGAGCTGCTCGACGGCCTGCTTCGCCGACACGTGCACCACGTAGAGCGGCGCGCCCGTGAGCTTCGCGAGCATGATCGCGCGGTGGGTGGCCTCCTCCTCCATCTCCCAGGCGCGCGCGATGCCGTGGTAGTACGGGTCGGTCTTGCCCTGCTCGACGAGCTGGGCCGCGAGCACGTCGATCGCCGGCCCGTTCTCGGCGTGCATCATCGTGAGCATGCCCGTGTCGCGCGAGACCTGCATGGCCTTCAGGACCTGCGCGTCATCCGAGTAGAAGACGCCCGGGTAGGCCATGAAGAGCTTGAAGCTCGACACCCCCTCGTCGGGCAGCCGGCGCATGGCCTCGAGCGAGGCCTCGTTCACGTCGCCGACGATCTGGTGGAACCCGTAGTCGATCGCGCAGTTGCCCGCGGCCTTCTCGTGCCACGCCGCCAATCCGTCCTCGATGCGCTGGCCGTAGGTCTGCACCGCGAAGTCGATGATCGACGTGGTGCCGCCGTGGGCCGCGGCCCGCGTGCCGCTCTCGAAGGTGTCGGATGCCTCGGTGCCGCCGAACGGCAGCTGCATGTGCGTGTGCGCGTCGATGCCGCCGGGGATGACGTACTTGCCGGTCGCGTCGATGACGCGGTCGACGGATGCCGCGACATCCGTGCCCAGCAGGGTGCTGCCGGGCTCGAGCACGGCCCGGATCGTCTCGCCGTCGATGAGGACGTCGGCGGCGGCGCGCCCGGTGGCGCTCACGACGGTGCCGCCGGTGATGAGGGTGGTCGCCATGGTTCGCTCCTTCGCGTGGCTCGTCGGCTACGGCTTCGGGATGGACGTGTACGAGTCGGGACGGCGATCGCGATAGAACTGCCACGCGTTGCGCACGTCGCGGATCATGTCCATGTCGAGGTCGCGCACCACGACCTCCTCGTCGGTCTCGGAGCCGTAGTCGCCCACGATGACGCCCTGGGGGTTCACGAACTGGCTCTTGCCGTAGAAGTTCACGGCGAGGTCGCCGTACTCGTTGTCCTCGAGGCCGACGCGGTTGGCGGCGCCGATGAAGTAGCCGTTCGCCGCAGCCGCCGCGGGCTGCTCGATCTCCCACAGGCGGTTCGACAGGCCGGGCTTCGTCGCGTTCGGGTTGAACACGATCTGCGCGCCGTTGAGGCCCAGCTCGCGCCAGCCCTCGGGGAAGTGCCGGTCGTAGCAGATGTAGACGCCGATCGGGCCGACCGC
>CBFGWW010000337.1:0-1992 GCA_965652625.1 uncultured Agromyces sp.
GGCCGCATCAAGCTCGGCGACTTCGGGCTCGCGCGCGCCGCGAGCGCCAACACCGCGACCGGCCAGGCGCTGCTCGGCACCATCGCCTACCTGTCCCCCGAACTCGTCACCCGCGGGGTCGCCGACGCACGCAGCGACATCTACGCGGTCGGCATCATGATGTACGAGATGCTCACCGGCGAGCAGCCCTACGTGGGCGAGGCGCCCATGCAGATCGCCTACCAGCACGCCAACGACACCGTGCCCACGCCGAGCTCGAAGAATGCCGCGGTGCCCGTCGAGCTCGACGAGCTCGTGCTCTGGGCCACGGCACGCGACCCCGAGGAGCGTCCGCACGATGCGCGCGACATGCTCGACCGGCTCCGCGAGGTCGAGCCCTCGATCCGCGCGCCGCGGCAGGCGCCGCGCACGCAGGCCACGGTCGTGCTGCCCGACGCGGCGATGCCCGTCGGCGTCGCCACCGCCGCGACCGCCGTCATCGGCGGCGGCGCCGTGGTCGCGCCGCCCGCGCCACCCGAGGCATCCGACGACGAGGCCGCGACCGCCCTCGCGACGAGCGCCGACCGCCGTCGCCGCCGCGGCTACTGGATCTTCGCGCTCGTGCTGCTGCTCACCGGGCTCGCCGCGGGCACCGGGTGGTACTTCGGCGCCGGCCCCGGGGCCATGACGACCGTCCCCGAGACGGCGACCCTCCTGCCCGACAACGCCCGCCAGGTGCTCGCCGAGGAGGGCTTCCAGGTCGTCGACGCCGAGCGCAACGACCCGCGCGTGCCCGCCGGCCAGGTGTCCGGCACCGATCCGGCCGCGGGCCAGCAGGCCCGGCGCGGGTCCACCGTGACGATGTTCGTCTCGCTCGGGCCGCTCATGCTGCCGATGCCCGACGTGGTCGGCCGGCCCGAGGCCGATGCGCGCACCGCCCTCGGCGACTTCACGGTGGCCGAGCAGTCCGTGCAGCAGTTCTCCGGCGACGTCGCCGCAGGCTCGGTCATCGCGGTCCTCGGGGCCGACGGCAACGCCGTCGACGCGGGAGTCCCCTATCCCGAGCTCGGCGACCTGTCGCTCGTCGTCTCGGTCGGCCCGATCCCCGACGTCACGGGCATGCCCGTCGCCGAGGCCGAGGCCGCGATCACGGGCGCCGGACTCGTCGTGGGCACCGCCGATCCCGAGTTCGACGACGAGGTGCCTGCCGACCACGTGATCTCGTGGGCCCCCGCGACCGATCCCGTGCGGCCCGGCGACACGATCGTGATCACCGTGTCGAAGGGCCCCGACCTCGTCGAGGTGCCCAACGTCATCACGGGCCAGACCGTCGCCCAGGCGCGTGAGCAGCTCGAGGCGCTCGGGTTCAGCGTGACGTCGAACGTGCCGGGCTTCCTCGAGGGCGCCGTCGTCGCGTCCGTGCAGAGCCCGGCGGCCGGCGAGAAGCTCAAGCGCGGCTCCGAGGTCACGGTCAACTTCGGCTGAGCGCGGGCCGGATGCGACACGGCATCCATCGCGTCCGCATCGGATGCCGCGGGGGCATCCGTCGCGTCCGCACGGCGCACCCGCGCACGCGACCGTGGCGGGGCGTCCGTCGGGAGGCCCCGCCGCCGGCCGTCAGCGCGCGGTGAGCTCCTCGGCCACGAGGAAGGCCAGCTCGAGCGACTGCATGTGGTTGAGGCGCGGGTCGCAGAGCGACTCGTAGCGCGTGGCGAGGGTCTCCTCGTCGATGTGCTCGGAGCCGCCGAGGCACTCGGTCACGTCATCGCCCGTGAGCTCCACGTGGATGCCGCCGGGGTACGTGCCCGCGGCGCGGTGCGCCTCGAAGAACCCGCGGACCTCGTCGACCACGTCGTCGAACCGGCGGGTCTTGTAGCCGTTCGGCGTCGTGATGCCGTTGCCGTGCATGGGGTCGGTGACCCACAGCGGGTTCGCGTCACTGCGCTTGATCGCCTCGAGCAGCGGCGGCAGCGCGTCGCGGATCTTGCCGGCGCCCATGCGCGTGATGAACGT
>CBFGWW010000338.1:0-1981 GCA_965652625.1 uncultured Agromyces sp.
TGATCGGACGCGTCGTCGACGTGCTCCTCGCGATCCCGGCGCTGCTGCTCTCGCTCAGCATCATCATCCTGCTCGGCTTCGGCACCGTGAACGCCGCGATCGCGGTCGGCATCGGCTCGATCGCCGCGTTCGCCCGGCTCTCCCGGTCGGAGGTCGTGCGCGTGCGCCAGGCCGACTTCGTCGAGGCGGCGTTCGGCTCGGGGGCGCGCCTGCCCACGGTGCTGTTCCGGCACGTGCTGCCGAACTCGCTGACCGCCGTGATCGCGCTCGCGGCACTGCAGTTCGGCACCGCGATCCTCGCGATCTCGACGCTCGGCTTCCTCGGCTACGGGGCACCCCCGCCCACGCCCGAGTGGGGCCTCCTCATCGCCGAGGGGCGCAACTACGTCGCGACGTCGTGGTGGCTCACCGTGCTGCCCGGCCTCGTCGTGGTGGTCGTCGTGGTCGCCGCCAACCGCATCAGCCACGCCCTCGGGAGGAACCGATGACCGCGCTCCTGGAGCTCGAGCACCTCGACGTCGCGTACCGCACGTCGACCGGGCCGAGCCGCGTCGTGCACGACGTGTCGTTCGACGTCGCCCGCGGAGAGGTCGTCGCGCTCGTCGGCGAGTCGGGGTCGGGCAAGACCACGACCGCGAGTGCCGTGCTCGGGCTCCTGCCGGCCGGCGGCGCCGTCGAGGGCGGCGCGATCCGGCTCTCGGGCACCGACATCTCAGGCTGGGGCGACCGTCGCCTGCAGGCCGTGCGCGGCGTGCGCATCGGGTACATCCCGCAGGATCCGGTCTCGTCGCTGAACCCCGTGCGCCCGATCGGCGTGCAGCTCGGCGAGGCGTTCCGCATCCACCGTCGCGGCGATCGGCGCGACATCCGGCGCCGTGTGCTCGAGCTGCTCGACCGGGTCGGCATCGACGACCCCGCGCTGCGGGCCCGGCAGTATCCGCACGAGCTCTCGGGCGGCATGCGCCAGCGCGTGCTCATCGCGTCGGCCGTCGCGCTCGAGCCCGAGCTCGTCATCGCCGACGAGCCGACGAGCGCGCTCGACGTGACCGTGCAGCGCCGCATCCTCGACCTCATCGACGAGCTGCGCCGCGAGCACGGCACCGCGGTGCTGCTCGTGACCCACGACCTCGGCGTCGCCGCCGAGCGCGCCGAGCGCGTGGTGGTCATGCAGCACGGCCGCATCGTCGAGCAGGGACCGACCACCGCGCTCCTCGACGACCCGCGCGAGGCGTACACGCGCCGGCTCCTGGCCGACGCGCCCGGCCTCGAGGAGCCCGAGTTCCGGCATCCGCGCCCGCCCGTCTACCTGCGCGACGCGAGCGTGGCGGCCGCCGAGAACCCGTTCGTGCTCGAGGCATCCGGGCTCGTGAAGACGTACGCGACCGGGCGCGGGGCCGAGCCGTTCCGTGCCGTCGACGACGTCTCGTTCAACATCGTGCGCGGCACGACGCACGCGATCGTGGGCGAATCGGGGTCGGGCAAGACAACAACGGCGCGCATCGTCACGCGGTTCGTCACCCCGGATGCCGGGACGGTACGCCTCGGCGACACCGACGTCACGGCGCTGAGCGGCGCCGCTCGGCGCGAGTTCCGCCGGCGCGTGCAGCTCGTGTACCAGAACCCGTTCGCGTCGCTGGACCCGCGGCACACGGTGGCCGACCTCGTGGCCGAGCCGCTGCGCAACTTCGGGATCGGCGACCGCCGGTCGCGCGCCGAGACCGCGCGACGGCTCATCGACCGGGTGGCGCTCCCATCGCACCTGGCCGGGCATCGGCCGCGCGAGCTCTCGGGCGGGCAGCGGCAGCGCGTCGCGATCGCCCGGGCGCTCGCGCTCGAGCCCGAGCTCGTCGTGCTCGACGAGGCCGTCTCGGCGCTCGACGTCACGGTGCAGGCCCGCATCCTCGAGCTCCTCGAGCAGCTGCAGGGCGAGCTGGGGCTCAGCTACCTCTTCATCTCGCACGACCTCGCGGTGGTGCGGCAC
>CBFGWW010000339.1:0-1952 GCA_965652625.1 uncultured Agromyces sp.
GAGGGTGCGGGGGCGGCCGGCGCGGGCACGGCGGGCGCGGCGGGGGCGGCCGGCGCGGTCCTCGCCACCGCAGGTCGGCACGGCGCCACCGTGCACGCCGGCGACGACGTCGTGCACGCGGACATCGTGCCCCTGCCCGGTCCGGTCGTCGACACCATGGGTGCCGGCGACGCGACGCTGTCGGCGATCGTGCACCACGTCGCGACGCAGGGCGTGCCCGAGACGACGGATGCCTGGGCGGCGACCCTGCGCGAGGCGATGACGATCGCGGCGGCCACCGTGCGCCACGAGGGCGCGCTGCTGCGCGTTCCGACGCACGAGACGATCTACCCGAGTTGAGTCAAGAGGCAGACGACGCCGCCGGCGAACCGGCGCAGATGCACGGTCGGCGCGGGCGACACTGTGCATTTGCGACGGTTCGACGCCGGGCGCGGTGCGCGCGGGCGCGGGGGCGCGGCAGGCACGGCCGCCGCGGCATCCGTCAGCGCACGAGGCGCACCTCGGTGACCTGCCACTCGTCGTCGAACTTCGCGGAACCGTCGGGCTCGAAGCCGTTGCGCCGGTAGAACGCGCGAGCTCGCGGGTTGTCGTCGAGGACCCAGAGGTACGCCGGTCGGTCGCCGAGCGCCGCATCGACGAGGGCCTGCCCGACGCCGGTGCCGTGGTGCGCGTCGAGCACGTAGAGCCCCTCGAGCTCGAGGTCGCGCGGGCCGTCGGCGTCGCGGCCGGCACTCGTGTTGGCCCAGCCCACGACCTCGCCGTCGACCTCGGCCACCCAGATCTCCATGCGGTGGAATCCCTCGGGCGCCGGATACACGTCGTTCGCGATGGCGAGGTTCGCGGTCCAGGTCGAGATGCGGATCCGCATGGTCCACGCCTCGACCTTGTCGCGTGCCACCCGGCCGGGCAGCACGTACGTCGTCTGGTGGCTGTCCCAGTGCACGCGGGCGATGCCCGGGGCATCCGCGACCCGAGCTCGGCGGATGTGCGCGTCCATGCGTCGAGGCTACGGCAGCGGCGGCCTTGCATTGTCCGGCGGACACTGCGTAGCATCGCGCCCGATGACTGACAACGATGTCACGATGAACGCGTGACTCGCGCAATGAAGGGCGAAGCAGACGATGACCACGAAATCACGATGGCGCGCGACAGTGGCGGCGGCAGCCATCGCCGCGCTCGCGATGGGCGTGGCGGGTACCATGCCCGCCATGGCCGATGACGGACCCGATCCGGCGACCGAGCAGTACCGGCCGTACCTCCACTTCTCACCCGAGCGCAACTGGATGAACGACCCGAACGGCCTCGTGCACGAGGACGGCACGTGGCACCTCTTCTTCCAGCACAACCCGTACGGCACCCGCTGGGGGAACATGAGCTGGGGCCACGCGACGAGCACCGACCTCGTGCACTGGGAGGAGCAGCCGATCGCGATCCCGCAGGGGTTCGACGACGAGGGCCGCGCGATCGAGGACATCTTCTCGGGCTCGGTCGTGGTCGACGAGCAGAACACGAGCGGCTTCGGCACGGCCGAGGAGCCGCCGATGGTCGCGATCTACACGAGCGCCTACACCCCGGCGCATCCGACGCTCGCCGGGCGGCAGGCGCAGTCGCTCGCCTACAGCACCGACCACGGCCGCACCTGGACGAAGTACGCGGCCAACCCGGTGCTCGACCGGGGCTCGTCGAACTTCCGCGACCCGAAGGTGTTCCGCTACAGCGACCCCGCGACGGGCGAGTCGTACTGGGTCATGGTCGCGGTCGAGGCGCTGCAGTACCAGGTCGTGCTCTACCGCAGCGACGACCTGAAGACGTGGACCCACCTCAGCGACTTCGGCCCGGCCAACGCGACCGGCGGCATCTGGGAATGCCCCGACCTGTTCCCGCTCGCCGTCGACGGCGACCCCGCGAACACCAAGTGGGTGCTCGTGGTGAACCTCAACCCCGGCTCCGTG
>CBFGWW010000340.1:0-1920 GCA_965652625.1 uncultured Agromyces sp.
CGTTCCGTAGAATCGACGGATGACCCGACGCAGCACCTTCACCGACCAGTCGGTCACGTACGGCGCGATCGGCGCGACCCTGGCGCCCGACCTCCTGCGCTATCCGCCGGCCGGCTACCGCCCCGCGGAGGACACCGTGCGGCTCGGCAGCGGTGCCGAGCGCTTCGCGCGCTCCGCGGAGGCGCTCATGACCTGGGGCATCCAGCGCGGCGCCGGCTTCGAGGTCGTCGACATCTCCGAAGGCACCGGCGCGCAGTACCCGGGCATCGTCTACGACGTCGACGGCGCGCCCCTCGCCGAGCAGCCCGCCCCACGCACCGAGGACCGGTTCGGCGCCGACGGCACGCCGTACATCACGGCGGGCATGACCGCCACGCTCCGGCGTCGCCGGCGCATCGGACGCCGCGACACCCCCGTGCTCGTCGTCTACGTGATCGACGAGCCCCAGCGCATCGGCTTCGCCTACGGCACGACGGCCGACGGCCCCGAGAGCGGCGAGGAGTCGTTCATCCTCGAGCACCGCGACGACGACGGCGTGTGGCTCACGATCCGGTCGCTCCTCGGCGGGCGCGGCGGCGTGCGACGCCTGGGCTCCGCCCGGCGGCGACGCAAGCGCCGGGAGCTCACGACGCGCGAGCTCCGTGCGCTGCATCCCGCCTTCCCGAGCTGATCGTGGGGTCGGCGCTTCCGCTCGGCGAGCCGGCTCCGCTCGACGGGCTGCTGCCCGCGTCGGCCGCCGCCGGGGCCGACGACCGGGCGTTCGGCGTGTACCTGCACGTGCCGTTCTGCCGGGTCCGCTGCGGATACTGCGATTTCAACACCTACACGTCCGACGAGCTCCGCGGGGCGCGCCAGGCGGATTACGCCGACCACGCGATCGGCGAGGTCCGGATGTCGCGGCGCGTGCTCGAGGCATCCGGCGTGCCCGCTCGTGCCGTCTCGACGGTGTTCTTCGGCGGGGGCACACCCACGCTGCTGCCCGCCGACGACCTGGTGCGCATGCTCGGGGCCGTGCGCGAGGAGTTCGGGCTCGTGCCGGGTGCCGAGGTCACGACGGAGGCGAACCCCGACTCGGTCGGACCCGACGACCTGCGGCGGCTCGCCCACGGCGGGTTCACCCGCGTGTCCTTCGGCATGCAGTCCGCGGTGCCGCACGTGCTCGCGGCGCTCGATCGCACGCACGATCCCGAGCGCGTCCCACTCGTCGTGGCCTGGGCCCGTGATGCGGGACTCGACGTGAGCCTCGACCTCATCTACGGCACGCCGGGGGAGACGCTCGACGACTGGCGGCGCAGCGTCGAGGCGGTCGTCGCGCAGCGACCCGACCACGTCAGTGCCTACGCGCTCATCGTCGAGCAGGGCACGAAGCTGGCGCGGCAGATCCGTCGCGGCGAGCTCGTCCAGCCCGACGACGACCTCGAGGCCGACATGTACGAGCTCGTCGACGACGTGCTCGGCGCCGCCGGCTACGAGTGGTACGAGGTGAGCAACTGGGCGTCGACGCCCGAGCACCGCTCCCGGCACAACCTCGGCTACTGGCGCGGCGACGACTGGTGGGGCGTCGGCCCCGGCGCGCACAGTCACGTCGGCGGCGTGCGCTGGTGGAATGCGAAGCATCCGGCCGCCTATGCGGAGCGCATCACGGCCGGGCTGTCGCCTGCGGTGGGGCGCGAGGTGCTCGACGAGCCGACCCGCGAGACCGAGCGCGTCCTGCTGCTCACGCGGATCCGGGAGGGCATCGACCTCGCGTCGCTGGACGCCGGCGGGCGCCACGCGGTCGCCGGGCTCATCGCCGCCGACCTCGTGGACGCACGAGCCGCCCTCGGCGGGCGGCTGACGCTCACCCGGCGGGGACGCCTGCTGGCGGACGCCGTGGTCCGGCGGCTGGTCGACGCCTGAGGTCTCCCGGGAACGCGCAAG
>CBFGWW010000341.1:0-1807 GCA_965652625.1 uncultured Agromyces sp.
GTCTGCCACTGGCGCACCATGCCGAGCGAGGAGTTGTTGATGACCGCGACCTTGATCGGGATGTCGTTCAGGGTGCAGGTCGCGAGCTCCTGGTTCGTCATCTGGAAGCAGCCGTCGCCGTCGATCGCCCACACGACGCGCTCGGGCTGGGCGACCTTGGCGCCCATGGCCGCGGGGACCGCGTAGCCCATGGTGCCGGCGCCGCCCGAGTTCAGCCACGAGTTCGGGCGCTCGTACTTGATGAACTGCGCCGCCCACATCTGGTGCTGGCCGACGCCCGCGGCGTAGACGCCCTCGGGCCCGGTGAGCTCGCCGATGCGCTGGATCACGAACTGCGGCGAGAGCAGGCCGTCGGACGTGGGGACGAAGCCGAGCGGGAACTCCGAGCGGAGCCCGTCGAGCGTGGCCCACCACTCGTCGAGGTCGGGCTCGTTCGTCGCGGTCGCGTCGCGGTAGGCCGCGGTGAGGTCGACGAGCACCTCCTTGAGGTCGCCCACGATCGGCACGTCGGCCGTGCGGATCTTCGAGATCTCGGCGGGGTCGATGTCGACGTGCACGATCTTGGCGTTGGGGGCGAAGAGCGCCGCCTTGCCGGTCACGCGGTCGTCGAAGCGCGCGCCGAGCGCGACGAGCAGGTCGGCCTCCTGCAGCGCGAGCACCGCGGGAACGGTGCCGTGCATGCCGGGCATGCCGAGGTGCTGGTCGTGCGAGTCGGGGAACGCGCCGCGCGCCATGAGCGTGGTCACGACGGGCGCCTTGGTGGTCTCGGCGAGCTCGAGCAGCTCGGCCGAAGCCTCCGAGCGGATGACGCCTCCCCCCACGTAGAGCACCGGGCGCTTCGACTCGGCGAGGAGCTGCGCCGCCGCGGCGACCTGCTTGCCGTGCGCCTTGGTGATCGGGCGGTAGCCGGGCAGCTCGACCTTCGGCGGCCAGCGGAAGGGGGCGAGCTGCTGCTGCGCGTCCTTCGTGATGTCGACGAGCACGGGACCGGGGCGTCCGGTCGTCGCGATGTGGTAGGCCGCCGCGATGGTCGCGGGGATGTCCTCTGCGCGCTTCACGAGGAAGGAGTGCTTGGTGACGGGCATCGTGATGCCGACGATGTCGGCCTCCTGGAAGGCATCCGTGCCCATGAGGTTCGAGAACACCTGGCCGGTGATCGCGAGCAGCGGCACGGAGTCCATGTGCGCGTCGGCGATGGCGGTGACGAGGTTCGTCGCGCCGGGGCCCGACGTCGCGATCGCGACGCCGATCTTCCCCGACGACGAGGCGTAGCCCTCGGCCGCGTGGCCGGCGCCCTGCTCGTGTCGTACCAGGATGTGGCGCAGCTTGCGGCTGTCGAGCAGCGGGTCGTAGACGGGGAGGATCGCACCGCCGGGCAGGCCGAAGACGTCGGTGATGCCGAGCATCTCGAGCGAGCGGACGACCGCCTCGGCACCGGTGATCTCCACTGGCGCGCCGGGCGGCACGGGGGCGGGCGAAGGCACGGGGGTCGATTCCGTGGTCATTCGATTCCTGTTCTGGTGGACGGCGGAAATGCGGGGAGGCGCAGCACTCAGCCCGTCGTGGCGCCTTCGGCGGCGGAGCGCACGAGCTTCGAGTACTTCGCGAGGACGCCACGGGTATAGCGCGGAGGAAGCGGAGCCCAGCCTTCACGGCGGGCAGCCAGCTCGGCATCGTCGACCAGTAGGTCGATGGAACGAGCTGCGATATCGACCCGTATCAGATCACCATCGCGCACGAAGGCGATGGGACCTGCGTCCACCGCTTCGGGTGCTATGTGGCCGATGCACAGGCCGGTTGTGCCGCC
>CBFGWW010000342.1:0-1776 GCA_965652625.1 uncultured Agromyces sp.
CGGCGACGTCGCGCACGTCGACGGCGTTCGTCGCGGCATCCGGGCTGCCGCGCACCTCGCGGTTGAGGAACGTCAGCAGGAGCTGCAGCGACGACGAGAGATCGCGGCCGAGCGTCGGGCCGAACACCGCGACCGGGTTGACGACGGCGAGCTCGAGATCGGGCGCCTCGCGGTCGATGAAGTCCCACGCGGCGCGCTCGGCCACGGCCTTCGACCGCACGTACGGCGTGAGCCGCTCGTCGGTCGGGTCGGTCCAGTCGTCCTCGGTGTACGGCCGGTCGGGGTGCGGTGCCCCGTAGCCGACCGCGGCGAACGATGACGTGAGCACGACGCGTCGCACCAGCGCGTCGCGCGCGGCGCGCAGGGCGCGCACGGTCCCGTCGCGGGCCGGCACGATGAGCTCGTCGGGATCCTGCGGCTGGGTCGCCGGGAACGGCGAGGCGACGTGGAGCACGTACGTCGCTCCGGATGCCGCGTCGAGCCAGCCGTCGTCGTGCGACAGGTCGAGCTCGGCGAACTCGATGCCCGCGGCATCCGCCCCGCCCTCGGCGACCATGGCGCGCACCTCGTCGGCCCGTCGGAGCGACCGCAGGCTCGTGCGGACGCGATACCCCGCCTCGAGGAGTTGCACGACGCAGTGGACGCCGATGAAGCCGGATCCGCCGGTCACGAGCACGAGTTCGCCGCTCATGGAGCCATCCTGCTCCGTCCGCGGCGGCGCGGCATCCGTGTCACAGATCGCCGGGCCGTGCGGTCGGAGCTTCTGGAACGGGGTGGCGGATGCCCCGACGGAAGGGAACATCGTGAAGATCGTCATCATCGGCGGAACCGGGCTCATCGGGTCGAAGGTCGCGCAGCGGCTCGCCGCGCAGGGGCACGAGGTCGTCGCGGCTGCGCCGAACACGGGCGTGAACACCCTCACGGGCGAGGGCGTCGCCGAGGCGCTCGACGGCGCGCAGGTGGTGATCGACGTGTCGAACTCGCCGTCGTTCGCGCCCGACGACGTGCTCGCGTTCTTCGAGACGTCGACGAACACGCTGCTCGCGGCCGAGCAGGCGGCCGGCGTCGGACACCACGTCGCGCTGTCGATCGTCGGCTCCGCAGGACTGCCCGACAGCGGCTACATGCGCGCGAAGGTCGCCCAGGAGCGGCTCATCCGCGACGGCGGCGTGCCGTACTCGATCGTGCACGCGACGCAGTTCTTCGAGTTCGGCAAGGCGATCGCCGACGGCGCGACCGACGGCGACACGGTTCGTATCGCGCCCGTGCGGTTCCGGCCGATCGCGTCGGACGACGTGGCCGACGCCGTGGCCGCGGTCGCGACGGGCGAACCCGTGAACGCCGACGTCGAGATCGCCGGGCCCGAGGAGTTCCGATTCGACGAGTTCATCGCGGCCGCCCTCGCGGCGCGCGGCGACGAGCGCACCGTCGTCGCCGACCCCGAGGCCGAGTACTTCGGCACGAAGCTCGCCGACGGCTCCCTGGTGCCGGCGGATGCCGCGGCCGCGCGCCTCGGCGCGACGACGTTCGAGCAGTGGAAGGCGGCGCAGGCCGGGGCTCCGGCGCGCTGACGGCCGGCGGGCGCCGTCGGCCACCAGTTCGCGAGCGTCGCCGGCACCCGGATGTCGCGGCTAGACTCCGCGCATGCCGGACCAGGCCGACCCGACCCTCGTGACCGACGCCGACCTCGCGTGGCTGCGCCGGTGCACCGCGCTCGCTGGCGAGGCGCGGAACCGCACCGACCACCCGTTCGGCTCGATCGTGGTCGCCTCCGAC
>CBFGWW010000343.1:0-1768 GCA_965652625.1 uncultured Agromyces sp.
GTGCGGGCCGGTCGACTGGCCGGTCGTGCCGACGAGGCCGATCTGCTGGCCGGCGCTGACCTGCTGGCCCTCCGACACCTGGAGCGAGCCGTACTGCATGTGCGCGTAGGAGGTGGTGACGAGCTCCCCGCCGATGTTGTGCTGCACCTCGACGTTCACGCCGAGCCCGCCGCCGTCCTCGGTGGCGAGCACGACGACGCCGTCGGCGACCGACATGACGGGCGTGCCGTTGCCGGGGTTGAAGTCGACGCCGTCGTGGTACGTCGAGCAGCCCGAGCAGGGGGCGTCGCGCGGGCCGAAGCCGGACGCGCGCTTCGACCAGTCGACGACCGGCCAGACGATGCGGTCGGACTCGACGACCGAGACCGAGCCGAGTCCGGCGACCTCGCTCGTGATGGGCGGCGGGGCCGCCTCGACGGCGTAGCCCTCGACCGACATGGGCTCGAGCTCGGCCTCGCTCGCGACGTCGAGCGTCTGGGGGTCGAGCGAGATCGTGTCGTCGACCGGGGCGTAGACCGAGGCGCGCGGCTCGGCGTCGGTCGCGCTGATCGCGAGCGCGGGCACGCTCGTCGCGATCATCATGCCGCCGACGAACGACATCGCGAGCATCGAGAACGCCGGGCGGAGCGCACGCCGCCGACGGCCCTGGGGGCGGGTCGGCGTCGTCGAGGCCGTGGACGTCGGGGCCGTGGCGGCTGCGGCGGTGGCCGACGCGGCCGTGCGACGCTCGCTGGAGCGCGCGGCGGACTCGCGGGTCCTTCGGGTGGAGCGGGTGCTGAAGCGGGCAGGGGGCTTTGGGGCGGCGCGACGGCCGCGCTTGGGGGGAGTCATGCAGTGGGTTACGTCTTCGGGTCGGGGGCGTTCAGACAATCCCGGCTACAGTACGTACCCAGTCTGGGAGGTTCCTCCGTTATCGAACCGTTATCTGGGAAAGGCCTGAGTACGCGTTCCGAAACGATTCACTCGAGCGGGCCCCGCAGACGCCGAAGGACGCCCGAGGCATTCCCCGCGCGTCCCTCGAACGACGTCTGCTAGCCCTGCTTCTTCAGGCGCGACGCGGCCCGGGCACGGGCCGTCTGGTCGAGCTCGACCTTGCGGATGCGCACCTTCTCGGGCGTGACCTCGACGCACTCGTCCTCGCGGGCGAACTCCAGGCACTCCTCGAGCGTGAGCTGGCGCGAGGGCGTCATCGACTCGAAGGTGTCGGCCGTCGACGAGCGCATGTTCGTGAGCTTCTTCTCCTTCGTGATGTTCACGTCCATGTCGTCGTTGCGCGAGTTCTCGCCGATCACCATGCCCTCGTAGACCTCCTCGGTGGGGTTCACGAAGAAGGTCATGCGCTCCTGGAGCGCGATGATCGCGAACGGCGTGACCACGCCGGCGCGGTCGGCCACGATGGAGCCGTTGTTTCGCGTGGTGATGGCGCCGGCCCACTCGTCGTAGCCGTGCGAGATCGCGTTCGCGATGCCGGTGCCGCGCGTGATGGTCAGGAACTCGGTGCGGAACCCGATGAGTCCGCGGCTCGGCACGATGAACTCCATGCGCACCCAGCCCGTGCCGTGGTTGGCCATGTTGTCCATGCGTCCCTTGCGGGCGGCGAGGAGCTGCGTGATGGCGCCGAGGTACTCCTCGGGCGCGTCGATCGTGAGGTGCTCGTAGGGTTCGTGCACCTTGCCGTCGACGGTGCGCGTGACCACCTGCGGCTTGCCGACCGTGAGCTCGAAGCCCTCGCGGCGCATCTGCTCGACGAGGATCGCGAGCGCGAGCT
>CBFGWW010000344.1:0-1730 GCA_965652625.1 uncultured Agromyces sp.
GCCGACCCGGATGCCTCGGGCGAGACGACGGGGCTCCTGGCGCTCATGCTCCTCACCGACGCCCGCCGCGCCGCCCGCACCGACGACGCGGGTGCGATCGTGCCGCTCGACGAGCAGGACCGGTCGCGCTGGGACCGGGCCATGATCGACGAGGGCGTCGCGCTCGTGACCGCGGTGCTCGACCGGGCGCCCATCGGCCCCTACCAACTCCAGGCCGCGATCGCGGCGGTGCACGACGAGGCGGACTCGACCCCGACGACCGACTGGCTCGAGATCCTCGGGCTCTACGACCTGCTCGTGCGCATGGCCCCGGGCCCGATGGTCACGCTCGGACGCATCGTCGCGCTCGCCATGGTGCAGGGCCCCGAGGCGGGCCTCGCGGCGCTCGACCGCGCCGAGGCCGAGCGCGACGGCGGGCTGTCCGACCACCACCGCACGTGGGCCGTGCGCGCGCACCTGCTCGAGCAGTCGGGGTCGACGGATGCCGCGTCGCTCGCGTTCGCGGAGGCGGCACGTCGCACGCTCAACGGCCCCGAGCAGCGCTACCTCGCCGCGAAGGCCGAGCGCCTGCGCAGCTCGGCGGGCTGAGCCGCCGCCCGCGGGATCCCGTGATTGCCGCAGGAATCCCAATCGAGCGCTGGAATCCCGACCGAGCGGGATTCCAGCGCGTCAGCGGGATTCCAGCGCGCGTTCAGAGGTCGAGCACCTCGAGCGCGACCTCGACGTCGTCGCCCTCGTCGATGCCCTCGGCGGTGCGCACGGCCTTCTTCACCGGCAGCACGTAGCTGGCCTGCTTCGAATCGGGGAACACCGAGGTCGACCAGGTCGTGCCGCCCACCGTGACGCGCACGCGCACCGATCCGAAGCCGCGCGGCATGCGTGGCACCTCGCGGATGTCGTCGCCGATCTCTTCGGGCAGGGTCACGAAGAACCAGCCGCCCTGGGCGCTCCACTCCCAGAGCGGCGCCGTGAAGCGGAATCGCATGCCCGGATGCTACCGGCGACCACCGACGCGCCGCCGGTGGCGCTGCTCGGGGGCCGCCGGCTCGTCGGGCAGCGGCACGGTGGTGTGCTCGTCGGGCGCGCGCAGGGGCAGCGTCACGGTGACGGTCGGCGGGGTCGGGCCGCCCGCCGCGTGCGCCGCCGACGCGGTCCCGCGGGGCGCTGCGTCCTCCCGGAACAGCGCGACGAGCCGCTCGTGCGCGTCATCGTGCCCGGGCCGCGGCGCCGTGTGCGGGCTCCACTTCGCGCCGTCCCAGTAGCGAAGGAGCGCGGCATCCGCGTCGTCGTCGTACCAGCCGGCCGCGCGTCGCGGCTCAGCCACCCTCGCGCTCCTTCCGGGTGAGCCGCACGGCGCGCACGGCGAGCTGCACGGCCGCGATGACCATGAGCGCGGCGAACAGCCACGCCGACCATTCGGGCGAGAGCAGGAACGCGATCGCGACGCCGCCGAACGAGGCGATCGTCGCCGCGATGCCGACGACGAGCGCCACCCGGAGGTCGACGATGCCCGCGCGCGTGTTCGCGACGGTGCCGCTGATCGCGGTGGGGAGCATCACGGCGAGCGACGTGCCCTTCGCCACGAGGTCGCTCATGCCGAACAGCGCGATGAAGGCGGGCACCATGATGACGCCGCCGCCGATGCCGAACAGGCCCGAGGCGATGCCGATCACGACCCCGAGCGCGATCATGCCGAGGATGGGCAGGACGTCGAACTCGATCGACGTGTC
>CBFGWW010000345.1:0-1727 GCA_965652625.1 uncultured Agromyces sp.
TAGCCCCAGGGCTTGGGGGGGGGGGCGCGGGGCGCCCCGTCGGGCCGGCGGCCGCCCGCCCCCCCGGGGGCCCACCCCCGATGGGGAGACGTGACCTACTCCCCCGCGAGACCGCCGACGAGGTGGCCCATCGGGCGGTCGAGCGCGAACGGGTCGTTCACGAGCTCCGAGCGGTCGGTGCGCTCGACCAGGTCGGCGAGCTCGCTCGCGCCGCGGAAGACGCGGTCGGGCAGCGAACGCACGCCGTCGCCCGCCTCGCCGGTGCCGCCCCAGTCGCTCGTCGCGGCGAAGACTCCGGTCGTGACCGGGATGGCGTGCAGGTAGGTGAACAACGGCCGGATCGCGTAGTCGATCGCGAGCGAGTGGCGCGGGGTGCCGCCGGTCGCGCCGATCAGCACGGGCAGGTCGGTGAGCGCCTGCGGGTCGATCACGTCGATGAACGACTTGAACAGGCCCGCATAGCTCGTCGTGAAGATCGGCGTGACGGCGATGAGGCCGTCGGCCGACGACACGGCGTCGAGCGCCTCCTGCAGCTTCGGCGGAGCGAAGCCCATGAGCAGGTGGTTCGTGATGTCGTGCGCGAGGTCGCGCAGCTCGAACGTCTGCACCTCCACGTCGACGCCCCGCTCGCGCAGGATGCCGAGCGTGTCGGCGGCGAGCCGGTCGGCCAACTGGCGGGTCGAGCTCGGGGTCGACAGCCCCGCCGAGACGACGACGATCTTCTTCGTGCTCATCGCACGACCTCCTTGCGGGTGGCGGCGGGCCCGAAGGCCGAGCCGCGCTGGTTCGAGGGCGAGGACGCGGCGGGCTCGGCCGGCTCGGCGTCCTGGTAGGGCGAGCCGAGGGTCAGGTTGTCGCCGCGGTTGGCGTTGGGCGTCGCCTGGCGAGGTGCCTCGTCGCCGTACTTCGCGCGCACGAGCGACGCGTGCGTGGGCGCGTCGGGCACGTCGGCCGGACGGTCCTTCGCGAACTCCTCGCGGAGCACCGGCACGACCTCGCCGCCGAGCAGGTCGAGCTGCTCGAGCACGGTCTTGAGCGGAAGCCCGGCGTGGTCGATGAGCCACAGCTGGCGCTGGTAGTCGCCGACGTAGTCGCGGAAGCCGAGCGTGCGGTCGATGACCTCCTGCGGGCTGCCCACGGTGAGCGGGGTCTGCTGGCTGAACTCCTCGAGGCTCGGACCGTGGCCGTAGACCGGCGCGTTGTCGAAGTACGGACGGAAGTCGCGCACGGCGTCCTGCGAGTTCTTGCGCATGAACACCTGGCCGCCGAGGCCGACGATCGCCTGCGCGGCGGTGCCGTGGCCGTGGTGCTCGAAGCGCTGGCGGTACAGCGCGATCATGCGCTGCGTGTGCGATGCCGGCCAGAAGATGTGGTTCGCGAAGAAGCCGTCGCCGTAGAACGCGGCCTGCTCGGCGATCTCGGGGCTGCGGATCGAGCCGTGCCACACGAACGGCGGCACGCCGTCGAGGGGGCGCGGGGTCGACGTGAAGCCCTGGAGCGGGGTGCGGAACTTGCCCTCCCAGTCCACGACGTCCTCACGCCAGAGGCGGTGCAGCAGCTCGTACGACTCGAGCGTGATCGGCAGCCCCTGGCGGATGTCCTTCCCGAACCACGGGTACACGGGGCCGGTGTTGCCGCGGCCGAGCATGAGGTCGGCGCGCCCGCCCGACACGTGCTGCAGCATCGCGTAGTCCTCGGCGATCTTGACCGGGTCGTTGGTCGTGATC
>CBFGWW010000346.1:0-1681 GCA_965652625.1 uncultured Agromyces sp.
CGTCCTGGTGGGCCTGGATCGTCGCGACGATGTCGCGCATGCGCTCGCCGCGGCTACGGGTCAGAGCGGCCATGAGAGCGCCGTCGCCGACGACGACGAGGTCGTCGGGCGCCTCGGGGACCATCAGGTCGTCCTCGACCCCGATGACCGTCGTGCCCCGGCTGCGCAGGACGCGGCGGCGCAGCACGCCCATCGGCTGGGCCGGCGTCGCGCGGTAGAACGGCGACGCGGCCGGCGCGCGCCAGTCGATGACGAGCGGCTCGTAGTCGTCGTCCCGGACGCCGAGCCGGCCGATGTAGCGGATCTCCCGGTCTTCGCTCGAGGCGTCCGAGGGCGTGCGGTAGCCGGCCGGTTGGCCCGAGCCGTTGCCGGCGGCGGCCGCGCGCAGCATGCCGTGGTCGATGTCGAGACGGCCGAAGACGAGTCCCTCGTACTGCGTGTCGAGCGCGGTGCGCCGCTTCGCCGCGTGGAACATCAGCGCGTCGCGTTCGAAGAGTCCGGCGCCCTCGGCGTCGCCGACCTCGACGAGCCGGCCGAACTGGGTGCGCGCCAGGCCCTCGGCCTGCACGACGTCGGCGCGCAGACCGGCCTTCTCGAGCTCCTCGTGGACGCGGTCGACGTGGGCCTGCTCGACGGCGATCTCGTGAGCGAGCTCCTCGGGGATGCTCTTGGTGGCCACCGGTGAGACGTCGCGCGACCCGGGCGCGCTGCTCCGGTGGGACGATGCGTTCGAAGTGCTCACTGACATCCAAGGACTCGAGGGACGCCGCAGGCGGCGCGGGAACCATCAAGTCTAGTGTCATGCCATGCCAACCACGGCCTGTGTCCCGCCCACCGGCGCGCCGCTCGTGGGTCGCTTCGTCAGGCTCGACGTGACGACCCACGAGGACGCCGCTGCGCTCTTCGCCGTCTACTCCGATCCGAGGTGCTACGAGCAGGGCTACGCGATGTCGCGGCCGCACGCCTCCGTCGCCGAGACCGAGGCCCTCGTCGCCGGCGCGGTCGCGGCCCGGGAGGCCGGCCGGACGGCATACACGATCCGGCTCGTCGCCGACGGCGACCTCGGCGCGGCGGGCACGGTCGTCGGGACGAGCTCGCTCGGCGACGTCGACACCGTGCGCGAGCACGTGCACCTCGGCTGGACGATGTACGGCTCGCGCTGGTGGGGCACGGCCGTCAACCCCGAGGCGAAGCTGCTGCTGCTCGAGCACGCCTTCGACGAGTGCGGGTTCGGGCGGGTCAAGATCCAGACCGACGTCATCAACGCACGCTCGCGGGCCGCCATCCTCAAGCTCGGCGCCACCTTCGAGGGCATCACCCGGCGCGACGTGCGGCGGGCCGACGGCTCGTGGCGCGACTCGGCGGTCCACTCGATCCTCGTCGACGAGTGGCCGGGTGTGCGTGCGGGCCTGCTCGCGCGGCTCGGCTGAGAGGCCTGCACGCCCGCCCCTTCGTCAGCGGTACGCGTCGGCGGCGGCCTGCACCTTGGCGACGTACGCGTCCCACCTCGTGCCCTCGCCGTGGCGCCACGCGTCGCGGTACATCGCGACGATGTCCTCGCGCGACTGCTCCGGTGAGGCGTACACGTCGTCGTTGAGCTCGGCCTCCTCCGACCACGCGGGCAGCTCGCGCTCGGCGGGGCGGCCGAACGTCGCGCCGAGGTAGCCGTGCTCGACGTACG
>CBFGWW010000347.1:0-1674 GCA_965652625.1 uncultured Agromyces sp.
GTCGCGGTCGACTCAGCCCGATGGGGGGATGCCGCGCGGGCGGCCGGCGCCGCGTCGGCCATGACGGTCGCCCCGGCCAGGAGCTCGTCGACGTCGCGGCGGACGATGCGGCCGCCGGGTCCGCTGCCCGACACGTGCGCGAGGTCGAGGTGGTGCTCGCGCGCGAGTCGGCGGACGAGCGGGCTCACGAACCGGCGATCCGTCGGCGTCCCCGTGGCTGCGGAGGCACCCGGTTCCGCGGTGGGCTCGGCTGTGACCGCGGCATCCGCCGTCTCGGCCGGGGGCGGCGGCGGGGCGTCGTCGAGCACGGGCGCCCCCGACTCGGGATCGGCAGGCGCCGGGGCGGGCGCCGCGGCATCCGTCACCCCTGGCTCTGCCGTCGCGACGAGCGACTCGGCGTCCGCCGCATGCCTCGCGTCGTCGGCCGACTCGCCCGCCTCGGCGAGCACGAGGATCGGCGACCCGACGGCGACGGCATCGCCCGCGTCGACGAGCAGCGCCGCGACGGTCCCGGCGTCCTCGGCACCGTACTCCACGACCGCCTTCTCGGTCTCGATCTCGGCGACGGGCTGCCCGAGCATCACGTTGTCGCCCGGGGCGACGAGCCACGACTGCAGGGATGCCTCGGTCGCCCCCGCCATGACCGCGGGCATCCGCACGACGATGGCCATCAGGCACCGCCTCGACCGACGCGGATGCGCTCGAGGCCGGCGACGACCTCCTCGGTGCGGGCGATCGCGGCGCGTTCGAGCACCTTCGAGATGCTCGGGCTCGCCTCACCGCCAGTCACCCGCTCGATGGGCTGGTCGAGCCAGTCGAAGAAGCGGCGCTGCAGCTCGTCGGCGAGCCGCCCGCCGTACGACGTGCCATGCGCGCCCTGCTCGACGATGAGCACGTTGTTCGTCGTGCGGATGCTCGCGCCGATGGTGTCCCAGTCGAGCGAGGCGAAGTCGAGCCAGCGCAGGTCGACGAGCTCGGCATCGACGCCCGATTGCTCGATCGCCTCGAGGCAGTGGCCCACCATCGAGAGGTAGCTGAGGACCGTCACCTCCGTGCCCGTGCGGCGGATCGCCGCGCGACCCGGCGGCAGCACGTAGTCGAGGTCGCCGGTCGGCACGGAGTCGCGACGCGCGTAGAGGTCGACGTGCTCGATGACGAGCACCGGGTCGTCGAGCGCGAGCGCGGCGTTCATGAGCCCGATGTAGTCGGCCGCCGTCGACGGCGCGACGATGCGCCAGCCGGGGCTCGTCGAGAAGACGCCGGCCGGGTCCATGAGGTGCTGGGAGCCGTAGCCCGAACCCATCGCCACCTTCGTGCGCAGCACGAGCGGGATGGGGTTGTCACCGCCGAACATGTGGCGCGCCTTGCCGATCTGGTTGAACACCTGGTCGGCCGCGACCCAGGTGAAGTCCGCGTACATGAACTCGACGATCGGCCGGAACCGCCCGTCGAGCGCGAGTCCGCCGGCGAGCCCCGCGAATGCGTTCTCGCTGATGGGGGTGCCGAGCACGCGGCCCGGGTATGCGGCGGCGAGTCCCTTGGTCGCGCCGTTGGTGCCGCCCGCGAGCCGGTGGATGTCCTCGCCGAGCACGACGATGCGCTCGTCCTGCGACATGCGCCGATCGAGCACGGCGGCGATGGCGTCGACGAACCGGGTCTCCTCCTCCGCCTCGG
>CBFGWW010000348.1:0-1654 GCA_965652625.1 uncultured Agromyces sp.
GATCCGGCGCGCGCCGCGCGGCGCACCGGGCTCTACCGCATCGCCACCACCGCGTGCCTGACCGCGCCCGAGTCGCGCTCGTCGCGCCCGCTGCCGTCGAGCGTCGGGCCGGCGTTCGACGATCCGGATGCCGCGCTGGTCCCGAACCTCGACGCGACGTGGCTCACGCCCATCCCCGGCGACCCCGAGGCATCCGCCGTCGAACGCAGCCGCCTGCGGCTCGCGCTCGTCGCGGCGCTGCAGCTGCTGCCCGCCCGGCAGCGTGCCGCGCTCATCCTGCGCGAGGCGCTCGACCTGCCCGCCGCCGAGGTGGGGGCGTCGCTCGGCATGTCGACGGCTGCCGTGAACAGCGCGCTGCAACGGGCCCGGAAGACGTTGGCGTCGGCCGGCGTGGATCCCGAGGCCGCGGCCGAGCCGCCGGCGGAGCAGCGGGCGGTCGTCGACCGCTACGTCGACGCGTTCGAGCGCGCCGACGTAGCCGCGATCACGGCCCTGCTCACCGACGACATCGTGCTCGAGATGCCGCCGAACGAGAACTGGTACGCCGGACGTGACGACTACGCGGGCTTCATGCGTCGCGTCTACCGCCTGCGCGGCACCGACTGGCGCACCGAGCCCCTCTGGGCGAACGGCGAGGCGGGCTTCGTCGCGTACGTCGACGGGAGGCTGCACACCGTGCAGGTGCTCACGGTCGTGCACGGGCTGGTTTCGCGGACGACCGTGTTCCAAGCGCCCGAGGTGTTCGAGGTGTTCGAGGTGTTCGGGCTCGACGGGCGATGAGTTCGCGGCCTGCCGCCGGTACGTACTCGTAGGACCGGCACCCGGCCGGACCGCGAGTCGAAGGAGCACGGCCATGGGCAAGGTCATCGTCATCGAGTTCATCACCCTCGACGGGGTCGTCGAGGATCCCGACGGGCGGGGCGGGGCCGGCTTCGGCGGCTGGGCGTTCCGGTTCGGCGTGGAGGCGATCGCGGGCGACGCGTTCGGCATCGTGCCCGCGCTCGATCCCGGCGTCCTCCTCTTCGGACGCCGCACGTGGGAGCACCTCTCGCGCCTGTGGCCGGAGCGCACGGATCCCTTCTCGACCGCGATGAACCGGGCGCGGAAGGTGGTCGTTTCGGCCGGCTCGCCTGATCTCGGCGCGTGGGAGGGCTCCGAGAAGCTCGACGGCGACCTCGTCGGCGGCGTCGCGCGCCTCGCGAGCGAGGGCGACGTCGTGGTCATCGGCAGCCTCAGCGTGGTGCGCCAGCTGCAGGCGGCCGAGCTGGTCGACGAGTACCGGCTCTTCACGTTCCCGACCGTGGTGGGCGACCCGGCCGCGACGCGGCTGTTCGCGTCGTCCGTCGAGCTCGAGCTGGTGTCGGTGGAGGCGCGGGGCCCGGCGACCTTCAGCGTGCTCGCGGCGTGAGCGGCGCGGCGTTCGACCCTCGTGGGGTCTGCGTCGAAGGCGACGCCGCCCCAACTGCCGGTTCCCGAGTTCCCGGATTCCCGAGCACCCAGGGTCCCCGGGTTCCGAAGTTCCCAAGTTCCCAAGTTCCCGAGTTCCCGGATTCCCGGGCACCCAAGGTCCCGGTCCCGGGTTCCGAAGTTCCCAAGTTCCCAAGTTCCCGAGTTCCCGAGTTCCCAAGGTCCCGTCCCGGTTCCCGAGTTCCCA
>CBFGWW010000349.1:0-1627 GCA_965652625.1 uncultured Agromyces sp.
CGCCATGCCGCAGCGGCCGCCATTGGTGGCGTTGCGGAACAGGACGATGCGCGGAGGCGTGAAGCGGCCATTCCTTTCCCTGAAGATCTCGTTCCAGCGATCCTCCATCGAACCAAGCGACGCGGAGATGAAATCTCCCATCTGATCCTTCGGCGCCTCGCGCCTCGTGGGGGAGGCGCTCATCGCCCTGCTCGACGCGACGCTCGCGACGCCGGCGACGTCCGCCGCGCGGACCGCGGTCGCGCTGGACGCGACATGAGACTCGGCATCGACATCGGCGGCACCAAGACCGCCGCGGTCGCGATCGGCGCCGACGGCGAGCTCAGCGACCAGGTGCGAATGCCCACCGGGTTCGGCGCCGACGAGGTGGTCGCCACCGCACTCCGCACGGTCGAGCGCATGACGCAGCTCGCCGGCGTCGCGGCGGGGGCGTTCACGTCGATCGGCATCGGCATCCCCGGCGCGGTCGACATCGCGACGGGCCGCGTCGCGCACGCCGTGAACCTCGGCCTCGAAGGCCTCGACCTCGGCCCCCGCCTCGCCGACCGGCTCGGGGTCGAGGTGCGCGTGGAGAACGACGTGAAGGCGGCCGCGCTCGGCGCCCACCACCTGCTCGGCATCGCCGACGGCCTGCGCACGCACTCGATGGCCTACCTCAACCTCGGCACGGGACTCGCGGCGGGCATCGTGCTCGACGGCCGGCTCCTCCGCGGCGGGCACGGCGTCGCCGGCGAGATCGGCCACATCCCGGTCGACCCGGCCGGCGAGCTCTGCGGCTGCGGCCAGCGCGGATGCCTCGAGACCCTCGCCTCGGGCTGGGCGATCGCGCGCGACTGGCCGACGCTCGACCGCCACCCGGCCCGCGCGCTGTTCGACGCGGCCGCGGCCGGCGACTCGCGCGCGGTCGACGTGCGCGAGCGGTTCCTCACGGGCGTCGCCGCCGCCGTGCGACTGCTCGTGCTCACGACCGACGTCGACGACGTGGTGATCGGCGGCGGGCTCGCCGCCCTCGGCGACGACCTCCTCGGTGGGACGCACCGTATCCTGAACGGGTGGGCCGATTCGTCGGCCTTCCTCGCATCACTCGACCTCGCCGCTCGCGTGCAGGTCATCCCACCAGGATTCCCGGCGGCCGCCGTTGGTGCCGCCCTCGTAGGAGGACACCGATGGCCGAAGTCGTGATCGTCGCCGATGAGGACGCCGCAGGCGCCCTCGTGGCCGACGCGATCGTCTCCCTCATCCGCCAGAAGCCCGACGCCGTGCTCGGGCTCGCGACGGGCTCGACGCCGCTCGCGAGCTACCGGGCGCTCGCCGACCGCATCGCGGAGGAGCGCATCGACGTGCGCGGCGTGCGCGGCTTCGCCCTCGACGAGTACGTCGGCCTGCCCGCCGGGCACCCCGAGAGCTACCGCTCGGTCATCTCGCGCGAGGTCGTGGAGCCGCTCGGCCTCACGCCCGAGCTCGTGCGCGTGCCGAACGGCGACCCCGCCACGATCCGCACGGCCGGGTCCGACTACGAGGCGGCGATCGACGCGGCCGGCGGGGTCGACCTGCAGATCCTCGGCATCGGCCGCACCGGGCACATCGGCTTCAACGAGCCCGGATCCTCGCTCGCGTCGCTCACGCG
>CBFGWW010000350.1:0-1591 GCA_965652625.1 uncultured Agromyces sp.
ACGCCGTCGGGGGCGATGTCGAGCCACGCGGTCCAGCCGATCGCGTAGCTCACCTGGTGCAGGCCCATCTCCTCGACGATGCGCAGGAATTCCTCGAGCTCGTGGTCGGGCGACACCACCACGACGCGCGTGGCGCGCTGGTCGAGCAGCTCGTCGAAGTGCACCTCGCGCGCGTTCTCGAGGTTCCAGTCGGTCATGCCCTGCGTGTAGAGGCGGTACCCGTCGGGCAGCTCGACCATGAACCGCCCGCTCGGGAGGAAGGAGCGGATTCGCGCGAGCACGGCCGTCGGGTCGAACGTCTCGACGTGCGCACGCGAGTAGCCGCCGGATGCCCCGTCGTCGCGCCGCATCGTGATGGCGCCGTTCGCGCACACCACGTACTCGGGGCTGAGCCCGAGGCGCTCGAGCACGGGCAGCGTCGTCGCCCACGACCGCCCGGTGGCGAGCGTCACCTCGTGGCCGCGCTCACGCGCGGCGAGGATCGCGTCGGCGACCCGCTCGTCGATGGACTCGTCTTCGTGCAGGATCGTGCCGTCGACGTCGAGCGCGACGAGCCACGGCTCCGCGGCTTCGGCGGGTCGGGGGGCCGGCATGCTCATGCCCGCTTGGGCTCCAGCACCTCGAGGCCGCCGAGGTACCCCCGCAGCGCCTCGGGCACCACCACCGATCCGTCGGCCTGCTGGTGGGTCTCGAGGATGGCGACGATCCAGCGCGTCGTGGCGAGCGTGCCGTTGAGCGTCGCGACCGGCGCCGTCTTCCCGCTCTCGGTGCGGTGGCGGATGTCGAGGCGGCGGGCCTGGAAGGTCGTGCAGTTCGAGGTCGACGTGAGCTCGCGGTAGGCCTGCTGCGTGGGCACCCAGGCCTCGACGTCGTACTTGCGTGCGGCGCTCGAGCCGAGGTCGCCGGCCGCCACGTCGATGACGCGGTAGGTGAGGCCGAGCGACTGCAGCATGTCCTCCTGCCAGCCGAGCAGTCGCTCGTGCTCGGCCTCGGCGTCGGCCGGGTCGACGTAGCTGAACATCTCGAGCTTGTCGAACTGGTGCACGCGGATGATGCCGCGCGTGTCCTTGCCGTGGCTGCCGGCCTCGCGCCGGTAGCAGGTCGACCAGCCCGCGTAGCGGAGCGGGCCGTCGGAGAGGTCGATGATCTCGTCGGAGTGGTACCCGGCCAGCGCGACCTCGCTCGTGCCGACGAGGTAGAGGTCGTCGGCGGGCAGGTGGTAGACCTCCTCGGCGTGCGCGCCGAGGAAGCCGGTGCCCTGCATGATCTCGGGGCGCACGAGCGTGGGCGTGATCAGCGGGGTGAAGCCGTTGGCGATCGCCCGGTCGAGACCCATGTTCATGAGGGCGAGCTCGAGCCGGGCGCCGACGCCCTTCAGGAAGTGGAAGCGCGCACCCGAGACCTTGGCGCCGCGCGACATGTCGATCGCGTCGAGCAGCTCGCCGATCTCGAGGTGGTCGCGGGGCTCGAAGGCGAACGCGGGGATCTCGCCGACCTCGCGCAGCACGATGAAGTCGTCTTCGCCGCCGGCCGGGACGCCGTCGATGACGACGTTGCCGATGCGCTGCATCGCCGAGGTGAACGCGTTCTC
>CBFGWW010000351.1:0-1591 GCA_965652625.1 uncultured Agromyces sp.
CCGCGACGGTGGCGCGATCGTGCACGCGGGGTGAACGGTCCATTGCCGGAGGGCGGACGGACGGGAGGGCGTGCGGAGGGCGGGCGCAGGGCCGGCGCAGGGCATGCCGGAACGACCGGATGCCGCGAGCACGAGGCCCGCGGCATCCGATGCGTCAGCGCTGCTGTGCCCCGTGCCCGCCTAGCGGTGCAGGCGCTGCTCGGCCGCCTTCACGACGTTGGCGAGCAGCATCGCGCGGGTCATGGGACCCACCCCGCCCGGATTCGGCGACAGGTGCCCGGCGACCTCGGCGACGGCCGGGTCGACGTCGCCCGTGAGCTTGCCCTTGCCCGTCTCCTCGTCCTGCACCCGCGTGATGCCCACGTCGAGCACCGCGGCGCCCGGCTTGATCCACTCGGGCTGCACGAGGTGCGGGACCCCGACGGCGGCCACGACGATGTCGGCACGACGCACCTCGGCGGCCAGGTCGGCCGTGCGCGAGTGCGTGAGCGTGACGGTGGCGTCGAGGCCCTTGCGGGTGAACAGCAGCCCGAGCGGACGGCCGACCGTGAGGCCGCGGCCGATGACCGTGACGTGGCGGCCGCGGATCGGCACGTCGTAGCGGCGCAGCATCTCCACGATGCCGGCGGGCGTGCACGGCAGGGGCGAATGCAGCTCGCCCTCGATGCCGAGCACGAGCCGGCCGAGGTTCGTCGGGTGCAGGCCGTCGGCGTCCTTGTCGGGGTCGATGAGCTCGAGCATCGCGTTCTCGTCGTGCCCGGCCGGGAGCGGCAACTGCACGATGTAGCCCGTCACGGCCGGCGACGAGTTGAGATCGCGGATCGCCGCCCGCACGTCGGCGGTGGTCGCCGACGCGGGCAGGTCGATCCGGATCGACTCGATGCCGACCTCCGCGCAGTCGCGGTGCTTGCCCGCGACGTACGCCCGCGATGCCGGGTCGTCGCCCACGAGCAGCGTGCCGAGTCCGGGCACGACCCCGTGGGCGCGGAGCAGCGCGACGCGGCTCTTCAGCTCGTTCTTGACAGCGGACGCGGTGGCGACGCCGTCGAGGGTGATCGCCGTCATGCCGCTCCCTATTGCTGGAGGCCGGGGTAGAGCGGGAACGCCGCCGTGAGCGCCTCGACCCGCGAGCGCAGCGCCGCGACATCCGCCCCGCCCTGCAGCGCGAGCGCGATGATGTCGGCGACCTCGGTGAACTCGGCGTCGCCGAAGCCGCGGGTGGCGAGCGCGGGCGTGCCGATGCGCAGGCCCGACGTGACCATCGGCGGGCGCGGGTCGAACGGCACGGCGTTGCGGTTCACCGTGATGAGCGCGTCGTGCAGCAGGTCTTCCGCCTGCTGGCCGTCCATCGCGGAGTTGCGCAGGTCGGCGAGCACGAGGTGCACGTCGGTGCCGCCCGTGAGCACGTCGACGCCCGCGGCGCGCGAGTCGTCGGCCGTCAGGCGCTCGGCCAGGATCTGCGCGCCGCGGATGGTGCGCTCCTGGCGGTCCTTGAAGTCGGCGGATGCCGCGATCTTGAACGCCGTGGCCTTGGCCGCGATGACGTGCATGAGCGGGCCGCCCTGCTGGCCGGGGAACACGTTGGAGTTGA
>CBFGWW010000352.1:0-1582 GCA_965652625.1 uncultured Agromyces sp.
CTCCCACCGGTCGCCGTCGAGCGGCCGCAGCACGCCGCGCACGCGCTCGCCGTCGCGGATCGCCTGCCACGCCATGGGCGGCAGTTCGCCGCCCACCACGTCGGTGGTGCCCGAGAAGGTCGGCGACTCGTAGCCCGCGGCGACGAGCGCCTCCTCGCGGGCGCTCGCGTCCCAGAGGCCGGACATCGACCAGGTCATCCACGCGGCCGCGAGTCCGCCCACCACGAAGAGCGCGTAGCCCGACTCCCGCATGGTCTTCGAGCGGTAATGGCCGCCGACGAATGACGCCATGACCGCCACGACCAGCGCGATGCCCGGGAACACCAGCGGCCATGGATTCCACGGCGCGATGGTGACGACCTCGCTCACGACCACGGGTTCACCCCGTCTTCGTCCAGTCGAGGTTGATGACGTCGCCGATGTAGACCGTCTCGCCGTAGTTGTGGATCTGCGGGTTCATGCGCAGGAGCTGCTGCTGCGGCAGCTCGAAGCGCTGCGCGATGTCGAAGAAGCTGTCGCCCTCGACGACGGCGTAGCTGGAGGGCACGCCGTTCCCGTCGAGCACCGGGGTGCCGGTCGCGCCCGGTCGGGGGCCGGTGTCGTACGCCGGGCCCCACTCCACGACGGGAGCGGGCGCGTTCGGCACGGGCTCGGGCGCGACGGGCTCGGGCTCGGGCGCGGCAGCGGGCGGTGGCGTGGTGACGGGCGGCGGAGTGGGGGTCGCCGTGACGGTCGCGAAGACGGTGACCGGTGGCGGGGTCGCGGCGGGCTGCGCGATGCATCCGCTCAGCGCGACGACCGATGCGACCACGCCGATCGCGCAGCCGATCCTGCCTCCGACGGCGCCGGCCGACCTGCCGAGCCCACTCCCCACCGAGCCTCCCCACCGACGTGCCGAACGGCGCGTCAGCATCGGGCGCGCCGCTCGCGCCAGCCTATCGACCGTGCGGGCAAGCGCAATCCCTCCCCCGGCGGATCCGGTCGGGCGCCGCACCCCTCAGAGCTCCCCGAGGATCGCCGCCCGGATGCGCCCGAGGCCCTCCACCAGCTGCGTGTCGGCGACGCCCGCGTACCCGATCACGATCCCCGGCTCCTCCTCGCCCGGCACGGCGGAGTAGTCGCCGAGTGGCGCCACCGCGACGCCCTCGAGCTCGAGCCTCGCGAGCACGGCAGCGGATGCCGCGTGGTCGGGCAGTCGCACCACGGCGTGCAGCCCGCCGTCGAGCCCGCTCAGGGGCGCGCCCGGCAGCCCGTCGAGGGCGTCGAGCACGAGCCGACGCCGGTGCGCGTAGTCGCGGCGCGTGCCGGCGATGTGCCGCCGCACCGAGCCGTTCGCGAGCAGGTTCGCCACCGCGTCCTGCACTACCCCGGGCACCGGGCACCGGTCGTCGGCGCGCATGGTCGCGTACGCCGCGCGCAGCCCGGGGTTGTCGGGCAGCACGACGTAGCCCAGGCGCAGCCACGGCGTGAGCACCTTCGAGAAGCTGCCCACGAGCACCGCGCGGCCGGCGTCGTCGAGCGACGCGAGCGCGGGCAGGGGCGGGCCGAGGTGCCGGTACTCGCTGTCGTAGTCGTCCTCGAG
>CBFGWW010000353.1:0-1580 GCA_965652625.1 uncultured Agromyces sp.
GGGCTCGGCTCCAGTGGTGTCGGATGCCGTCGGCCGCCCGACCGCAGCAAGGTAGACGTCGGCCCGCTCGCCCGACGCGATGCGACGGATCAGCCGATACCCGACGAGCCGGCCGTCGAGCGGCGCCGCCGCGACGCCGCGCTCGACCGGGTCGGGGCTGCGCACGGTGCGGCGCTCGCGGCGCGATCGGCGGCTCATGCTGGAAGGATGCCGCGCCGGGCGGACGTCGACCGGCCGCATGAGCCGCACGACGTCGGCTGCGACGCCTCCCGCCGTGGGGAGGACGAGTCGCGGCATCCGCCCACCTAGACTGGACGGCATGCTCGACTTCGTCGTCGCGGGGCTAAGCGCCAACTCCGTGCCGTACATCGAGGGTCTCGACCTTCAGCGCGCCGTCCATCGCGCGGTCGTCAGGGGCGAACGCCCCGACACCGTCATCCTCCTGGAACACCCCTCCGTCTACACCGCCGGCAAGCGCACTGCGCCCGATGAGCGGCCGACCGACGGAACACCTGTCATCGACGTCGACCGCGGCGGCAAGATCACCTGGCACGGTCCGGGCCAACTGGTCGGCTACCCGATCCTGCGGCTCGCGGAGCCGGTCGACGTGGTCGGCTACGTGCGCCGCATCGAGGGGATCCTCATCGACGTGCTCGCCGAGCTCGGCGTCGACGGCCGTCGCGTCGAGGGCCGCTCGGGCGTCTGGGTCGGCGAGCCCGGCCGCGAGAACAAGATCGCCGCCATCGGCATCCGCGTCGCCGACGGCGTCACGATGCACGGGTTCGCGCTCAACTGCTCGAACTCGCTCGACCCCTACGGGAAGATCGTGGCCTGCGGCATCCGCGATGCCGGCGTGACCACCATCACGCGCGAGCTCGGCCGAGAGGTGACCCCCGAGGACCTCGTCGGCCCGATCACCCGCCGGTTCCGGGCCGAGGCCGAGGCGGCGGTCGCCGCATGAGCACCGCACCAGAGGGGCGCCGGATGCTGCGCCTCGAAGTCCGCAACGCCCAGACGCCGATCGAGCGCAAGCCCGAGTGGATCAAGACGCGGGCGAAGATGGGACCCGAGTACCGCCAGCTGCAGCAGCTCGTGAAGGGCGAGGAGCTGCACACGGTCTGCCAGGAGGCGGGCTGCCCGAACATCTACGAGTGCTGGGAGGACCGGGAGGCCACGTTCCTCATCGGCGGCTCGCAGTGCACGCGCCGCTGCGACTTCTGCCAGATCGACACCGGCAAGCCCGCCGACTACGACGTCGACGAGCCGCGCCGCGTTGCCGAGTCCGTCGTGCGGATGCAGCTGCGCTACTCCACCGTGACCGGCGTCGCCCGCGACGACCTGCCCGACGAGGGCGCCTGGCTCTATGCGGAGACGATCCGCGAGATCCACCGCCAGTCGCCCGGCACGGGCGTCGAGATCCTCGTCCCCGACTTCTCGGGCAACCCCGAGCTGCTCGGCGAGGTCTTCTCGGCCCGGCCCGAGGTGTTCGCCCACAACGTCGAGACGGTGCCGCGCATCTTCAAGCGCATCCGCCCGGCGTTCCGCTACGAGCGCTCGCTCGACGTGATCACGCAGGGCCG